>NZ_JAMYME010000047.1:0-44330 GCF_040318345.1 Mesorhizobium sp. M1169 | reverse complement strand
TTGGGGGGCTTCTTCTTTTTTTATTATTCCGACGTTTGTGCGTCTTGTTTTTATCCCCCCCCCCCAACCCCCACTGTTTTTTCCCAACCGCTTCCCTCTAAAAACCGGGGCCGGCGGCCCCCCCCCCCCCCACCAGGCTTGGGAGGCTTAGCGAGCCGCGGTCCAGCCCTTGTAATCCTTCAAATTGTCGGCCGTGATCAGCTTCGGGTCGAGCAGCACAGTCGGCTCGGCCGGCTTCTTGCCGGCAAGCAGGTCAGCCGCCATCGTCAGCGACTGGCCGGCCATCACATAGGGATCCTGCGAGGCCGAGGCCTTGATCATCGACGTGCCGGAGGCGAGTTCCTTCTCGATATCGGGTGCACCGTCGACCGCGGTGAAGATGAACTCCGAGCGGTTGAGCTGCTTGGCCGCAAGCTGGGCGCCGATCGCCGTCGGATCGTTGATGGCGAAGACCGCGTCGATCTTGTCGAAACGCGTCAGCAGCGACTGGAACACTTTCAGGCCGCCGTCACGCGAGCCTTCGGCGTTCTGGTCGTCGGAAAGGATCTTGATGTCCGGGTGCTTTGCCAGCACGTCCTTGCAGCCCTTGACCCGCTCCAGGATCGACGACGAGGCCGGGCCATTGAGGATGACATAGTCGCCCTTGCCGCCGGTATTATCGACCAGATACTGGCACGCCTCTTCGCCGGCCTTGACGTTGTTGGTCATCACGGTGACGTCGGCGCCCGGCGCCGAAACGTCGAAAGCGGCAACGACGATGCCGGCCGCCTGCGCCTTCTTCACCGCCGGCGCGATCGCCTTGGCATCGACTGCGTTGAGCATGATGACGTCGACACCGGCAGCGATGAAGGAATCGACCTGCGATACCTGCTTGTTGAGATCGTAGTCGGCCGATACCGAGGTCACCTGCACATTCGGGTTGATCTTCTTGGCCGCGTCCTCGATGCCCTTGATGGTGGCGACGAAGAACGGGTTGCCGAGCAGTCCGACCGAGATGCCGACCTTGTTCAGATCCTTTGCCGATGCCGGCGCGATGACGGCGGCCGCAAGGGCGACGCCGCAGAGCAGTTTAGCGATGGTCTTCATTATTTTATTTTCCTCCTGATGCCCCGCGCCTCTCACGGTGCGTTACACATGAAACCGGCTCGTTGGATGCCGGCGACTAAGGGCCATCACGTTCTTGCTCCTGCCTGGAGCCGGTAACGGTCGAGGGCGACCGCCACGATGATGACCAATCCCTTGATGATGTACTGCCAGATGTCCGAAACACCGGCGAGGATGAGCCCGTTGGACAGCACGGCGATGATCAGGCCGCCGATCAGCGTGCCCCAGATCGAGCCGACACCGCCGACGAAACTGGTGCCGCCGAGGATGACTGCGGCAATGGCGTCGAGTTCGTAGGACTGGCCGAGCTGAAGCCCGTTGGCGGCATAGAGCCGGGCCGCCGACATGGCGCCGCCAAGGCCGGCCAGAAGGCCGGAAACGCCGTAGACGAAGAGCAGCACCAGCGGCACCTTGATGCCGGTCAGCCTGGCGGCCTCGGCGTTGCCGCCGACGGCGTAGATCCAGGTGCCGAGCACGGTGCGCTTGAGCACCAGCCAGGACAGGACGACGACCGCCAGCGCGATGACTACCAGCCACGGAATGCCGAACAGCGAGCCGTTGCCGATGAAGTCGAACGGCAGGTCCGCGTTGAACACCGTCGTGTCCTGGCCGAGCAGGCGGGCGACGCCGCGCACGGCGGTCAGCGATCCCAGCGTGACGATGAAGGGCGGCAGCTTGATATAGGCGATCAGCAGCCCGTTGATGACGCCGAAACCGAGCCCGACGAGAATGGCCGCGGGCACCCCCAGCAGTCCCCAATCGGGCACCAGCGACACCATCACTGCCACCATCGCCGAGGCGGCAAGGATCGAGCCGACGGACAGGTCGATGCCGCCGGTCAGGATGACGAAGGTCATGCCGGCGGCCAGCACGATGTTGATCGACGATTGCTGCATGACGATCAGCAGATTGGTCTGGGTGAAAAAGCGCGGATTGATGAACTGGAAGCCGACCGCCAGCAGGATCAGGATCGGCAGCATGCCGAGTGCGGCAACGACGGTACGCCACCTCGTACTCCTGCCGACCGCCCGGTCGTCCGCTTTCATCGTGTCGGCCACCTTGTCGGTCATCGCTGAGCCGCTCCCGTTGCAAGTTCCATGATCGCTTCCTGCCGCAGCGGCTCGCCCTCCGACGCCGTCACCTCGCCGGCAATGGTGCCGTCGCGCATCACCAGCACGCGGTCGGCGATGCCTATCACCTCCGGCAGTTCGCTGGAGATCATCAGGATGGCGATGCCTTTCTTGGCTAGGTTGTCGATCAGCCGATAGATTTCCGACTTGGCCCCGACATCGACGCCGCGGGTCGGCTCATCGAGGATGACGACCTGCGGCTCGGTTTCCAGCAGGCGGGCGAGCAGCACCTTCTGCTGGTTGCCGCCCGACAGCGAGCCGGCATTGGCCTGCACCGAGCTGGTGCGGATGGAGAGCTCTGACACCGCCTTGGCGGCGCGCTTTTCGGCAGCCGTGAAGTCGCGCAAACCGCCGGCCTTCGCGTCCTTTGCCAGCACGCCCATGCTGATATTGTCGGAGATCGACATGTCGAGAAACAGGCCAAGTTGCTTGCGGTCCTCGGTCAGGTAGGCGATGCCGGCATCGAGCGCCTCGCTCGGCGAACCGATGGATATCGGTTTGCCGCCGAGCTCCAGCATGCCTGATGTGTGCCTGTCGGCGCCGAAGATCAGCCGTGCCAGTTCGGTGCGGCCCGAGCCGACCAGGCCGGCCAGTGCCAGCACCTCGCCCTTGTGGAGGTCGAAGGAACAATTCTTTATGAGATTGCCGTCCGACATGCCGCGCACCGACAGCGCGATGGCGCGCTTGCTGTCCGGCGGACGGTGATCCTTCTTGTAGAACGTCGACAGATCGCGCCCGACCATCATCGATACCAGGCGCGAGGCGTTCAGGTCGGCGCGGTCGAGCGTGCCGACATAGCCGCTGTCGCGTAGCACGCTGACGCGGTCGGCGAGCTGGTAGACCTCTTCCATGCGGTGGCTGATGTAGATGATGGCGATGCCTTGCGACTTCAGCGTCGCGATCACGTCGAACAGCCGGTCGGTCTCACGCGAGGTCAGCGACGTGGTCGGCTCGTCCATGACGATGATGCGCGCATTGGTCGACAGCGCGCGGGCGATTTCCACCAGCTGTCGCTCGCCGAGCGACAGGCTTGCGACCGGAGTGCGCGCCGAGAAGGTCACGCCGAGCCGCGCGATGATCTCGCTGGCGCGCCGATTGCACTGCTCGCGGTCGACAACGCCGAACCGTCGCGGCTCGTTGCCGAGAAAAATGTTCTGCGCTACCGACAGATTAGGCGCCAGCGACAGCTCCTGATATATGACCGCAACGCCGGCGGCGCGCGCCTTGATCGGGTCGCCCGTCGCGGCCGGCACGCCGTCGATCAGGATTTCGCCGCCGGGGTCCGGCCGGTAGGCGCCGGACAGCACCTTCATCAGCGTCGACTTGCCGGCACCGTTTTCGCCCATCAGCGCGTGCAGCTCGCCGGCGTGAACGGTCAGCGACACATCGTGCAAGGCGCGGATCGCAGCGAACGTCTTGGAGATGTGGCGCATCTCCAGCACCGGCTGGCGCACCGTCTCGATCCGGGCGGCGGCGCTCATCGCGCACCTCCTGCAGCTGCGCTGGCCACAGCCCGGTCGGCGGCAAGGCCGCGCCAGTCGTTGCGATAGCCGGCAAGGCCGCTGAAACTTGCCGCATGCACCGCCTCCGGCGCTTCGGTGGCAAACTCGCGTCCGACGCTTTCGAAGGCAAGTGCGGCAGCACCGGTGGCGCTGCCCTCCAGCGTTGCGCCCTGCAGGAAAGCCTGCCCGGGCCGCAACTGCGCCAGCAACGCGGCAAGCAGCCCGCCATTGTTCAGGCCGCCGTCGACGATCACTGTGTTGTCCGAATGGATCAACTCGAGGCACAGATCGACCATCAGCGCGACATAGAGCAGCGCCATGGCCGCGCGTTCCTCGGCATTGGGCGTACGCCCGACCAGTTCGCCGCGGCGGTGCGGCATCGGGCCGCCCGGCGCGAAGCTCGGCAGCGCCATAATGCCGGCGTCGATCACCCGTTGTATCGATGACGGCGCGATTGCGCCCTGCCAGCCAGCGCTGATCGTGGCGAATTCGCGCCAACCCATGAAGCGGACGGTTGGCACCGGGCCGCCATCGACATCGACATTGACCAGCATGTCGCGCTCGCCGTCGAGTGCGTCGAGCGGGCAGTCGGGATTGAGCACGACCACCCAGGTGCCGGTCGAGACCACGGTCACCGGCCCGAGCTGCTGCCGGCGGTAGGCATGGAGCGCGGCATTGCTGTCGTGGACGCCATTATGGATGGCGACTGGCTTCGCGGCCTGGCCGAAGCGCTGCTCGCCGATCACCGCGCCGGCGCGCTCGAAGGCGGGCATCTGGCCGCGCCAGCCCTCGGCATCGACCAGCGAGCTGAGATCGCGTTTGCGCGGCGCCCATAAATGCGAGTGGCAGCCAAGATACGACACTTCCGATACCGGCCGGCCGCCAAACCGCCAGCTCCAATATTGGGGGTAGCCGAGGATCGATTTCGCTGCGGCGAAGGCACCGGGCTCCACCTCGTTCAGCCACAACATGTGGCGGCCGTAGTTGAAGCCAAGCGGCAGGCGCGGCGAAAAGGTCTCGGCAAAATCCGGAATGCGGCGGTCGATCTGCGCGGCGATTTCAGCTGGCGGTTCCTGCTCGTAATCGAGGATCGGATGCGTCAGCGCGGCTTCGTCGACCAACGCGAAGGTGCAGCCATGGCCGGATACCATCAGCCCTTCCACGCCATGCGTGTCGACTGCAGCATCGATGGCGCGAGCCGCCCAGTCGTGCAGCGCTGGCTCGTCAAGCACGCTGAAGCCGCCTTTTCGGATCCAGCTCGGCTGGCTGCGGCGCTCGTCGAGGATCTGTCCGTCCTGGCCGAAGACGAACAGCTTCGAATTGGTCTTGCCGAAATCGAGGACGGCGATGTTCACTGGGCGCCTCCCGAGGAAGCCGCGATCCGCACCATGACGCCGGCATCTTCGAGCATGCGGGCATCTGTCTCGGACAGGCCGTCATCGGTGACCAGCGTGCCGATCCGCGACAGCGGCAGTGCCACATTGCGCGCGTGGATCGACAGTTTTCGGCTGTCGGCCAGCACGACGATCTGGTCGGCGCAGAGGCTGAGCTCGACGATCGAGCGGACCAGCAGCGGGTGCGATTCCAGAAGGCCTTCCTGGCCGATGCCTTGCGCGCCGAGAAAGAACTTCGAGGCGTAGAACGGCACCGTCTGCGTCAGCGAATGGATGATGCCCGGCTCGCGGTGCAGTTCGCCGCCGGCGACGGTGAGGCTGCAATGGCCGTGGTCGCTGAGATAGGCCGCGAGCGGCATCGAGTTGGTGTAGAGGCGGATGTTGCGGTCGGCGAGCTTGACGCCGAGATGGAAGCAGGTCGAACCGCCATGAACGATGACCGCGTCGCCGTCGCGCACCATGGTGGCGGCGAGAGCGGCGATCTGCCGCTTCGCCTCGACGGCGAGGTCGCGGTTCTCGTCATAGGGCCTGGCATAGGCGACGCCGGCTTGCGAAGCGCCATCGAGCGCCGAGATGCCGCCATAGACCTTGCGCGCTTCGCCGGCCTCGTCGATCTTGTCGATGTCGCGCCGCACCGTCGCCGCCGATACGCCAAGCCGCTCCTGCAGCTCGCGCACCGATGCGAAAGGCCGGTCCCGCAAAAGCTCGACAATCTGACGCTGGCGGCCGGAGTCGCTCAACCCTTACCTCCCAATGCGCTTGCCTCCCAAGCATTTTGCACGGCATTGCCGTTTTGCATGGCAATTGGTGCAACTTACTCAACGTCCCTCGGATTGCAAGCCTGATTTGACGCGATAACATCACTGTTGACGTAACTTACTCGCATCTGCGATACCAGCATGGGTCTTCGTCCCGGCACCGGGACGTCCAAAGCCGTGGCCACGCGGCCGGATTGTAGAGGAATTTCGATGACGATCACTGCGGATGCGCAGGAACTGGCAGCGCTGCGGTCGCTTTCGGCCGCCATCGGCAGCGACCCGCATCTGACCCAGGCCGCCGGCGGCAACACCTCGCTGAAAGCCGGCGACACGCTCTGGATCAAGGCCTCCGGCACCTGGCTGAAGGACGCGCTCATCGCCGACATCATGGTGCCGGTCGGCATCCCGCCATTGCTCGACGCCATCGAACGGCGCGACCCGGCCGCCGAACAGCCGCAGGCCTTCACTGTCGACGCCCTCAACGCGCGCGGCTTGCGCCCGTCGATCGAGACCACCGTGCATGCGCTGATGCCGCAGCGCATCGTTCTGCATGTTCACTGCGTCGAGACCATTTCGCTGGCGGTGCAGGCCGACTGCGAGGCCGAGGCCGCCAGGCGGCTCAACGGCCATCAATGGGCGTGTATTCCCTATCGCCGGCCGGGACTGCCGCTCGCGCAGGGTATCGCCGAGCGCCTTCGGCCAGGCGTGGATATCCTGATCCTCGGCAATCACGGCCTGGTCGTTGCAGCCGAGACCGTCGCCGCGGCCGACATGCTGCTGCGGCGCGTGACACGACTGTTGGCGCGGCCGCCGCGCCAGGTGGCGGAACCGGACATCGCGGCATTGACGGCGCGCGCCGGCGACAGCGACTACAGATTGCCGGCGGACGTTGAGGCGCATGCGGTGGCGATCGACCCTGAAAGCTGCCGCATGGCTTCGGGTGGCAGCCTCTACCCCGACCACGTCATCTTTCTCGGCGAAGGCTCGGTCGTGGCGAGACCGGACGAGGGTGTGAAGCGCGTCATCGAGCGCTGCGGTGCCGCACCCGTGGCGATCCTGTTTCCTGGACTCGGCGTGTTGATGCGCGGCGACGCCGGCGCCGGTGCCGACGCCATGCAGCGCTGCCTTTCCGACGTGACAGCGCGGATCGATGTCTCGGCGAAGCTGAATTATCTGACAGCGGCGGAGAATGACGAGCTGATCAACTGGGACGCCGAAAAATATCGCCAGAAACTCAATGCCGGAGACAGCTGACATGCCGCGTTCGTCTGGTCCGCTTGCCATCGGCATCGACATCGGCACATCCGGCGCGCGCGCCGTCGCCATGCGTCCGGACTTTTCCATTGCCGCGCATTCCGCTATTGCCCTCGAGCGATTTGGGCCGAACGGCCGCGACCCCGCCATATGGTGGGAGGCGGTCGGCGCGACGTTGGCGGAACTGCTCAAATGTATCGATCGCGCGGCAGTGCGCTCGATCGCCGTCGACGGTACGTCGGGCACGCTGCTGCCGGTCGACGGCGCCGGGCGGCCGCTGGCCGAACCGCTGATGTACAACGACAAGGTCGCTGACGACACTATTCTGACAGCAATAGCCGGCGCGGCACCGGCAACGAGCGCTGCACTCGGGGCAACCTCCGGTCTCGCCAAGGCGCTGTCTTTCCAGCACCTGCCCGGCGTCGCCACTGTGCTGCACCAGGCAGACTGGATCGCCGGACAGTTTTCCGGCCATTTCGATGTCAGCGACGAGAACAACGCCCTGAAGACCGGCTACGACGTCGAGGCCCGGCGCTGGCCGGACTGGATCGCGGCGACCGGCGTGCGCATGGAATTCCTGCCCCGCGTCGTGCGGCCGGGCGATGTCACGGACACGCTCACCGCCAGCGCCGCGAAAATGTTCGGCCTGCCGCGCGACGTGGTCGTGGTCGCCGGCACCACCGATGGCTGTGCGTCGTTCCTGGCAACCGGCGCGACGGCGGCGGGCGACGGCGTCACTGTGCTCGGCTCGTCGCTGACCATCAAGATCCTCTGCGACCGGCCGATCTCGGCGCCGCAATTCGGCATTTACAGCCATCGGCTGGGTGACACCTACCTGGCGGGCGGCGCCTCGAACTCCGGCGGCAAGGTGCTGGCCCAGCATTTCCCCGTCGCCCGCATTGTCGAACTCAGCAAAAAAATCGACCCGGCGACGAAGACCGGCCTCGATTATTACCCGCTGCCGGCGCCGGGCGAACGCTTCCCCATAGCCGATCCGGCGCTGCCGCCGCGCCTCGAGCCGCGGCCCGCCGACGATGCCGACTATCTGAAAGCGATGTTCGAGGGTATTGCGGCGATCGAAGCGCTCGGCTATCGCCGGCTTGCCGAACTCGGCGCGCCCCGGCTGACATCGGTCAGGAGCGTCGGCGGCGGTGCGGCCAATCCGGCCTGGACAGCGATCCGGCAGCGCAAGCTTGGCGTCGCTCTCGTGCCGGCTCTTTCGGAGGAGGCCGCTGCCGGCACGGCGCGGCTGGCGCTGATGGGCGCAAGCGCAGCGGGGCTTTTATGACGGCCAAGGCAATTCAACACCTCGACGGCATCGCCGCGCTGACCGACCGCTATCAGGTGTTCCTGCTCGACCAATTTGGTGTGCTGCACGACGGCACCAGCGCCTATCCAGGTGCTGTCGAAGCGTTGTCGGCACTCAAGCGCGCCGGCAAGACCATCGTACTGATCTCGAATTCCGGCAAGCGGGCGCAACCCAATGAGCACCGCCTGCTGAAGCTCGGCTTCGAACCGGGAAGCTGGGACCACTTTGTCTCCTCCGGCGAGGTGGCGTGGCGCTCCTTCCACCAAATGGCAGCCTCCGGAGCCCTGCGCCCGCAGACAAAATGCCTGCTGATCCGCCGCGACAATGACCGTTCGGCTGTCGACGGCCTGCCCTTCGTCCTGGCCAAGGACGGCGACGATGCCGAACTGGTGCTGATTTCCGCCAGCGAGGGCGATCGCTACGACCTCGACCATTATCGCCGGCTTCTTGGTCCGGCGGCGGCGCGGCGGGTGCCATGCTTCTGCACCAATCCCGACAAGATCATGCTGACTGCCGTCGGCCCTCGCTTCGGCGCCGGCCGGCTCGCCGATCTCTATGAGAGCCTCGGCGGCAGCGTGTCGCGCATTGGCAAGCCCAATCCGCAGATATTCGAGGCAGCGCTGGCACTGGCGGGCCACCCGGAGCGCGACAGCGTGGTCTGCGTCGGCGACAGCGTCGAGCACGACATCGCCGGCGGCAACGGCGTCGGTGTCGCGACGACGCTGGTCCTGTCGGGCATATTGGCGGGGGCGCCTGACCTGGAGGACGTTTTCGCCACGCTGAACGCCCGTCCCGACTACATCGCGGATAGCTTCAGGTTTCGCTGAGGCGAGACAAAGCTAATCCAGGTTGAAACGCCCGATCACCGGCACATGGTCCGAGGGCCGTTCCCAGCCGCGCGCCGGCCGCAGGATTTCATAGCCGGCAAAATGCGGCACCAGGTTTGGCGACGACCAGACATGGTCGAGGCGGCGGCCGCGATTTGAGGCCTGCCAATCCTGGGCGCGATAGCTCCACCAGGTGTAGAGTTTCTCCTCGTAAGGCACATTGAGCCGCATCAGGTCGATCCAGTCGCCGGCGAGCCGCATTGCCTCGAAGTTTTCCGTCTCGACCGGCGTATGGCTGACGACATTGAGGAGCTGCTTGTGCGACCAGACATCGTGCTCGAGCGGCGCGATGTTGAGGTCGCCGACCAGGATCGAGCCGGAGTGCTCGTCATGCTCGGCCCGCACGGCGTTCATCTCGGCAACGAAATCGAGCTTGTGCTTGAACTTGCGGTTGACGGCCGGGTCGGGCTCGTCGCCGCCGGCCGGAACGTAGAAATTGTGCAGCAGGATCGTTTTGCCGCCGGCGTTGACGGTGACCGACAGATGCCGGCTGTCGTCGATCTCGCAGAAGCGGCGCTTTTCGACCACCTCGATCGGCCGCCGCGCTATGGTGGCAACGCCGTGATAGCCCTTCTGGCCATGGAAGGCGATGTGCTCGTAGCCGAGCTTGCGGAACGCCTTCTCCGGAAACAATTCGTCCGGAACCTTGGTTTCCTGCAGGCAGAGCACGTCCGGCGCTGGGTCCACCAGCTGGCGCTCGACGATCGGCATGCGCAGCCGGACGGAGTTGATGTTCCAGGTAGCGACGGAAAACGGCATGTGGGGTTCCGGACAACGCAAGATCCGCCGGATGGCTCCGACGGAAGTCAATCGCGGAAACTACTGCCAGCCGCGCACCGCAAAAACAAGCCGCCCGCACCAACGCGGAAAAACCATCCCGCAGCAGTAGGAAGTTACCGCGTCTTGGTGTTCAGCTCGCGGTTCGCCGTATAGTCGATGGCGAAGGTGTCGGGGGCGAAGCTGACGCCCTCCTTGGTGTTGAAGATCATCACCGTCGTGTCCTTGCCTTGCGCATCGGTGATGGTCCACTGCCGCAATTCATAAGATTTCGGATCGAACATCATGGTGATCTTCGAATTGCCGAACACCGATTTGTCGGCAAGCTGGATGGTGGTGAGATCGTCCTCTTCCTTGACGCTTCTGACGCGCCCGCCGGACAGATCGATCTTGTCGTCGAGCAGCAGCTTCAGCGGCGTCTTCGACAGCGGATAGAGGTCGGAGGTCCGCAGCTTCTTGTTGAGGATGACCACCGACTTGCCGTCGGAAATCACTCTGAAATTCGAGGCGCCGTCGTAATTGAAGCGGATCTTGCCCGGCCGTTCCAGAAAGAACTTGCCGCCGGTCTGCTCGCCCTTGGGTCCGAACTGCACGAACTCGCCGCTCATCGATTTGACCGAGGAGAAATGATCGGCGATCTTCTGCGCCGTCGCCGGAACCGCTGCTTGCGCCGACGCCAGCAACTGGACGCCGGGCACGACATTGGCGGCCGCCGCACCGGCCAGGACCAGGCCGAGGCCGAGCACCTGCCGGCGGGTTGGGGCGAAATCCCTGCTTGGGGGGAGAGTTGCGTTTTTCATGCCGGTCACCATCATCTGATTGCTTGCTCGTTATATTGGTCTGGCCCCCCAGTTGGGCTTAAGTTTGGCGGCCGCACGGCGCCCGTCGTTGCAACGCGCCAAAAGGTTCAAAGTTGCCGGCGCGGACGCGCTCTAGAACTTGTCGTCCTCCGTCGGCACCAGGATTTCGCGTTTTCCGGCATGGTTGGCCGGGCCGACAATGCCTTCCTTCTCCATCTTCTCGATGATCGAGGCGGCGCGATTGTAGCCGATGCCGAGCCGGCGCTGGATGTAGCTGGTAGAGGCCTTGCCGTCGCGCAGCACCACCGCGACCGCCTGGTCGTAGGGATCGTCGGAATCCTCGAAATTGCCGCCGTCGCCGCCGCCACTGCCTTTGCCCGTCGGCTCATCGTCATCCTTGTCGTCGTCCTCGGTGATGGCGTCGAGGTATTCCGGCACGCCCTGCAATTTCAGATGCGCGACAATCTTCTCCACCTCGTCGTCGGAGACGAAGGGACCGTGCACGCGCTGGATGCGGCCGCCGCCGGCCATGTAGAGCATGTCGCCCATGCCGAGCAGCTGTTCGGCGCCCTGTTCGCCCAGGATGGTGCGGCTGTCGATCTTCGATGTCACCTGGAAGGAGATGCGGGTCGGGAAATTCGCCTTGATGGTGCCGGTGATGACGTCGACCGATGGACGCTGCGTCGCCATGATGACATGGATGCCGGCGGCGCGCGCCATCTGCGCCAGGCGCTGCACCGCGCCTTCGATGTCCTTGCCGGCGACCATCATCAAATCGGCCATCTCGTCGATGATGACGACGATGTAGGGCATCGGCTCGAGGTCGAGGTTCTCCGTCTCGTAGATCGCCTCGCCCGTTTGGCGGTCGAAGCCGGTCTGCACGGTGCGCGAGATCCTTTCGCCCTTTTTCTCGGCCTGCTGCACGCGCGCGTTGAAGCCGTCGATGTTGCGGACGCCGACCTTGGACATCTTGCGGTAGCGGTCCTCCATCTCCCGCACGGTCCATTTCAGCGCCACCACCGCCTTCTTCGGATCGGTGACGACCGGCGTCAGAAGATGCGGAATGCCGTCATAGACCGAGAGCTCCAGCATCTTTGGATCGATCATGATCAGCCGGCAGTCCTGCGGCGTCAGCCGGTAGAGCAGCGACAGGATCATGGTGTTGATGGCGACGGACTTGCCCGAGCCGGTGGTGCCGGCGACCAGCACGTGCGGCATTTTGGCGATGTCGACGATCACCGCCTCGCCATTGATGGTCTTGCCCAGCGCCAGCGCCAGCTTGGCCTTGGTGGTTTCGAAATCGCGGCTGGCCATGATCTCGCGCAAATAGACCGTCTCGCGCCTCGCGTTCGGCAATTCGATGCCGATCGCGTTGCGGCCGGGCACCACGGCGACACGGCAGGCGATGGCGCTCATCGAGCGGGCGATGTCGTCGGACAGGCCGATGACCCGCGACGATTTGATGCCGGGCGCCGGTTCCAGCTCGTAGAGCGTGACGACCGGACCCGGACGCACATGGATGATTTCGCCCTTGACGCCGAAATCCTCCAGCACGCCCTCAAGCAGGCGGGCGTTCTGCTCCAGCGCGTCCTTGGACAGGCTGGCGTCGCGCACCACGTTCTTTGGTTCCGACAGGAAGTGCAGCGACGGCATCTCGAATTTTTCCGAGCCGATCAGCGAAGTCTGCGCCTCGCGCTGGACGCGGGCGCCGGGGGCCGGCCGCGGCGCCGGCGCCTCGACGCGCGTCGCGGCGTCGGAACGGAAGTTCTGCACCTTGGCGGTTGGCGCAGCGCGGCGCTGGCCGGCCGGCTCGGGCGCGAAATCCATGTCGTCGTCATTGTCGTCGTTATCGAAGACGTCGGCATCGTCAGGGTCGATCGAGGCACTGCGGTCGTTGACCATGGCGGCGAAGAATTCCGGCTCGACGCGGGCGCGCCCGCCCGGGCTCATCCGCGCCTCGGCGAACTCGGCCGATTCGACCCGTTCGGCCGCCCGCCGCCAGGCGCTGGGGCGCGGTTCCATCTCCGGCTCGAAATCGTCGCGCTCGCGCCGGCGCGCGGCGCGGCGGCGCAGATAGGCCCGCAGCGACAGCCACCAGTGGGTGATGGCGCCAAGCGCCAATATACCTTCGTCGCCCTCGTCCTCTTCATTGTCGAAAAGCAGGTCGTCCTGCGGATCGGGCACTGCAGGCTGTTCGAGGACGGCAAAGCCGTTCTTGCGCGAAATCAGCGCCGAGCCATACAAGAATACCCACAGCGCCGGGGCTGCCAGGAGCACGGCGAGCACGCTGGCGACGAGGCCGGTCGGATAGCCGCCGATGACCAGGCCCGGGATATTGAGCACCATGTCGCCGAAGACGCCGCCGAGGCCGGTCGGCAGCGGCCAGGTCTTGGGCGGCACCACGCAGCCGGCAATTGCCGCGCCAAGCAGCGAAAACCCGAACCAGGCCAGTGCCCGTTTCGGCAGCCGGTCGACGCCGCGCGCGGTAAACAGCAGAAATCCCCAGATCACCGCCGGCACCAGCGCCGCAACGGCGGCAAGTCCGAAGAACTGCATGGCAATGTCGGAAAAGACGGCGCCGGCATAACCCATTGCATTGGTGACGATATTGTCGGTGGCGTGCGAAAAGCTCGGATCGGCGACGTTCCAGGTGGCAAGGGCGGCGACGCCGAAACCAACCAGAGCAAACAGCCCGGCACCGACCAGCCGCCCGACCTGGCGCCTCGCGAACGACCGGATGCCGTGCTCCGTATCGGCCAGCGCAAGCGGTGCTGAAGCCCCTGAACGCATGCTTTTCCTCGTCTGTCGTTGCCCGGCCGGGCGCGGACGCGCAACACGGCAGATTCGGCTGTCAGACTAGCGGCGGGAAGGTTAAGGGCGCATTAACCATGGGCATTCCGCGTCACCGGAACGGGCGACCGCCACCACAGTTCGGAGCGTTGCGGCCGCTGTTTCACGCCGCCGGCGGATCGAGCCACCTTGATCAAGCGATTGTATGATCGAGCCATAACGGCCGCCTGCACACAAAAAAGAGGCCCGGAAGGTTTCCGGGCCTCAAGGCGTGAGCCCTTTCGGGAGCATCACGACGGGATCTTCCCGGCACCGGCAAAACGCCGGTGCCAGCCAATAAACCTCACGGCACAACTTCGCCGTGCTGGCTGATGTCGAGGCCTTCGACCTCTTCCTGGGTGGAAGGACGCAGGCCGACCAGCGCCTTGACGATATAGAGGATCACGAAGCTCGCGATCGCCGTCCACAGGATGATGAAGACGATACCGTAGAGCTGCTTGCCGACAGAGGCACCCGAGCCAAGGCTGTTGATCGCCGGATCGGCGAGCACGCCGGTCAGCAATGCACCGATGATGCCGCCGATGCCGTGCACGCCGAATGCATCGAGCGAGTCGTCATAGCCGAACGCGTGCTTGAGCTTGACGGCCGAGACGTAGCAGAGCACGCCGGCGACGATGCCGACGATGAAGGCGCCGGTCGGATTGACGAAACCGGAAGCCGGCGTCACCGCGACCAGGCCGGCGACGGCGCCCGAGATGATGCCAAGCACGCTCGGCTTCTTGGCGACGATCCATTCGGCGAACATCCAGGCGAGCGCCGCAGCGGCAGCGGCAACCTGGGTGTTCAGCATCGCGGCACCGGCAAGGCCGTCGGCGGCCAGTTCCGAGCCGGCGTTGAAGCCGAACCAGCCGACCCACAGCAGCGAAGCGCCGATGACGGAGTAGACGAGGTTGTGCGGCGCCATGTTGGTGGTGCCGTAGCCTTCACGTTTGCCGAGAACCAGCGCGCAGACCAGGCCGGCAACGCCGGCGTTGATGTGAACGACCGTGCCGCCGGCGAAATCGAGAACGCCGGCTGTGCCGAGGAAGCCGCCGCCCCACACCCAGTGCGCGATCGGGGCGTAGACCACCAGCAGCCACGCGCCCATGAAGATGAGCAGCGCCGAGAACTTCATGCGTTCGGCGAAGGCGCCGGCAATCAGCGCCGGCGTAATGATGGCGAAGGTCATCTGGAACATCGAGAAGACGAACTCAGGAATGTTCGCCACGCCCGGCAGCCACAGCGAGGAGGTGGTGATGCCGTTGTGGAAGAACTTCGAGAAGCCGCCGAGATAGGCATTCATGCCGCCGCCATCCGAGAAGGCCAGCGAGTAGCCGAACATGAACCACAGCACCGTCACCAGGCAGGTGATGGCAAAGCTCTGCATGATGGTGGCGAGCACGTTCTTTTTGCGCACCATGCCGCCATAAAACAGCGCCAGGCCCGGTACGGTCATCATCAGCACCAGCGCCGTCGAGGTCAGCATCCAGGCTGTGTTGCCGGTGTCGAGCGCGGGCGCAGGGGCAGCCGGTGCCGCCGGTGCCGCTTCCTGCGCGAACGCAGCAACCGTGCCCAGCGCAGCGAGAGCGAGCGAACCTAAAACGGCCGCGCGTCCCGTTATCTTCAAGGTGGAAGGAATATTCATTGAACTCTCCATTGGAATACGTATCCGCAGCTCAAAGCGCGTCGGTGTCTGTTTCGCCGGTGCGAATGCGCACCGCCTGGTCGATGCCGAAAACGAAGATCTTGCCGTCGCCGATCTGGCCGGTCTTGGCCGCCGCGGTGATGGCTTCGACGGCCTTGTCGACCATGTCGACAGCGACCGCGACTTCGATCTTGATCTTCGGCAGGAAGCTGACCGCGTATTCCGCCCCGCGATAGATTTCCGTGTGACCCTTCTGACGTCCGTAGCCTTTTACTTCGGTGACGGTCAGGCCCTGGATGCCGACTGCGGTGAGCGCCTCGCGCACCTCGTCGAGCTTGAACGGCTTTATGATTGCCATCACGATCTTCATAAGGTTTCACCCTTTGCTGTTGCGGGTCCCCGCGTTTGCACGACTTCGCCGATCCCCATGAGAGCCGGAGAGTGCCCGCTAGGATTCAAGCTCCGTGCCAATTGCCGAAGCAGGGTGTTAAGCTGTTGTTAAACAACGAAATCGAGAAGGTCTGGCAGCTGCCTGTTCACAGGCGCGGCGGTGCATATGCTTAAAAAATAGGCAAATTTCGAAAAATGCCTACTCCGCAGGCGGCCGCTTCAGCCGGATGAGTCCTTCTTGGGCAACCGAGGCGATCAAGGTGCCGTCGCGGGCAAACAGCGAGCCGCGGGTAAAGCCACGCGATCCTTGCGTCGACGGGCTGTCTTGCGTGTACAGCATCCAGTCGTCGAGCGGATGGCTGCGGTGGAACCACATGGCGTGGTCGAGGCTGGCTGCCTGGATATCACGATCGAAAATGGCGCGGCCATGAGCAAAGGTCGAGGTGTCGAGCAGCGTCATATCCGAGAGGTAAGCGAGCACGGCCGCCTGCGTGGCGCGGTCGGCCGGCACCGGGCCGGTGGTGCGGATCCAGATGTTCTGCTTCGGCTCGAGCTTTTCCCGGCTGGTATAATGCTTCAGCATCACCGGCTTCATCTCGATCGGCCGGTCGCGCTCCCAATAGCGCTTGATGCCGTCGGGCACGGCTTCGCCGAACTTGCCCAGCAATTCGCGCTGCGACAGCAACGTGTCGGGCGCCGGCACGTCCTGCGGCATCGGCACCTGATGTTCCAGGCCGACCTCATCCTGCTGGAACGAGGCTTCCAGCGAAAAGATCGCCTGGCCGTGCTGGATCGCCACGACGCGGCGCGTGGTGAAGGAGCCGCCGTCACGGATGCGGTCGACCTCGTAGATGATAGGCACCTTGGTGTCGCCCGGCCGCATGAAATAGCCATGCAGCGAATGCACGTGGCGCTCGGGCTCGACCGTTCGCTGCGCGGCGACCAGCGCCTGGGCGATGGTCTGGCCGCCGAAGATGCGCTGCCAATCGAGCTTGGGGCTGCGACCACGATACAGGTTGTGTTCCAGCTGCTCGAGGTCGAGAATGCCGAGAAGCTCGTCCATGGCTGCCGTCATCTTGACCTCGCCGCAAAATTACAATGGCGGTTTCCGACAGGAACAGCGGGCAGTCAAGGGCGGAATGCCCGGCGACAGTCAGGCTGCGAAAGGAATTGCCATGGTCGACAGCAAGAATTCGCTCGATGTTCTGGTCGCCGGCGCCGGTTATGTCGGCCTAGCCGCCGCCGTGTCGCTGAAGCAGGCGCGGCCGAGCCTCGCCGTCGCCGTCGTCGATGCGGCACCCGCCAGGGTCTGGCAGAAGGACGGCCGCGCCTCGGCGATTGCCGCCGCCGCGTGCCGCATGCTCGACCAGCTCGGCGTCTGGAACGAGATCGCGCCGGGGGCGCAGGCGATCACCGAAATGATCGTCACCGATTCGCGCACATCCGATCCGGTCCGCCCGGTGTTCCTCACTTTCGACGGCGAGGTCGCGCCCGGCGAACCCTTTGCGCATATGGTTGCCAACAAGGATTTGAACGGCGCCTTGCGCCGGCGCGCCGAACAACTCGGCATCGGCATCATCGAAGGCGTCGCCGTCAGCGCCTTCGACATCAACGGCGCCGGCATCACCGTGCATCTTGCCGACGGCGCGACGCTGAAGGCGCGGCTGCTGGTTGCCGCCGACGGCGTCAATTCGAAGCTGCGCGACATGGCCGGCATCAAGACGGTGAAATGGGAGTATGGCCAGTCCGGCATCGTCTGCACGGTGGCGCACGAGCGGCCGCACAACGGCCGCGCCGAAGAGCATTTCCTTCCCGCGGGCCCGTTTGCCACGCTGCCGCTCAAGCCGGGCAAGGACGGCACCAACCGCTCGTCGATCGTCTGGGTCGAACGGTCGCAGGATGCCGAGAAACTGGTCAGTGGCGACACGCTGGTCCTGGAATATGAGCTCGAGCAGCGCTTTGGCCTGAAACTCGGCGAAATCCATATCGCCGACAAGCCGCGTGCCTGGCCGCTCGGGCTGATCATTGCGCGCGCCTTCGTCGCGCCGCGCATCGCCTTGGCCGGCGACGCCGCCCACGGCATCCACCCGATCGCCGGCCAGGGTCTCAATCTCGGCTTCAAGGACGTGGCGGCGCTGGCCGAAGTGGTGGTCGAGGCCGACCGGCTCGGCCAGGACATCGGCGCGCTCGACGTGCTCGAGCGCTACCAGCAATGGCGGCGTTTCGACACGGTGCAGATGGGCATCACCACCGATGTGCTGAACCGGATGTTTTCCAACGATTTCGGCCCGCTGCGCACTTTGCGCGACATCGGCCTCGGCCTCGTCGAGCGCATGCCGCGGCTGAAGGGGTTTTTCATCCGCCAGGCGTCGGGTCTGTCCGGCGACACGCCGAAACTGTTGAAGGGCGAGGCGATTTAGGCTTGGCAAGTGCGCGTTACTGGCCGTTCGGTCAGTTGACCTCGAAGCCCAGCTTCTGGCGCAGCCGCAGCATGCGCTGGTCGGGAATCTGCAGGTTTTGTCCGCCGGCTTCCGCCGCACGGCTGACCATCCGCAGCAGATCGCTCCTTTCGACCGCGTCGAGCCGTTCGCGCAGGAACGGTGCCAGCTTGTCGATGACGACCGTGGCGTCGTCGATTTGCGATGCCGCCCATTTGGCGTAGATCACCGCTTCATCGGTCTGTTTTTTGTCGGCAATCTCCGAGATCACCGATCGAATGGCAGCTTCGCGTTGCGGCAGCACAGGACCATGTTCGGAAACGATGGCGGTGATCAGCGTCGCGGCGGCGACGACCGGATCGTCGATCGCCGTCAGCGGCGAGAGCGCCGCCTGCTTGCGCAGTTTCTTGCGGCGGACGTTGCCCTGGACGCGGCCAACCACGTCGGCAACCTCACGCGCCGCGTCGTTCATGATCTTCAGCCGGTACCACCAGAAGCCCGCTGCTCCGAGCAGGCCGATTGCTGCAATCAATATATGCATGCCCCGAAATCCCCCGATCTCGGCGACGATAGGAGAAGTATTGCTTCGCTTCAACACGCAAAAGTTGCGTCCGGCGAAGAAAACGAAAGCCCATGCCAGTCGTTGGTCGCCACCGCTCCGCGGAGGAACTTATCGAGACATCTCTATGACCCGGGCACCTTGTAGATCGCCCGCACCTCGATCGTGCCGATTTCGGCCAGCGGAATCTCGCCCGCGATCTCCAGCGCCTCATCGAGGCTCTCGGCCTCGATCATGACGAAACCGAGCAACTGCTCCTTGGTTTCGGCGAAGGGGCCGTCGGTGACCAGCCGCTTGCCCTTGCGCCTGCGAACGGTTTTCGACGTTTTCACCGATTGCAGCGCCTGCGCGATGATCAGCATCCCGCGTTGGTCCAATGACCGGTCATGGGCCATCGAATCGGCGTCGAGCTTGGCCAGCCTCTCGGGGGTCATTGCGTAGAGATCTTTTTCTTCACCATAGACCAGGCAAACATACTTCATTTTTATCTCCATTCCTGGCTTGAAGCCGAAGACGAGGCTACGGAAATCTCCGCGGAGCCCTTGCCTGCCGCAGAATCGAGACCGGCCGCAGCATAGTCGAGAAGAGATACCGCAATCCCAATGATGGCAATCGCCGCAAGCAGTCGGCCGAAGCCGGAAGGCTGCAGGCGCGACCAGTCGGCTTGTTGTTCACCGGCCCTGTGGCCGGTGCTTGTCCAGTGAGCAGAAAACAGATTGTTCATGTGGTCCTCCATCCGGCCACCAAGTCCATGGCCGCCCGCAGGACGGCCGGGACAGATGGAAGTCGACATTTTTGCACGCATATTTTTTTCGAATTTTTTTCGCTCGACATGATGTGTCACGCCGCCGCCGATACGAAAGCGTGGGTGGCCTTCGCTCCGGCGCGCGCTATAGTCGACTGGATGCCGATCACGGGCTCAGCCACGACAATCAAGGAGGAATTGATGGACCGCACCGCCAACGCCGTTTGGAAAGGCAGTTTCAAGGAAGGCAAGGGCACACTCGAAACCCAGAGCGGGGTGCTGAAGGGCACACCCTATTCGGCCAAGACGCGTTTCGAGGATGAAAGCGGCAAATCCGGCACAAACCCGGAAGAGCTGATCGCCGCCGCCCATGCCGGCTGCTACGCCATGCAGCTTTCGCATTTTCTCGCCGAGAACGGCACTCCGGCTGCCGAGCTCGACGCCAAGGCCGTGGTAACGCTGGTCCCCGGCACCGGCATCACCGGCAGCGCGATCACGCTGGTCGGCAAGGTACCGGGCATTGATGCCGCCAAGTTCAAGGAATTGGCCGAGAAGGCCAAGGCCGAATGCCCGGTCTCGAAAGCGCTCGGCGCCATCAAAGTATCGCTCGACGCCAGGCTCGGGTGAGAGCTGGTCTGCGAAGCGGGCGATCCTTCGCGCCCCCTCTCGAATGATTATTGGCTTTTTTCGCCAACGAGCGCGTCGAGGCGGGCGCGCAATGCCGCGACCTCCTCCTCGAGGGCCCGCACGCGCATTTCCATATCCGACGCCGGCGAGGACGACTGCAGGGGTGCTGCGGCAGCCGACAGCTGCGGCGGCCCGCTGAGCAGATGGACGTAGCGATCCTCGCGCTGGCCTGGGCCGCGATCGATCTGCTGCACCAGCGGTGGCCGGCGGCCGATCAGCAGATCGAGATTGCCGCGAAGCTCGTCGATCGACGGCAGCCGCGCCATGCGCTCGCTTCGCGCCAGCAATTCATAGGCCGTCTGCGGGCCGCGCAGCAGCAACAGGCCGAGCAGCGCGATCTGCGCCGAGGTCAGGGAAAAGCGCTGCGCCACGACATGCTCGTAGCGCTCGACGCGCGACGCAAACACCTGCCTGACGAGGCCCTTCTGCTCCAGCTGGCCAAGCGCTCTTCTGACCTCGGCAAGTTCGACCGACATTACCGGCTCGCGCGCCGTCTTCTGGTTGGCAGCGGCAAGTGCCGCATTGAGCGTCAGCGGATAGACGTCCGGCGTCAGCTCCTTCTTCTCGATAAGGCAGCCCAGCACGCGGGCTTCGATGGGAGAGAGGATGGGAAGGTCGGAATCGGTCATAAGTTTGCTATCCTTTCGAACTCGGCGGGACGGCGCCCCCCTCTGTCCTGCCGGACATCTCCCCCTCTAGTGGGGAGATTGGCTGTCATCACCGCTTCGCCACCTTTCAAGGCTGCAGAAAGGGCGCTGTCCTCCAAGCTGCTAATCTCCCCCCTTGAGGGGGAGATGTCCGGCAGGACAGAGAGGGGCGCGAAGGATCGCTGCGGACGAGACGATCTCGGCTGCAACCCGCCCGCCGCCTACACCCGTCGCTCAACCATCATCTTCTTGATCTCGGCGATCGCCTTGGCCGGGTTGAGCCCTTTGGGGCAAGTCTGGGCGCAGTTCATGATGGTGTGGCAGCGATAGAGCCGGAACGGGTCTTCGAGATTGTCGAGCCGCTCGCCCGTCGCCTCGTCCCTCGAATCGATCAGCCAGCGATAGGCCTGCAGCAGCGTCGCCGGGCCGAGATAGCGCTCGCCGTTCCACCAGTAGCTCGGGCAGGAGGTCGAGCAGCAGGCGCACAATATGCACTCGTAGAGCCCGTCGAGCTTTTCGCGGTCCTCATGGCTCTGCAGCCATTCCTTGGCCGGCTCGGGCGACAGCGTCTTCAGCCATGGCTCGATCGAGGCGTGCTGGGCGTAGAAAGTGGTGAGGTCGGGCACCAGGTCCTTGACCACAGCCATGTGCGGCAGCGGATAGACCTTGATCGCGCCGGAAATGTCGTCGCAGCCCTTGGTGCAGGCCAGCGTGTTCGACCCGTCGATGTTCATGGCGCACGAGCCGCAGATGCCCTCGCGGCAGGAGCGGCGCAGCGTCAGCGTCGGGTCGATCTTGTTCTTGATCCAGAGCAGCGCGTCGAGCACCATCGGCCCGCAATCGTCCATGTCGACGAAATACGTATCCATGCGCGGGTTCTCGTCATCGTCCGGCGACCAGCGGTAGATGCGGTATTCGCGCAGGTTGGTCGCGCCCTCCGGCTTCGGCCAGGTTTTTCCGGCCATGATCTTCGAGTTTTTCGGAAGCGTGAGTTCGACCATTACCTCAGGTCCTTTCGGATGACGAGCTTCAGCCCGGACCAGATCTCGTTCACGGCGGCGACCTTGACGTCGACGAGGTCGAGCTTCAGCGCCTCTGTGCGGATAACGTCCTCGGTGACGTCGGTCGGCACTTTCGATGCCTTCTTCGGCCATGACACCCAGACCATGCCGTCCCGCTTGATCGCCGCTTCGACGTCGCCTAGACGGTCCTCGATCTCGATACGCTGCCGGGTGAAAGCATGTACGGCATCGTATTTCTCATGAACGCCCGAAATCGCCGACCATTCGGCCAGTCGGTCGACACCGGCAAAATCGACGGCGTCGGCCAGATCGTCCAGTTCCGCCGGCAGGGCGATGAAGGCCGCGGTCATCCCGTCCTTCAGGCCGAGCTTGGCCGGAAGAGGCGTGCCGGAATATCCTGCTGCCGCCGACGCCATTCTACTTCTCCGTATGAACGTAGAGGGCGTTCACGAAGCCGGTACAGCGGGCATATACGCGCACTTCAAATGCTTTCCCGACCTTTTGCTTTAGTACGCCACTGACCGGAGGCCTTGCCAGGCATCTGATGTGCCCGACGTTCTTGGAATAAAAATTTCGACTTGACGATTGGGCCGTAACGGCATCTTTCCAAATGGGAATATCATTCACCATTTTCGAGATTTTGTCAGCGTTGTCATAGATATAGACCGTCTCGGCAGACGCAGGGTGCACTCCGACGCCAACCAGAAATGCCGAGGCGATCAGATGTTTCATCATAATCTCAATACACCCTAGCCTTCGGCGCGATCTTGGCCGGGTTGATGCCGCCGTCTGCTTCCCTAAGCAGTGTTTCGGTGTGCACCGGCCGGTAGGTGAGCGCCACCTCGCCGGCCTCGTTGAGCCGGGCCAGCGTATGCTTGCGCCAGTTGGCGTCGTCGCGGGCCGAAAAGTCCTCCCGCGCGTGCGCGCCGCGGCTTTCCTTGCGCGCCTCGGCGCCGTAGACGGTGGTAATGGCGTTGGCCATCAGGTTTTCCAGCTCCAGCGTCTCGACCAGATCGGAGTTCCAGATCATCGAGCGGTCGAACACTTTTACGTCCTTGAGCTCGCCCCAGATCTGGGAAATGCGCCTGCAGCCGCTTTCCAGCGAGTCCTGGGTGCGGAACACCGCCGCGTCCTCCTGCATCGCCTTCTGCATCTTTTCGCGCAACACCGCGGTCGGCGTCGAGCCGTTGGCGTGACGCAGCCGGTCGAAGCGGTCCATGATCTTTTCGACGGCGGCCTCTTTGGGCGAAGGGATCGCCGATGTGCGGTCGATCACCTGGCCGGCCCGGATTGCCGCCGCACGGCCGAACACCACCAGGTCGATCAGCGAGTTGGAGCCCAGCCGGTTAGCACCGTGCACCGAGGCGCAGCCGGCTTCGCCGACCGCCATCAGCCCGGGCGACACCTGGTCCGGATTCGACGCCGTCGGGTTCAGCACCTCGCCCCAGTAATTGGTCGGCACGCCGCCCATATTGTAGTGGACCGTCGGCAGCACCGGGATCGGCTCCTTGGTCAGGTCGACGCCGGCAAAGATCTTTGCCGATTCCGAAATACCCGGAAGCCTCTCGTGCAGAACGGCCGGGTCGAGATGGTCGAGATGCAGGAAAATGTGATCCTTCTTCGGGCCGACGCCGCGGCCCTCGCGGATTTCCAGCGTCATGCAGCGCGAGACCACGTCGCGCGAAGCCAGATCCTTGGCTGACGGCGCGTAGCGCTCCATGAAGCGCTCGCCCTCGGAATTGACGAGATAGCCGCCCTCGCCGCGCGCGCCCTCGGTGATCAGGCAGCCGGCGCCGTATATGCCGGTCGGGTGGAACTGCACGAACTCCATATCCTGCAGCGGCAGGCTTGCGCGTGCGGCCATGCCGCCGCCATCGCCGGTGCAGGTATGCGCCGAGGTGGCCGAGAAATAGGCGCGGCCATAGCCGCCGGTCGCCAACACCACCATCTTGGCCGAAAAGCGGTGGATGGTGCCGTCGTCGAGGTTCCAGGCGACCACGCCGGTGCAGGTGCCGTCCGGCTCCGTGATCAGGTCGAGCGCGAAATACTCGATGAAGAACTGCGCATTGTGCTTCAGCGACTGGCCGTAGAGCGTGTGCAGCATGGCGTGGCCGGTGCGGTCGGCGGCCGCACAGGTGCGCTGCACCGGCGGCCCCTCGCCGAAATTCATCATCATGCCGCCGAACGGCCGCTGGTAGATTTTCCCGTCCTCGGTGCGGCTGAAGGGAACGCCGTAGTGCTCGAGCTCGTAGACCGCCGCCGGCGCCTCGCGCACCATGTATTCTTGAGCGTCGGTGTCGCCCAGCCAATCTGAGCCTTTGACGGTGTCGAAGAGATGCCACTGCCAGTTGTCGGGCCCCATATTGGCGAGCGAGGCGGCGATGCCGCCCTGCGCCGCAACCGTATGCGAGCGCGTCGGGAACACTTTGGTGATGCAGGCGGTGCGCAGGCCCTGCTCGGCCATGCCGAGCGCGGCGCGCAGGCCGGCGCCGCCGGCGCCGACGACCACGACGTCGAATTTGTGATCGACATAGCTATAGGCGGAAGCCGTGTTGGCGTTCTTCGCGTCCTTGGCCAAAAATCAGCCTCCAAATGCCAGTTTAAGCAGGGCGAAGACCGAAGCGACGCCGACGACTACGGGAAAGAATGTGTTGAGGGCGAGCAGCGCCAGCCTGGTGCCTTCGCCATGCACATAGTCTTCGATGATCGCCTGCATGCCGAGCCGCATGTGGTAGAGCACCGACAACAGCACCAGCGCCAGCACCAGTGCAACGAACGGATTGGCAAGTGCGGCGCGCACCTCGAGATAGCTGGCGCCGTTGAGTGCGATCAGGAAGCCGACGAAGAACAGGACCAGCGGGATATTGGAGATCGCCGTCAGCCGCTGGCGCCAGAAATGGCCGGTGCCCTCGCGGGCGGAACCGAGACCGCGGACCTTGGCCAGCGGCGTGCGCATGTCGGTGTTCTTGCTGTTCATGTCAGGCTCCCCGCGCCATGTAGCCGGCGATCCAGATCAGCAGCGTCAGCGTGACCGAGCCGGCAAGCGTCGCCCAGGCGATCCTCGATGCCGTATGCTTTTCCAGCCCTGCCCCAGTGTCCCAGATAAGATGGCGCACACCGCCCAGCATGTGGTGCATCAGCGCCCAGCTGTAGCCGAACAGCACCAGCCGTCCCAGCCACGAGCCGAAGGCCCAGTTGACGGCATTGAAGGTCGCCTCCGAGCTCGCCGCCGCCATCAGCCACAGCGCGACCAGCAGCGTGCCGAAATAGAGCGCCCCGCCGGTGATGCGGTGGACGATCGACATCGTCATGGTGATCGGCGGCCGATAGACGGTCAGATGCGGCGAAAGCGGCCGTTCACGTCTGGCAAATTCGCGGGTGGCTGGTGATTTGCTCATGGCTCCCCCAGTTCGGCGTCTCTGGAGCCTCAGGTGGGAATGCGGCATTACCGCTTCCGGTTGCGACTTCGGACAGCCGGTTTCTAATGCTCTTTTTGCACCGCGTCAAAGCCGGAAAACCGTTTCGAAAACGTAATTTAGTCTGATGAGAGCGAGGCTTTCAGCTTCAATCGATTAGGACTGTCGCCTTGCGCCGGTACAATGTCGCTGCACTGCAAAATATGGCTGGCGCAAGGGGCGGGTCAGCGCTTGCAGGCCAGCGGTGGTGCACCGCCCTTCATCACCAGCGCCTCACGCCCATCGATCACGATTGCGTCATGCGCCTCGCCGTAACGGCTGGTCTGATTGGCCGGTGAGGCCGGCAGCTCGGCGCTGGCGCCGTTCTGGCCGAGGACGCGCACCGACGTGCCGAGATTCTCGATGGTCATCACGCTGCCGTCGGCGCAGTTGTAAGTAGCTGTGCGCGGCTGCGGTGCCGTCGGTTCGCTAGCAGCCGGAGCAAGCGACACGGAAGCGGCGGCCGTGTTGCCGAGCTTGGGCGCGCTGGTCTGCGGCGCGCAGGCGGCTGCAGCCAGCAGCGGCGGAATGGCCAGCGCCATCCGAAACGTGCGGCGTAATCTCATTTGCTGCCTTCCCCACCGCGTATCGAGCCCGCCGCGATGCTCCGGCAAGCCACCGGATTTCATGCTTTTTGAGTCGCGCCCGATGCTGGGAATGGTGGGAACAAGGCGTGGCCGAATGATGGCCGGTGGGCGATCGGTATTAACCATATTTTCCGAGACCTCGCCCGTGCTGCGGTTGCCCTCTTAACAAAGGTTAATAAAAGGTTAATTTCTGATTCGAGGAGGCTTGCCTCTCAGCAACTGGAGCAGCACGCCATGCATTCGAATTCAGCAGGATCGCGCCTTCCCTGGTTTCTATTGGCGGCGCTCGCCGTCGGCGTCGTCGCACCGGCATTCGCCGGGACGCGCCATCATGACCGCGTCTATGCCGATTCCTTCGGCAATCTCGTCATCGACAGCGCCGCCGGCTACAAGCGTATCCTCGTTGGCGAGGGCAAGCTGGCCAAGGAATTGTCCGACTACACCAGCGCCGGCCAGCCCGACGTGATCTACGAAAACGAATCGGACGATGTCCGCGGCGGCGACTGCTATAGGCCGCCGGTTTTCGTCAAGGGCCGCAGCTATATGTACGGCCTCTCCGACGGCGAAATGCCGGAGCTCAGCCCCTGCCGCTGACGGCCACGCCGCCCTTGGTTGACGGCGCCGGCAGGGCAACAGCCGGCCCCACCGAGACACGCACGCAATCGCGACCGCTGCCCTTCGCCTGATAGAGCGCTTTGTCGGCGCGCCGCAACAGGTCGGAAAAGCTTTCGCCCGGACCAAGCTCGGCAACGCCGAAGCTGGCGCTGCAGCGGTGATCCGCGGGCAGGCAGTCGATCGGCGTGGCACCGAAGGCGCTCCGCGTGCCCTCGGCAAAGAGCCGGGCGGCGGCTAGATTGGTCCCCGGCAGGAAAATCGCGAATTCCTCGCCGCCGATGCGGCCGGCGACATGATGGTCGGCCGCGGCATCGCGGAGAAAACCGGCAAAGGTCTCGATGACCCGATCGCCCGACGCGTGGCCGTAAGTATCGTTGATGCGCTTGAAATGGTCGAGATCGGCAATGACCAGTGCCGCTGGAACGGCGCGCCGCATGGCGTCACGCAGTGCGATCTCGGCATGGCGCTCGAAGCCCCCACGGTTGAGCAGCCGCGAAAGCGTGTCGGTTTCCGATTTCGACGTCGCCTCGGCGAGCACGTCGCGGACCAGGATAGCCAATGTCACCAGCGCAAGCGCCAGGCCGAACACGGTGCCGACCGACTGCGACACCAACGCATAGCTGGTCTGCGCATAAGATTGCGGGTTGGCGCCCCAGCCACCAAGCGCATGGGCGATGAAGGGTTTGCTGGCGAACTGCAAGGTGCTGGCCGCCAGGACAGCCATCAGCATATAGTCGAGCCGCTCGCGTCTTTGCCTGGACGACAAGACGATCGCCAGCCCGGTGAACTGCATGGCCGCATAGGGAAGCTGGTAGGCCGCCATTCGCACAAAGGATTGGCGTGGCAGGTCCTGCACGAAGTAGACCGCGAGGGTGGCGAAGACCAGGAAGAACAGCATCGGCGGCCAAGGCGGCGAAACGCGGTATTTATGGGCAAGCCCGCCATTGAAGGCGACGGTAGCGCCAAGGAAGGCGGCAAAGGCGGCGACAACCACGGGGCGCGCATTGTCGAAGGCAGGAATGCTGAACTCGATCGCGAAATAAGCCGTGCCGAGCACATAGCCGAACGCCAGCCAGCGTGCCGACACCCGGCCGGCGTCATAGACCGCGATCGCCGCCAGCAGCCCGGCAACGAACAGGTTGATCAGCAGGATGAAATTAGCGCTGCCCATGGTGTTTTGGCACTCCCCCGAACAGCAAATCACCAACGCGCGAAAAAGACGTTAATTCGAAGCCGTCGCTGACGCTCAGCCAGCACTGGTCCTATTGGGAAGGACGACCGTCTCAGGCCGCTGATAGGACAGGCATACGCTGTCGCGGCCACTCCTTTTGGCTCTGTAGAGCGCTTCGTCGGCGCGGCGCATCAGCGGGTCCAGCCCTTCGTCGCTGGCGCGGGCGGCCACGCCGAAGCTGGCGGTCACTCTTGTCTCGGGCGGAAGCCCGTCGATTCTGTCCGCCGAATAGAGCGTGCGAATGGTTTCGGCAAACAGTCTTGCCGCGCCAAGGTCGCTGAGCGGCAAAAGCACGGCGAACTCTTCGCCGCCGATGCGGCCGGCAACGCCGCGCGTACCTGCAGCCGACAGAAGCTTGGCAGCGAAGTCGGCGATGACGCGATCCCCGGCTGCGTGGCCATGTTGATCGTTGAGCGCCTTGAAATGATCGAGATCGGCAAGCACCAGCGCAACCGGCAATTGCGCCGTGGCACAGTGCTGCAGGACAAGCATGGCGCGCTCCTCGAAGCCGCGGCGGTTGAGCAGGCCCGACAGCGGGTCTGTCAGGGTTTCGGTCTTCAGGGCCTTCATCACATCGAGCGCGGCGGCGCCGAACAGGCAAAGCGCAATAAGCAGCGACAGCAATGCATGCGACAGCAGAGCCGTCGTCCAGTAGGACGAGGAGTAAAGCCCTTCATAGCTGGTGAACGGCCCATGCGCGATGACGACGGCAAGCGTCCGCGCCAGGAAGTTCAGGCCGGAAAGCAGCGACAGCACGAACAGGATCATTTCTGTCGGGCCGTTGTTGCGCACCACGCGCAACTCGGCGGCGACAACCAGGCTGATGCCGCCGAAGCTGAAATTGATGGCAAGGATGCGCCAGGTGAGATCCGGCCGGGCAAAAAGAAACCACGAGAACGCGGCCAGGCCGCCGCAGGCCAGAATGCCGACCGCCGGGTAAGGCACGCGCCGCCCATAGCGCGCAATGACCGCGCCGGCGAGACAGCAGGTGGCGAAGGTGAAGCACAGGATCGAGATGAGCTTGGTCGGCGCCATGCCGACCGGCAGCGTGAAATACTGGAGCAGGAAGCCTGCGGCCGAGGCCGAGTAGCCCGCCGCCAGCACAGCCAGATAGGGACGGTGGCGCTGATAGAACCACAGCACGAGAAATGCCGCGCCGAGTGTGAGGGC
This sequence comes from Mesorhizobium sp. M1169, assembly GCF_040318345.1. Lineage (NCBI taxonomy): Bacteria > Pseudomonadati > Pseudomonadota > Alphaproteobacteria > Hyphomicrobiales > Phyllobacteriaceae > Mesorhizobium > Mesorhizobium sp. M1169. The sequence continues at coordinate 15,395 of NZ_JAMYME010000047.1, read as the reverse complement.
GATGCCTGGATTGAGCAGCGCTATGAGCAGGCCGGTGTCCAAGCGCTGTAATTTCCCCTCGCTTCCCCTTGGAGGACCTTAGAGCGGAAGCCCAAACAAGCGGTTAAGCGAAAGCGAATATACGACAGGTGCGTCGACAAAGCCGCTGGGCGGAACCGCGAACGGCGAGCGGCGTTTCACGACGGCAACCAGGAGACGCTCCGATGGCCGACACGATCATGCTGACCGATCACGATGCAATTCGCTCATGGGCCGCGGCACGCGCCGGCTTTCCGGCGATCGTCGACGTGTCGCCCGAAGCCGGAACGCAGCCCATGCTGAGGCTGGTCTTCGGCCAGCATGCCTATCAGGACCAGGATGAGGCCGAACGTCCGGTCAATGCCGGCGGCTACGAACTGGTCGAATGGGACGAATGGTTCAAACTCTTCGACGAGCGCCAACTGGCGCTGGTCGTCGCAAAGGACCAACCCGGCCGCCGTGAGGGATTCCACGAATTCGTCAGGCGGCCCGACTGAAGAATGCCCGAACCGCATTGCGCCTCGGGCTCCTCATATCCGACTGCGCGCGCCTGCCCTATTTCCACTCGCGGATGTCGACGAAATGGCCGGCGATCGCCGCCGCCGCGGCCATTGCCGGCGACACCAGATGGGTCCGGCCCTTGAAGCCTTGGCGCCCTTCGAAATTGCGGTTCGAGGTCGAGGCGCAGCGCTCATGCGGCTTCAGCCGGTCGTCGTTCATGGCAAGGCACATCGAGCAGCCCGGCTCACGCCAGTCAAAGCCGGCGGCGACAAAGATCTTGTCGAGGCCTTCGGCCTCTGCCTGTTCCTTGACCAGGCCGGAGCCCGGCACGATCATCGCACTGACCCGCGGATTGACTTGTCTGCCCTCGATCACCTTGGCGGCGGCGCGCAGATCCTCGATGCGGCCATTGGTGCAGGAGCCGATGAAGACGCGATCGAGTTCGATATCGGTGATCTTGGTGCCCGGCTTCAGGCCCATATAGTCGAGTGCGCGCTGCTTGGAGGTGCGCTTGTTCTCATCAGTGATGTCGTCCGGGTTCGGCACGATGCCTTGCACCGAGACCACGTCCTCGGGCGAGGAGCCCCAGGAGACGATCGGCGGCAGCTTTGCCGCGTCGAGCACGACCACCTTGTCGAAATGCGCGCCTTCGTCGGACTGCAGCGTCTTCCAGTAGGCGAGCGCGGCGTCCCAGGCTTCGCCCTTGGGGGCGCGCGGCTTGTCCTTGACATAGGCGAAGGTGGTCTCGTCGGGCGCGATCAGGCCGGCGCGCGCGCCGGCTTCGATCGACATGTTGCAGATCGTCATGCGGCCTTCCATCGACAGCGCACGGATTGCCTCGCCGGCATATTCGATGACATAGCCGGTGCCGCCGGCCGTGCCGATCTCGCCGATGATGGCAAGGATGATGTCCTTGGCGGTGACGCCTTCCGGCAGTGCGCCGTCGACGCGCACCAGCATGTTCTTGGCCTTGCGCTGAATCAGCGTCTGCGTCGCCAGCACATGCTCGACTTCCGAGGTGCCGATGCCATGCGCCAGCGCCCCGAACGCGCCATGCGTCGAGGTGTGGCTGTCGCCGCAGACGATGGTCATGCCGGGCAGCGTGAAGCCTTGCTCGGGACCGATGATGTGGACGATGCCCTGGCGGATATCCTTCTCGGAATAATATTCGATACCGAAATCCTTGGCGTTCTTGGCCAGCGCCTCGACCTGGATGCGGCTTTCCTCGTTCTTGATGCCGAACTTGCGCTCGGGCGAGGTCGACACATTGTGGTCGACCACGGCCAGCGTCTTTTCCGGATGCCGAACCTTGCGGCCGGTCATGCGCAGGCCTTCGAAAGCCTGCGGGCTGGTGACTTCGTGGACCAGATGGCGGTCGATATAGAGCAGGCAGGTGCCGTCGTCCTGGCGGTCGACGACATGGTCGTCGAAAATCTTGTCGTAGAGGGTGCGCGGTGCGCTCATGTGCGTAAATCCGTCGATTTAAAAAGGGAAAAGGACGCCGGTCGGCCCGGCGAAGCAGCCTGGCGAGTCTGCCCTAGCGAAGTCGGCTGGTCAGAGCGCCGGAAACGCGCGCGGAAAATCGCGACGGCAGGCGTTTCCTGTCCTGCAGCACGAAACCTTTATAGGCCGGATCGCCAAAAAGCTCTTCCATGGCGCTGCTCATATCAATGTTTTGGCTTTTCAGCAATCGCGTCTGCCTTCGCAGGCGCTTCACAGCACCTTGAACACAAACGTCTTCACCAGCGCGTCGGGCTCGGCGATTGCATAGCAGCGGAACCACGGGCTCTCCTCGACCGGCCGCCATTTTTTCGCCTGCTCCAGTTCGCCAAACACGGCCTTGAACCCGCCGCTTTCAAACACCTGGTCGCGGACCGTGAAGATGGCGTGGCCGCCCGTCCTGGTGATGCGTATCAGTTCATGCAGGCCCGACGCCGGTGCGTGGCTGATGGTGAACACGCCGGTCGAGAAAAAGGCGCGGAAATACCCGTCCGCCCAAGGCAATGGCCCGCCGAGCATCGCCTGTTTCAGCTCGCTGTAGGCCTGCCGGCTGCCGGCGATTTTCAGCATGTCCTGCGACAGGTCGAGCCCGGCAATATCGTGGTAGCCGAGTGCCTTGAGCGACGGCCCCGACAGGCCGGTGCCGCAACCGGCGTCGAGCAGCGGCCCTTCGCCCGGCGGCACATGGCGCGCCACCCAGGCGGTGATCAGGAACGGCAGGAGATAGCCGAGCGCCGCGGTTTCGCCGTCATAGGTCGCGGCCCATTGCGCATAGGCCTTGGCGAGCGTCTCGGGCGTGTCGGCCGTATAGACCGCTTCCAGCGCCGCATTGGCCTTGTCGATGATCATGGGTCCTCCCCGGTCGCGTCCGCTCGATGGTAGCGCCGTTTTCGCCTGCCTTCTATTCCCCATGCTGGTGGCGCAGCCGCTTCTCCAGCGCCCGCAAGGCCAACGACAGGCCGACGGTCAGGATGAGATAGATATAGGCGACGATCGAATAGGTTTCGAAGAAGCGGAACGAGCCGGCGGCGTAGATCTTGCCCATCTGGGTGATGTCGGCGACGCCGAGCACCGAGACCAGCGAGGAATCCTTGACCATGGCGACGAAATCATTGCCGAGCGGCGGCAGGATAGTGCGGATCGCCTGCGGAAAGATGACCAGCCGGAAGCGCTGGGTGCGCGTCAGCCCGAGCGCCTTGGCCGCCTCGATCTGCCCCTTCTCGACCGCCTGGATACCGGCGCGGAACACCTCCGAGATGAAGGCGGAATAGCCGATGGTCAGCGCCATGACGGCGCGCCAAAGCAACGACACGTCGCGTACCAGCAGCTCACCGAAGAAGCCGGCGCTTTGCAGCGGCGCCGTCAGCGCGTTCCATGCCGCGACGAAGGCCGGCGCCCCGGCAAAGGCGATCCAGAACAACAGCACCAGCATCGGCACGCCGCGGATGATCTCGACGTAGAAGCGGCCGATCTGGCTGAGCCAGCGTGAGCCCGACAGGCCCATCAGCGCGACGCCGAGGCCGATCGCGCAAGCCAGCGCGAAGGCGACCACCGTGACGAAGATGGTGACGCCGACGCCCTTGGCGACGGTTGTGAAGACCTGGGCATAGAGGTCGCTGGCAGCGATGAAGATGGCGGCGGTCAAGGCGATCGCCACGGCCACGGCAAGCCACCACGGGAAGTCGGATTTGGCTGAGGCGAGAGGCGCCGACGGCATCAAGCGGTACCGATAACAGAGCCACGAAGGCAGCGTTCTGTCACACCCCCCTCTGGCCTGCCGGCCATCTCCCCTTCAAGGGGGGAGATCGGCAGCTTTGACCTCGCGGCCCGTTCTGCAACACTGAAAATTGGCGAAAGCCGATGCGAAATCCGATCTCCCCCCTTGAGGGGGAGATGTCCGGCAGGACAGAGGGGGGTGTACGAGCGCAGAGTCAGCGCGAGTTCCCGCGCACAATCGTCATGAAATGCGCGCAACAAAAGTCCTACTGCCCCATCTTGTAATCAAGGAACCACTTCTTGTTGAGCGCGTCGAGCGTACCGTCGGCCTTGAGCGCGGCGATTGCCGCGTTGACCGGCTTCACCAGGTCGGAGCCCTTGGGGAAGATGAAGCCGAAATCCTCGGTGCCGAGTGGGCCGCCGATCAGCTTAAGGCCGCCATTGGACGCATCGACATAGCCCTTGCCGGCAGTGCCGTCGGTGAGCACGACGTCGACGTCGCCGGCCTTCAGCGCCTGCACCGTCGCGCCGAATGTCTCGAACAGCTTGATGCGCGGGTTCTGCTCGTTGCCGTCGAGCACGCTGTAGACGGCGGTGTAGAAGGGCGTGGTGCCGGCCTGCGCGCCGATCAGCCCGTCCTTGAAGGCGGCGAACGTCTTTGCATCGGTGAAGCGCTTCTCGTCGCCGCGCACCAGCATGAACTGTTCCGAGCGCATATACGGATCGGAGAAATCGACCTTCTGCTTGCGGTCGTCCTTGATGGTGATGCCGGTCATGCCGATGTTGTACTGATTGTCGGAAACCGCCTGGATCATCGCGTCCCAGGAGGTATTCTGGTACTCGACCTTGAAATTCAGCCGTTTGGCGATCTCGTTCATCGCGTCATATTCCCAACCGATCTGCTTGCCGGTCTTGGCATCGATGAACTGCAGCGGCGGATAGGCGTTTTCGGTCACCACCACCACTTTCTTGCCGCCGAGGTCGGGCAGCGCCTGCGCCAGAGCCGCGACAGGCACGAGAAGGCAAGCCAGCAGGCCGGCCAGCAGCAGTTTCGAATTGATCATGACGATGCTCCCCAGGAACTGAACCGCCTCGATCGGCCGAGGCATGCAGGAAATCCGGCGCCGACTTTAGCTTTCCGCCGGCGCCTTGCAAGCCGCTCCGATGCGGCGTTCGGCACGAAAATGGATTTCAATGCTTTCAACGGCGGCATTACGGAACGATCCGTATCGATTGCGGCCGATGCAGCCCGGCAAAATAGAATCCGCCTCGCGAAACAAAAAGGCGGCCGAAGCCGCCTTTCCGAAAATACGTTCTTGAAGAGCCTTATTCGGCGGCAGCTGCTTCCGCGGCCTTGGCGGCCTCGTCGGCGGCCTTCTTCTCGGCGGCGTCCTGCGCGGCCTTCTCGGCGGCCAGCGCCTGGGCGGCGGCCACTTTCTCGGCCTCGATGCGCGCCTTCTCGGCGTTCAGCGCATCGCGCTCTTCGTCGTTCAGCTTGCGGGCGCGCACGCCGGTGTTTTCCGAAATGCGGGCCGATTTGCCGCGACGGTCACGCAAATAGTACAGCTTGGCGCGACGCACCTTGCCGCGGCGCACGATCTCGACGCCTTCGACCATCGGTGAATAGACCGGGAACACCCGCTCCACGCCTTCGCCGTAGGAGATCTTGCGGACGGTGAAGTTTTCCTGGAAGCCGGCGCCGGCGCGGGCGATGACGACGCCCTCATAGGCCTGGACGCGGGTGCGGGTGCCTTCGGTCACACGGACCTGGACGCGCACGGTATCGCCGGGCTGGAATTCGGGGAGCTTGCGCTTGGCTTCGATCTTGGCGGCCTGCTCGGCCTCGAGCTGACGGAGGATGTCCATCTCAATAATCCACTTCTTGTTCTTCCGACAGTCAGAGCGTCCGACACTCGCCTTGCAGTCGCATCGACCGCTCGGCTATGCCCTTCGTTCGAGAACTTCTGTTCGAGAACATCGGGCAGGGGCGACTACACCGTCATTGTTGACGGGCCAGAAGATCGCTCTTGGCATATTTTCTTCCGGTTCGGCGCGCACATACAGCTATTTCGGCGCTTTGTCACGCCTTCGCTGTTTCTTTTTTGGCGCTGTTTCTTTTTGGCTGAGGCCGCTGTGGCAATCCCGTGATCGCTTGTGGTCCAGGGGGTTGCGCCCGCGCGTCAAGCTTCCTAAGCCGGAAGATAAGCATTTTCCTCCAGCGACGACACCCTCATGCCAATCTTGGACGCGGTCCTGCTCTTTCTCGCCGGCTTTCTATCAGGCGCGGTCAATGCCGTTGCCGGCGGCGGCACGTTCATAACCTTTGGCGCCATGACCCTGGCCGGCCTGCCGCCGATCGTCGCCAATGCGACATCGTCGGTGACGCAATTTCCTGGCTACATCACCTCGACGCTCGCCTATTGGCACGACATCAAGCATTTCTGGCGTGGCGCACTGCTGCTCAGCCTCATTTCGGCTCTCGGTGCGCTGTCTGGCGCGCTCATCCTTCTAGGGCTCGACAACCCGTCGTTCCGCGCCTTGGTGCCGTGGCTGCTGCTGGCGGCAACCGCATTGTTCGCTGCCGGGCCATGGCTGAAGCCGGCGCCCAAGCCGGGGCATGAGGCCGCGGTAGGTTCGCTGGTCGGGTCGCTGGCGCAGTTCGCCACCGCCGTCTATGGCGGCTTCTTCGGCGCCGGCATGGGCGTCATGATGCTGGCGACGCTCGGTCTCACCCAGTCCGGCGACTATCACCGGCTGAACGCACTGAAGAACATGCTGGCCGTAGTCATCGCTGCGGTTGCCATCCTCGTCTTCGTCTCGGGCGGCGTCATTGCCTGGCTGCAGGCGATCATCATGATCCCGGGTGGCGCGCTGGGCGGCTATGCCGGCGTCTGGATCGCCAGGCGCGTGCCGCAGAACGCGGTGCGCGGCTTCGTCATCGCCGTCGGCCTGTTCCTGGCTTTCTACTATTTCGATAAGGGCTGAGCGGCTGACAGATCCGGGCGTCGCTCCTTCGTCAGCCTCTCCGCTTCGGCCCGCCGCCACGCCGCGATCTTCCTGTGATTGCCCGAAATCAGCACTTCGGGGATCGGCCGCCCCTCGAATTCCTGCGGCCGTGTGTAATGCGGATGTTCGAGCAGGCCGTTTTCAAAGCTCTCTTCCTCGCCCGATTCCGCATTGCCCATGACGCCGGGCAGCAGGCGCACCACGGCGTCGAGCAGCACCAGTGCCGCCGGCTCGCCGCCGGACAGGATGAAGTCGCCGATCGAAACTTCTTCGAGGCCGCGCGCCTCAATGACCCGCTGGTCGACGCCTTCGAAGCGGCCGCAGACGATCACCGCACCCGGCCCAGCGGCGAGTTCGCGCACGCGTGCCTGGTTCAGCGGCTTGCCGCGCGGGCTCATCAGCAGGCGCGGACGTGGATCGGCTGCCGGCGAGGCATGGTCAATGGCGCTGGCCAGCACGTCTGCCCGCATCACCATGCCGGCGCCGCCGCCGGCCGGCGTGTCATCGACGGTACGGTGACGATCGCTGGCAAAGTCGCGGATCTGGATCGTTTCGAGCGACCAAATGCCGGTCTCGAGGGCGCGGCCGGCCAGCGACAGGCCAAGCGCGCCGGGAAACATCTCGGGATAGAGCGTCAGCACCGAAGCCGAAAAACTCACCGGTTGCCTCCGGCGTCCCTCGGCCCGCGCGGCCTGCCCCTGGGGTCGAAACCGTCGTCAGCGGGAGGCTCGCCGTCCTCATCCTCGACCAAACCTGCGGCGGCTGGATCAACGCGGACAAAGCCGCCGGCGATCGACACTTCCGGAACGGCGGCCTGAGTGAACGGGATGAGCATGCCCTTGCGCCCCGCCAGCGTCACGTCGAGAATGTCGCCGCCGCCGAAATTGTGCACGGCGACGACCTTGCCGACGACCGCACCGGTGTCGTCCTTGACCTCCAGTCCGACGAGGTCGGCATGGTAGAATTCATCCTCTTCGCCCTCATCGGGCAACACCGAACGATCGACGAACAATTCGGTGCCGGCCAGCGCCTCGGCGGCATTGCGGTCGTTGACGCCTTTGAAGCGCACCACCACCACGGTGTTGGCGGGCCTGATGTCAACGATCTGGAAGGCGCGGCCGTCCCTGGCGTAGAGGGGACCGTAATCGGCCAGCGCCAGCGGGTCGCCGGTAAAGCTCTTGACGCGCAATTCGCCCTTGATGCCGTGCGCGGCACCGATCACGGCCATCTGGACGGGGTTTTGCGGCTTGCTCATCTGCGGAAAATCCTTTGCCTTGCTCTAACCCCAGCCCGTCGTCATTTCAATGACGCCGCTCTTCACCGCTTCCTAACCCCCGTGCCGGAAGATGGCGGGGAACTGGAAGAGTGCAATGCAGGAATTCCTCATATCGGCAAAACCCGACCTGCAGGCGGCGCGCGAGGCCTGGCTGAAGATGCTGGCGCGCGAACGCCGGCTATCGCCCGAAACCGTCGAGGCTTATGAGCGCGACACACGCCAGTTCCTGCATTTCCTGACCGGCCATTGCGGCGGCTCGCCCGGCATTTCCGACATCGCCGATCTGCGCCCCGCCGATTTGCGCGGCTTTCTCGCTGCCCGCCGTGCCGAGGGCGCCGGCGCCCGTACGCTCGGGCGCGGGCTGGCCGGCATCCGCTCGCTGTTGCGTTTCCTGGAAAGGCGCGGCCTCGCCAATGCGGCAGGTGCGACAGCCTTGCGCGCGCCGCGGCAGCCGAAATCGCTGCCCAAGCCGCTGACCGCAAGCGATGCAAAACACGTCGTCTCGGTGGAAGGCCAACTGGCGGAGGAGCCGTGGATTGCCGCGCGCAACGCCGCCGTGCTGACCCTGCTCTATGGGTCCGGTTTGCGGATTTCCGAGGCGCTCGGCCTGTCGAGCGCCGATCTTTCCTCACCTGGTGATACCGTGCTGCGCGTCACCGGCAAGGGTGGCAAGACCCGGCTGGTGCCGGTGCTGCCGGTGGGGCTGCGGGCGATTGCCGAATACCGCCGCCTCTGCCCTTGGCATCTCGATCCCAAGGGCCTGCTGTTTCGCGGTGCCCGCGGCGGCCCACTCAACCCGGCAATCGTCCAGCGCGACATGGCCAAGCTGCGCTCGGCGCTCAACCTGCCCGACACGGCGACGCCGCATGCGCTGCGCCATTCCTTCGCCACGCATCTGCTAGGGCGCGGCGGCGACCTGCGCACCATCCAGGAGTTGCTCGGCCACGCCAGCCTGTCGACAACCCAGATATACACCGGCGTCGACACCGCCAGGCTGCTCGAGATTTACGAAGCAGCTCATCCTCGTGCGTGATCGATGCATGTGTCGGTGGCCATCTCGCAACAATTTTGATGCGCCGGTTAACCGTTTTGCCGCTTTTTGCGCCTAGAACCGCAGCATGAAACGCCTCATCGCCATCGCCGACCGCGCGACCCATGTGTCGCTGAAGCTGCTCGTCGCGCTGAACGCCCTGTTTTTCCTCTCTTTCCTCATCGTCGCGCTGCTCGCGGCGGGCAAGGCACGCGCCGAGACTTCGGCCTGCACCGGTAGCGATATGCTGAGCGCGCTGCAAAAGGACGACCCGGCTGCCTACCGCAAGATCGAGGCGGAGGCGGCAGCGACGCCGAACGGCAAGGGCCTGCTGTGGAAGCTCGAAAAATCGGGCGAAAAACCGTCCTTCCTGTTCGGCACCATGCACGTTACCGACCCGCGCGTCACCACGCTGCCACCCGCCGCGCAGAAGGCATTCGATGCGGCTGGCACCGTCATCATCGAGACCACCGAAGTGCTCGACAAGCAGAAGATGATGGCAGCAATGCTGAAAGAGCCGGATCTGATGATGTTCACCGACAAGACGACGCTTTCGTCGCTGCTGTCGCCGGAGGATGCGGCGGTGGTCAACAAGGCGCTCGATGCGCGTGGCATCCCGCCAGCGACCGTCGCCAAGATGAAACCCTGGTTGCTGTCGGCGATGGTGGCGCTACCTGCATGCGAAGTAGCCCGCCAGGCTGGCGGTGCGCCGGTGCTCGACGTCAAGCTTGCCAAGGACGCCGAGGCTTCGGGCAAATCGGTCGAGGGGCTGGAGACAATCGCCGACCAGCTGCGCGCCATGGCTTCGCTGCCGATCGCCTTTCACCTGAAGGGGCTGGTCGATACGCTGAAGCTTGGCGACAAGGTGAACGACGTCAACGAAACCATGATCGTGCTTTACCGGCGTGGCGACACTGGCATGTATGTACCGCTGTTTCGGGCTGTCGTCCCCGAACAGGTCGACGACCAATCGGGTTACGCCGAATTCGAGCAGACCATGATCACCAGCCGCAACAAGGTGATGGTCGATCGTGCAGCGCCGATCCTCGCCCACGGCAATGTCTTCATGGCGGTCGGCGCCATGCACCTACCCGGAGCGCAAGGCTTGGTCGAGGGTTTCCGCAAGACCGGCTATACGGTGACCGCCGTCAACTGAACGACACGGCGGAGTTGCACACCGAATCATTGCCGAGGCGGGATCAGCCCTTACGCGTGGCGCGCCGGCGGATCAGCCGCGCTTCGTGCCAAGAAACCGAAAAAGGTTCGGTTTGGCTCGATCGAACCCATTTTGCGGTGGAAATGCATGCCTGCGAGCGATTCCGGATCAGAATTGCCCTGTTTTCGGCGTTTTCAACGCCTAATGTGAAACCGATTCAACGATTGTACGTTGATGGCTATTACTTGATGTTTTTCATCCACGGAGGACACTTTTATGGCGAACACACCCAATCCGAACGACCCATTCACCTCGCCGGGCTCCGCACGGCCAAGCGGCGGCGGCAGCGGCTGGCTGATTGCCCTGGTCGTCGTTATCCTGGCAATTGTCGCCTATTATGTTTTTGGAAGACGTAGCGAGGCACCTGCGCCTGCCGAACCGCCCGCAGCCAGCACACCAGCTCCCGCCCCAGCGCCGGCCGAGCCGATGAAACCAGCCGAACCGGCTCCTGCGCCAGCTCCGGCAACGCCCGCTCCGGCTCCGGCCCCGGCAACACCGGCTCCGGCTCCGGCTCCGGCCCCTGCGCCAGCCCCGGCACCAGCACCAGCGCCGGCACCGGCTCAGTAATCAGACTGCTGATTTAATATATGAACGGTCCGCTGAAAGGCGGGCCGTTTTTTTGGGGAGCAGCCGTCGATGCTCTGAGCTGCGATTAGCCATGGGCCAACTTCATCTTCGTCATCCAGCGCGGAGCAGGAGCGAAGCGACATCGCGGAGACCCTGGAATCCATCTGCGGTTGAGAATGGAAGCCGTCTGTGGTGATCCTTCGCGCCCCTCTCTGTCCTGCCGGACATCTCCCCACTTGGGGCCACTTGGGGGAGATTGGCTATTTCGCCAATCGCCACCGTCGCCTGCGATTCAACCGCTCAGATATGGATCGGCTTGAAGAACGTCGCCAATGCCGCCTCCTTTACCGCTTCCGACATTGTCGGATGGGCGTGACAGGTGCGGGCTAGGTCTTCCGACGAGCCGCCAAATTCCATCAGCACGGCCGCCTCGTGGATCATCTCGCCGGCGCCGAAGCCGACGATGTGGACGCCGAGTACACGGTCGCTGGCCTTGTCGGCCAGGATTTTCACAAAGCCGTCGGTGTGCAGCATGGCGCGCGCGCGGCCATTGGCGCTGAACGGGAATTTTCCGGCCTTGTAGTCGATGCCGGCCTTCTTCAATTCTTCTTCGGTCTTGCCGATCGTGGCGATTTCCGGCGTGGTGTAGACGACGCTCGGAATCACGTCATAGTTCACATGACCGGCCTGGCCGGCGATGGTCTCGGCCACCGCCACGCCCTCGTCTTCGGCCTTGTGGGCAAGCATCGGCCCGGCGATGACATCGCCGATGGCGTAGATGCCGGGCACGTTGGTCCTGAGATGGCCGTCGGTCTTGACCCGGCCGCGCTCGTCGACGTCGACGCCGGCCTCCTTCAGCCCGAGAGCGTCCGAATAGGCCCGTCGTCCCGTCGCAATCAGCACCGCGTCCGCCTCGATCGTCTCGGCTGCTCCGCCCTTGACCGGCTCGAAGGTAACCGTCGCCCCCTTCTTGGCCTTGGCGACGCCGGTCACCTTGGCGCCCAGCCTGAATTCAAAGCCCTGCTTCGACAGCAGGCGCTGGAACTGCTTGGAGACCTCGCCATCCATGCCGCCCAGGATGGTGTCGAGGAACTCGACCACGGTGACCTTGGCGCCGAGCCGCGCCCATACCGAGCCGAGCTCCAGACCGATGACACCACCGCCGACCACCACCAGATGGCCCGGCACCTTGTCCAGCGACAGCGCGCCGGTCGACGAGACGATCACCTTCTCATCGAAATCGACCTTGACGCCGGGAATGCCGGCGACGTCGGAGCCGGTGGCGATGACGATGTTCTTGGTCTCGATCTCCTCGACCTTGCCGTCATCGGAGGTCACCGACACCTTGCCGGCCGCAACCACCTTGCCGGTGCCACGAAAACTGTCGATCTTGTTCTTCTTGAACAGGAAGGCGACGCCATTGACGTTGGCCGTCACCGTCGCATCCTTGTGTGCCATCATCTTCCCAAGGTTGAGCTTGGGCGCGCCGATCTCGACGCCGAGCGCCTCGAAGGAATGGCCGGCCTCGGCAAACATCTCGGACGCATGCAGCAGCGCCTTTGACGGGATGCAGCCGATGTTGAGGCAGGTACCGCCGAAGGTCGGGTTCTTTTCGACCACCGCCGTCTTCAGACCGAGCTGCGCCGCCTTGATGGCGCAGACATAGCCGCCTGGTCCCGATCCGATGATAACGACGTCATAGGCCATGATACTGTCCCTTTTGCTTTAGCGGCCGCCGCCGATTTCCAGATTGGCGCCGGTTGTGTAGGACGCCTCGTCCGACAGCAGCCAGAGAATTGCAGCTGCGACTTCCTCGGCGGTGCCGACGCGCTGCATAGGCACCACCTTGCGCATTCTCTCGGCGCGATCCGGCTGACCGCCGGAGGCATGAATTTCGGTGTCGATGATGCCCGGGCTGACCGCGTTGACACGAATGCCTTCGCCGGCCACTTCGCGGGCAAGCCCGACGGTGAAGGAATCGAGCGCGCCCTTGGAGGCGGCGTAGTCGACATATTGGCCCGGCCCGCCAAGCCTTGCCGCGATCGAAGAAACATTGGCGATGGCACCGCCCTTGCCGCCATGCCTGGTCGACATCCGCTTCACCGCCTCGCGGGCGCAAAGCATCGGCGCGATCACATTGATGCGCATCATGCGCTCCAGCCTCGCAGCGCTCAGCTCGTCGACGCGCGCGCTCTGGTCGACCACGCCGGCATTGTTGACGAGCGCGTCGAGCCGACCGAAACGGGCATCGACAGCCTCGAACATGGCCAACACGTCCGTCTCGCTGCCGACATCGCCCTTGACCGCAAAGGCTTCTCCGCCAGCAGCCTCGATGTCGGCGACCACCGTTTCGGCGGCTTTTGCATTCGACATGTAATTGACCGCAATGCGATAGCCGGCCCTGGCGGCAAGCCTGCATGTAGCGGCGCCGATGCCGCGGCTGCCGCCGGTCACCAGCAGGATCTTTCCGCTCGCGCTCATTCCTGACATCCCTTCAGGGCAAAGACGTCCCAGGGCACCTTGGAAAAGCCGTTGGCGCTATAGGCCGCCGACATCTGCAGCGACGCTCCCAGATCAGGCAAGATCAGCTTCTTCGGCGCATCCTTTCCTTCGCCCGGCAGCAACGCGATATTGCCCTGGTCGTCGGCAGTGTAGATGACGCCCTCCCACACGGTGCAGGCGGCGAGCTCGTCGCCGGTGACGTCGCCGGCCGGGCATTTGTACATCAGCGAGCCATGCGGCCGCGCCGCGCCCTCGGTCCACATGACGATGCCGTCGAGCACGACGCCGTTGTCGAGCACCATCTTGAAGCTGTTGGTGACGGCGGCCGACTCGCCGGTCGGCCTGAAATCGATCTCGGCGGCGTCTTCAGGATCGCCATAGACGGCGAGCTCGAGCGGGCAGGCGGCGAGGGCCGCGAAGACCGTCTGCACGCCGAGTGCGCAGATTGTGACAAACAAACCGGACCGGAAACGAGAGGAATTCATCCGGCGGCGCAGATCCATGCTCCGGCTCACGTCGGCCAACCCTAGAGGTCGAGCACCAGCCGCTCGGGATCCTCCAGGCTTTCCTTGACCCGGACCAGGAAAGTCACCGCTTCCTTGCCGTCGACGATGCGGTGGTCGTAGGACAGCGCCAGATACATCATCGGCCGGATCACGATCTGGCCGCCGACCACCACCGGCCGCTCCTGGATCTTGTGCATGCCCAAAATGCCCGACTGCGGCGCATTGAGGATCGGCGTCGACATCAGCGACCCGTAAACGCCACCGTTGGAAATCGTGAACGTGCCGCCTTGCATATCGGCGACGGAGAGCTTGCCGTCGCGCGCCGCAAGCCCCAGCCTGCCGATGTCCTTCTCGATTTCGGCGATTGACATCTGGTCGGCATTGCGCACAACCGGCACGACAAGGCCTTTCTCCGTACCGACGGCAACGCCGATATGAGCGTAGTTCTTGAAGATGATGTCGGTGCCGTCGATCTCGGCATTGACCGACGGGATCTCCTTCAGCGCATGGGTGACGGCCTTGGTGAAGAAGCCCATGAAGCCGAGCTTCACGCCGTGCTTCTTCTCGAACACGTCCTTGTATTTGCCCCTCAGCGCCATCACCGCGCTCATGTCGACCTCGTTGAAGGTGGTCAGCATGGCGGCGGTCGATTGCGCTTCCTTGAGGCGGCGCGCGATCGTCTGGCGCAGCTTGGTCATGCGCACGCGCTCCTCGCGCGACGCATCGTCGGCCGAGGACGGCGCGCGCGCGGCAACGGGTGCCGGTACAGGCGCTGCCTTCGGCATTTCTGCCGGCTGCGACGGCGCGCCCCTGGCGATAAGGTCGAGCACGTCGCCTTTCAGCACCTGGCCGCGCTTGCCCGAGCCCGACACCTGGTCGACCGCGAGATTGTGCTCGGCCAGCAGCTTTGCCGCCGACGGCGCCGGCGGCATTGTGCGCGTCTCGATCGCGCCGGCGTCGCCGGCGATCTTGGCCGTCTCGGCAGCGGCCTGCTTGACGCTCGAGGCTGCGGTGGGAGCCGAAGCCTGCGATACCGCATCTTGTTTGTCCGCCGGAGCGGCGGCGGCATTGGCTGCCGCGCCGGCGCCCGCCGAAATCGTGCCGAGCAGTGCGCCGACGCCGACCGTCTCGCCTTCCTTGACGGCGATCTCGGCGAGCGTGCCCGCGGCGGCGGCCGGCACTTCCACCGTCACCTTGTCGGTTTCGAGCTCAACCAGCGGCTCATCGGCGGCGATCGCGTCGCCGACCTTCTTGAACCATTTGCCGATGGTCGCCTCGGTGACGGATTCACCAAGTGTCGGGACGCGGATTTCGGTTGCCATTGTGCCTGTCCGTTTCTTTCGGTTCTGTTCTATTCACCAAGCGCGTCGTCGAGCAAGGCGGCAAGCTGGGCGAGATGCTTCGACATCAATCCGGTCGCCGGCGAGGCGGCGGCCCGCCCGGCGGGATATAGCCCCCCCAGCAGCTTTGGGGGGCTATTGGCCCCCCCCCAAAAGAGACGGTGGCTGTTATAAAACGACCCGCCCCCCCGCCCGCGCAACATCACGTGTTGCGGGG
>NZ_JAMYME010000046.1:0-44668 GCF_040318345.1 Mesorhizobium sp. M1169 | reverse complement strand
AGGCGAGGAGGTCGCGTCGACCTTAATCAAGACGCTTCGGTGCGAGTGGATCCACGGCTTCATCGCCGACTTCTTCAACACTATCCACCCATTGCTGCCGCTTGGTCGGCTGAACGCTTCGGCAGATCTTAGGCCCAGAGCGAACGCTAACCCGGCGCAAGATTTGGTCGCGAACAGCGCGGCCACGTCCGCAGGAGCCACGACAGGAACCAGATCGGCGCTCCGGGGCAGGGATTTGGAAAGTATAATTACCTATGTTTCTGGTACTTTGAGGAAGTTCGGATAGGTCATCTGCGGGACATTCAACCGCAACCGGCCGGCAGGCTTTTCGGCAAAGCTTCCCGCATCCCTCGTTGCGGCAAGGATGAGCTCCAGCGCCGGTCCTGCCTGGCTCAAAACCTCTCGCCGGCTTCAGTCAGGCTCGTCGCCCTCGTGGTCCGCCTCAGAAGGGTCGCGCTAAGCCGCGCTTCCAGTTGCCTGATCATCTTGCTGATCGCCGACGGCGAGACCCGAAGTGTTGGCCGCGGCCGTGAAGTTGGCCGGCGCCGCTGGTTTCGCATGTTTCTTGGCGAACAGACGCCCGAAGCAGCGTTGGCCGCAGCCGACGATCCCGTCCCGGTCCCGGCCAAGAAACGCGGAAATCTATGCGAGGCCAATCTCTATGTCGCGGAGTTTTACAGGCTCGACGGCCGTGACGATCAAGCCTTGCGGCGGTACCGGCTTGCGGTACGCGACTGCCCCCGCGACTTCATCGAATATGTCGCGGCAGGCAAGGCACTGCGCGCGCTCGGTGTGTCGCCATAGTGCGCCGCTGCGGATGATCCATTGTAGGCTCGAGCGCAACCTCGGCGCAAAGGCGACGGCAGGTTCGGTGCGTATTGTCGCTGCTGTCAATGCCGCAGGATCTTGCTCAGAAAAGCGCGGCTGCGGTCGGTCTTCGGGTGCGAGAAGAACTCATCCGGCGTGCCGCTTTCGACGATGGCGCCCGCGTCCATGAACACGACGCGCTGGGCGACCTTGCGGGCAAAGCCCATCTCGTGCGTCACCACCATCATGGTCATGCCTTCCTCCGCCACCGCGACCATGACGTCGAGCACTTCCGAGATCATCTCGGGATCGAGCGCCGAGGTCGGCTCGTCGAACAGCATGATCTTGGGGCGCATGCCGAGGCAGCGCGCGATCGCCACGCGCTGCTGCTGGCCACCAGACAGCTGCGCCGGATAGGCGTTCACCTTGTCGGCGAGGCCGACCTTGGCGAGCAATTCGCGCCCGGCCTTCTCGGCTTCAGCGCGCGGGATCTTGCGGACATGGATCGGCGCCAGGGTGACGTTCTCGAGCGCCGTCCTGTGCGGGTAGAGGTTGAACGACTGGAAGACGAAGCCGACCTCGGTGCGCAGCCGCGTCATGTTGGTGGCGGGGTCGCCGAGGCGCTGGCCGTCGACCGTCAGGTCGCCGTCGCGGATCGTCTCCAGCCCGTTGATGCAGCGGATCAGGGTGCTCTTGCCCGAGCCGCTCGGGCCGCAGACGACGACCACTTCGCGCGGCTCGACGCTCAGCGTGATATCCCTGAGCACGTTGAGCTGGCCGAACCATTTGTTGACGCCGCGAAAGTCGATCATGCCGGTTTTGGTCATATTGCCGGACCCTTGAGGTTCGATGTCACAACTGTACCTCGCCATGCGCCGCGCCCATGCGTTGCTCCAGCCGGCGGGCCAGCATGATCAGGGGGTAGCAGACGATGAAGTAACCGAGGCCGACGAGGAAGAAGACCAGCAGCCCATTGGGTACACGCTGCACCACCAGCCAGCCGACGCGGGTGAGGTCGGTGAGGCCTATGGCCGAGACGACCGAGGAATCCTTGATCAGCAGCACATATTGCCCGACCAGCGGCGGCAGCACGATGCGCATCGCCTGCGGCAGCACCACCTGGCGCATGCGCTGCCAGCGCGACAGGCCGGACGCCAGTGCTGCCTCGACCTGGCCGGTCGGCACCGAGCGGATGCCGGCGACGACGATCTCGCAGATGAAGCAGGCGGCCAGGTTGGTCAGCGCGATGATGCCGGCGGTGAAGGCGTCGAGCTCGATGCCGAGTTCCGGCAGGATGAAGAAGATCAGGAAGATCTGCACCAGGAACGGCGTGCCGCGGATCAGGTCGACCCAGGCGCCGATCGCGCCGCTGATCAGCCGGTTGCCGCCGGTGCGCAGGATGCCGAGGCCGAAGCCGAGCAGCGTGCCCAGCACCAGGCTGATCAGCGACAGCACCACGGTCATGCCGAGGCCGCGCAAGGCGAGGGGATAGCTGCCGGCGATGCTTTGCAGCTGCTGCCAGATCATGTCCGTGCCCCCGCCAGGCCGAGCCAGCGCCCGGAGAGCGCCGCCAGCCCCTTCAGCCCGTAATAGAGCAGGAGGTAGAAGGCGGCGATGGTGATGAAACCTTCCGCCGGCATGAAGCGGTCGGAGGCGAGCAATTGTCCGGCGCGCGTCAGCTCGGCAACCGAGATCAGCGACAACAGGGCGGAATCCTTGACCAGCACGATCGCCTGGCCGAGCAGCGGCGGGATCGTCACCTTGAACGCCTGCGGCAGGATGACGAGGCGCATGCGCTGGACATAGGTCATGCCCGAGGCGACGCCGGCCTCCACTTGGCCGCGCGGGATCGACAGGATGCCGGCGCGGATGATCTCGGCGACATAGGCGCCGCTGTTCAGCGACAGGGCCAAGATGCCGACGACGAACTCGGGCAGGACGAAGCCGAGCCGCGGCAGGCCGAAATAGAGGAAATAAAGCTGCGCCAGCAGCGGCGTGGCGCGCACCGCGTCGATATAGGCCTTGGCCGGGACGCGGAACAGCCGGCCGCGCTGCAAGTTCATGGCGGCGAGCACGATGCCGACGGCGAGCGCGCCGGCAAAGGAGAGGACAGACAGCCACACGGTCGTGACGAGGCCCTGCCCGAACAGGGGCAGATATTCGACAATGGTGCGGAAGCTGAAGTTTTCGAGCATTTTGGACGGTGAATGGTGAATAGTGAATAGGGAATAGTGAATAGGGAATTGGGAATAGGAGCAGCGAGTAGCGAGTAGCGAGTAGTGAGTAGCGAGTAGCGAGTAGCGAGTAGCGAGTAGCGAGTAGCGAGTAGCTCTTCTCTACTCTCTACTCCCTACTCCCTACTCCCTACTCCCTACTCCCTACTCACCATTCACCATTCACCATTCACTCTACTTAGTGATCCTTCTTCCAGGCGTCGGAATTGACCCAGTAATCGAGGTTCTTCTGCAGGCGGCCGTCGAGGCTGACCTGGTCGAGGAACAGGTTCATCCAGACCAGCAGGTCCTGCTCGTCATAGCGCGTGGCGAAGGCCAGCGGCTCCTTCGACAGCATGTCCGGCATGATGATGAAGCTGCCGGCGGGGTAAGCGGTCGACTGGCCCTTGACCGCCGAGACGTCGTTGACGCCGCAATCGGCCTGGCCGTTGTTGACGGCGTCGAGCAGCAGCGGGCCGCCGCCCTTGTAGCTCTTGATATCGGCGTCGGGGAAGGCGGCCTTGGCTTCCTTCTCGCCGGTGGCGCCGAGCAGCACGGCGATCTTGGTGCCCTTGGCCTTGCAGTCCTCGGTGGATTTGAAGGCGGTCCCAGCCTTGGTGAAGACTGTGCTGCCCGTGTACATGTAAGGCTTGGTGAAGGCGACCTTCATGCCACGCGCCAGTGTCGGGGTCATGTCGGCGACCAGAAGATCGGCCTTGCCCGACAGCAGCGCCGGGATCAGGCCGTCCCAGTCGAAGTCGAGGAAGGTGATCTTGACGCCCATTTCCTTGGCCATCAGTTCGGCGAGTTCGACCGAACTGCCGGTGCGTTCGCCGGCAGCACCCACCAGCGAGAAGGGCGGTCCTTGCGTCTGCACGGCGACGCGCAACTCTCCGCGCTTGGTGATCTCGTCGAGCGTTCCCGCACTGGCGGCAGCGGTAAGGCCAGCGAGCGCAAGGCCGGCGATGAAAAGCTTGGCAATCTTCATTTGGGCATTCCTCCTTGTTTCGTTTGTTGTTCCACTTGTTGTTTCACCCCATCGAGGTGCTTTTTGAGCGGCAGCGCCGTTGCCGGCGGCGACCACCGTTCGAAAATCCTTCAGTCCCAGCTCACCGTTTCGGCAACCTTGATGCCGCGCCTGGCCAGCTCATCGAGGAAGCGGCCATCGGGAACATGCAGCAGCGGATTGAGCAGGCCGGGCGCGGCGATCTCGCGCCGTGCCAGCATCTGCGCCACAATGCTGGCGGGATAGCCGACGCCGAGGCTCATGCCGAATAGGCCCGAGGCGAGGTCGCGTTCGATGACCAGCTCCGAGGTCACCGTCTTGCGGCGGCCGCCTTCGCTGCCGACAAAGACGTTGCGCATCACGCAAAGGTCCTTTTCGTCGGCGCCATATTGCAGTTGCGGGCCAAGCAGCCGGCCGAGGAATTCGCGTGGGCTGGCACCGGTGCTTTGCACCTTGTCCTCGGACAGGAAGCCGAGCTGCTTCAGCGGCGCCCAGAACGCCGACCAGCCGGGCCAGCGAAGCGAATAGCGGCCGGAGCGCTGCAGCCCCTTGGCGGCGGCGAGCATGCCGGCATAATGCGGCGCGTCGCCATTGGGGAAGGCTTCGAGCCTGCCCAGTCCCGCCACCTCGATCTCGTGGATGAAACGATTGTCGTGCTGGCGGGCGGCCGGCACATCGACCCGTTTGCCGTCCTCGACCAGCACGCTGTCGCGGTTCTGGCTGACCAGAACCATGTCGAAATTCCAGCTCACCTTGTAGCGCAGCGGCTCGACCACCGCCTTCGGCTCGGGAATGCCGCCGCAGTAGGAATCGATCGCGGTGATGGTGTCGAACTGGCTGGCGGCGCGCGCGTAGAGCACCAGGTCGATGCCGGGGTCGAGCCCGCATTCGGTCACGATCGACACGCCGGCCTTTTCGGCCTCGGGAGCGAGATCGGCGATGGCCTTGCCGTAATTGGTGGTGACCAGCGGCGTGCGCGTCGCGATCGCCGCCTGCACCGCGTCGCGCATCAGCGGCTGCGGCAACAGGTCGATGACCGCATCGACGTCCTTCATCACATCGGCCAGCACCGGACCGATCGCGCCCTCCGGCACTACAAAACGCACGCGGGCAAGGTCGGTCAGGCCGCCGAGCCGCGCAGCGCCGCCGGTTGCAGTGTCGACGCAGACCACTTGCTCGACGCCGTCGCTGGCAACGAGGTCGGCGATAGCCGCCCGGCCTTGCAGGCCGAGCCCGCCGAGAACCGCGATCTTCATGCCATTTCCTTCCGCGTCTCGTCCGACCAGCAACCTTCCGGCAGGCTGACCCATTTGTTGCAGGACGCCATGACGACGAAGGTCTCGCTGCGCACCACCTCACCCGGCTCGCCGGCGCCGGGGATCAGCTCGCTGGTGACGCGGTAGAGATCGGCGACATCGCCGGCCACGGTTACGTCGACGATGATGTCGAAGCGCCCGGTGACGACGGCGGCCGAGTTCACGAAAGGCAATTCGGAGATGCGCTGCGCCAGTTCCCGGGCCCGGCCGCGCCCTTGCGCGTTGATGCCGACGATGGCCGAGATCAGCTCAGGGCGCTCGGTCAGGTTGAGCAGCCCAACGATCTTGAGCAGGTTGCGGTCGAGCAGGTTGCGCAGCCGCATGCGCACCGTCGGCACCGAGATCGCCATCTTCTCAGCAAGGCGGTTGAGGCCAAGCTGCGCGTCCTGCGACAGCAGCTTGACCAGTCGCCGGTCGGTCTGATCGAGATGTTCCCGCAAACGCTCAGGCTTTCATAAAAAGAAAGAAACGATTGGATTTTTTTCAGATATGAAAAATACCTTATGAGAGATTTTTAACAACGGCAAGAGCCATGTCATCCGCCGTGCCGCTGCGCCTATCGGCAGTTTCGTCGATGTCGCCACATTTTGTTCTTGCTTTGTGCCGGCAGCTATGCTATTAATTTGGATATGGTGCCAATTTGGCTCCAACGACCCGTCCTCCCGAGGCGGGTTTTTGTTTCCGGATCTTTTGAAGGCTCAGCGCCGCCGGTCTAAGATTGGCGGGACAGCGTGGTTCCGCGGAGCGCAGCCGCAACTCATGCCTTCACGTGACGGGCGGAAAGGCTCATCCGCGAAATGGCCAAAATCGGCTTTTCAACAAAACTGTAGCTGGCCAGGGAGACGGCAATGCAGGCGGTGACAATAACCATGCCAGCAAGCCATGGTGATACGCTGACGCTTGCAACGACAGGAGCGGTCGCAAGCAGCACGATAGGATGCGTCAGATAGAGAGAATAGGAGGCATCGCCCAACCTTGCCAGCAGGCGAGGAGCAAAAAGCCGGAAATAGCTTTCCAGGCTGATGCAACCGGCGACAAGGATCAAGGCCGGGATTCCCTGAGCAAGGGTTCGCGGCAAGTTGAAGCCAAGTACCATCACCAGCATGGACACGATGGCGAACACGAGCGCCGAGACACCCAGGACGGTAGGCAAACGCGCCAGTCTGCCGACCAGGTGGCCGAGCGCCATGCCGGCAAGGAACTCAAACAGGATTGGCGTGGTATAGAAAAACAGCACAGTGTCGGCGGCGGGTTTGAAGACGATGCGCGCCGCTACGGCGATTGCAAAGACAACGCCGACCATGGCCATTTGCGTCAGCGTGCCGAAACGCATAGTCGCTGCGAACAGAATGTAAAACAGGATTTCCAGATTGAGCGTCCAACCCACGCCAAGCACCGGTTGGACATAGCCTGTGACCGTATCGAGATAGGCTATGAAAAGCAGGCTATTGGTGATCTGCTCAAGAAACACTGCACGACCGGCAAACAACCAAAGTGCGGCGACCATGAGGAAGGTCATAACCCAATAGAAGGGAACGACGCGCGTGAAGCGCTGCATCAAAAAAGCACGGTGGTCGGCGCGTCTGTTCTCTGTCGAGAGAACCATTACAAAACCACTAATGACGAAAAACAGGTCGACGCCGCTGTTTAGAACGGGAATACGCAGATCGAGCATGCCCAGCGCGGCCGGAAGATGATAGATAACAACCATGAGAGCTGCCAGCCCCCGCAGTACCTGTATCGATGTATACTGTTGAATCCGACGCGGCGCAGCGTGATCATTCTGTGGAATGATGTTCATCAAAAAATGGTCCCCGGTGCAGGAGAGCATTAACATACGTGATCGTTGATGTGCCGATTAATTGTTGGTTTAATTAACACGTAAAGTTTTAGATAAGTTTTATTGATATAGCGTGCGCCACATTTATGCTCGGCCGACTTTGGCCTGCCTCGTTGCCGAACTTGGCAGCTCCCCAGTGAAGAGGAGATTGGCCGTTCCCGCGCTAACGGCTGGACTCGAAGATAGCGACGGCTGCCGCTGTCAGCGCAGCGTTACTAGATGCTACTGTTCCATCAGGGAGCTCCTTGCCGTCTTCCAGTCCGACGCGCGTCGACCAACGGCGTTCCGCCGCCCGGTGCACGAAAGGCCAGACCGTGGCGTCGGCGCCGTGCAGCAGGATTGCCCGGCGCATTCCGGCGCCGTCGAGCACGGCGGCGATATCGTCGCTGATCTCCAGCGCAGCGTCCGGCTCCTGCTCGGAGATTTCGATCAGGATCCGCAGCACGCGTTTGCCATGGTCGAGGCTCACCAGGCGTTCGGCGTCGGCGACGGAGGCAAGCCCCGCCTCGATGCCAATGCCGCGCTGGCGCAGACGCTCCATGATAGCGGGCGCGGCGTCTTCGCTGAGATTGACCGAGGCATAGTCGGGCAGCTCGCTCCAAGCGGCGATCGCGGCCAGCGTCCGCTCGTCTTCATTCTCGATCCAGGCGCCGGTCGACACGCCGATCAGCGTTCCAGGGCAGGCGCGGCGGAGCGCCAGCACCGTCCGATCCATCGCCGCCGGAGCCAGGCTTTCGCGACCGTCCAGCCCGCGCACATGGACATGCAACTCAGCCGCGCCGGTGGCGACGCAGGCGGCGCCATCGCGCGCCATGGCCTCCGCGTCGAGCGGCAGGTTGGGGTGGAAATCGGCGCTGCGCGCGCCATTGATGCAGGTCTGGACAATCATGCTATGGGCAGTCCGGTTGCGGTTGCTGCCAGTCTAGCGCGGGCCAGTGAAAACCGGAATCGCGCTGGCGAAGGCTCCTGACATATGGACGCCGGCCGGCCTGGATCAGTCGGGCAGGGTGTGTCTCTATCGCCTTGTTCGCCAACGATCTTCTCGGCAAAAGAGACGGTCGTTTGCAGAGTTATGGCGGCACGCCCAGATCGTGCAGCGCACTCATGGCGGCTCGGTATTCGACGAAATCCCTGGGACAATCGCTAGCGGCGAGCCGGTAAAGCCGTAAGGCTTCCTCGCTATGCCCTTGGAGCCGGCTAAGCTCGGCCGTGTAGAAATTCGTTTCGCAGACTTGTCCGGTTCTCTGAGCCAGGCCCACAGCACCGGCATCCGAAAGTGCTTCGGCGGACGTCTTTTCACCCAGCAGCATGCTGACCAGCGGTGCCGGCCACTTCGTCATGTCGAGCTTGCTTTTCGCCTCCTTCAAGTGGCTCGCCGCGCCGTTGCGCCGCGCCGCGATATCAAGCCAGATGGCAAAGTAGGCATTGTCGGGGGTGAGAGAGGCCGCCTGCTCGAAATCCGTCTGCGCCATCGCCGTCGCGCCGGAATAGAGATACAGGACGCCCCGGCCAGCATAGGTGGAGGCGTCTTTCGGATCGAGGTTGATTGCTTCGCCATAGTCGGCGATAGCGCGGCTGTATTGGTCCTTTGCCGTCCAGGCGACGCCTCGGTTTTGGTAGCTCTTGACAAGTCTCGGATCGAGGCTGATCGCGCGGTCGCAGTCGGCGATGGCGAGATCGTATTCGCCTTTCCTGCTCCAGGCGAAACCTCGGTCGTTGTAGGCGATCGCCTTTGTCGGGTCGAGAGTGATGGTCTGGCTGTAGTCGGCGATAGCACGATCGTCCCTGCCCTTTCGAAGCCAGGCGGTGCCCCGATTGTAGTAGGCGCTCGTCAGTTTCGGATCGAGACCGATGGCCCGGTTGGAGTCCTCAATGGCGTGATCGTCCTCCCCCTTCTTGTACCAGGCCTCGCTACGTTTGACGTAGATTTTCGGATTTGTCGGATCGAGCCTGATCGCCTGGGTGTAATCGGCAATGGCACTGTCCGCATCGCCCCTTGCAAGCGAGGCGATGCCTCTGTTGAAATAGGCATTGCCAAGGTTCGGATCGAAGGTGATCGCCTGGCTGTAATCGGCGATGGCACGATCGATGTCGCCCTTGTTTGCTCGGGCCAGACCCCGGTTTGAATAAGAGATGGCGTGTTTCGGATCGAGTCTGATCGCCTGGTCGTAGTCGGCGATGGCGCCGTCGAAATCGCCTTTCGCCGCCCATGCTATCCCCCGGTTGTTGTAGGCGTCGACATATTTCGGATCGAGCGCGATGGCCTGACCATAGTCGGCGATGCCGCCATCGGCGTCACCTGCGTCGGATCGGGCCGCGCCTCGCGCGTAGTATGCGACGGCGAGTTTTGGATCGATGCCAATCGCCTTGCCATAATCGGCTATGGCGCGGTCATGGTCCCCCCGGTTGGCCCAAGTGACGCCTCGGCTGTAATAGGCTGGTGCAAATGTCGGATCGAGGCTGATGGACGTGTCGAAGTCCGCCAGCGCCTGGTCATGGTCGCCCTTGTTCGACCAGGCGAGGCCTCTGTTGTAGTAGACGCTAGCATCCTTCGGATCGATCGCGACGACCTTATTGTAGTCGGTGATGGCATCGTCAAAATCGCCGCCCGTCAGCCGGGCGTTGCCGCGCCGGTAGTAGGCATGTGCGTTTTTCGGATCGAGGCTGATCACCTTGTCATAGTCGGCCAGCGCGCGCTCCGCATCGCCCTTGTTGGTCCAGGCATCGGCGCGGCCGTTCAGGGAACTGGCGTCGTTTGGGTTGAGCCTGATGGCCTGGTCGAAATCGGCTATCGCGCGGTCGTCGTCGCCCTTGCTTGACCAGATCAGCCCGCGATTGTGGTAGCTTTTGCCGTCTCCGGGACTGAGACTGATTGCCCTGTCATAGTCGGCCAAAGCCCGGTCGTTCTCGCCCTTGAAGGTCCAGGCGACGCCGCGATTGTAGTAGGCGTCGCCATATTTAGGGTCCAGGCTGATCGCCTTGTCCAGATCGGCGATGCCCTTGTCGTAGTCGCCCTTGAAGACCCAGCTGATGCCCCGGTTGTAGTAGCCGCTGGCGACGGTCGGTGCGATGCCGATGAACGCGCTGTAGTCGGCGATGGCGCGGTCATAGTCGCCTCGTTCCGTCAGGGCATTGCCGCGCTTGAAATGGGCAATACCGCGGTTTTCGAGGGGCTCTGTCGCATCCTCGATCATGCGCGTACAGGCGGCGATCCGCGTGCTTGCCTCGACCTCGTCGTCGCTGACGCAGTCGCTGCTGGCGGACAAGGCCGGGAGCGCCGAGACCAGCATGACGACGAGGCAAACGAGGAATTGCCGGACTGCCCCGTCCCCTTGTCGAACCCGTCCGATCAAATCGCCCCCCATCGCGGCAAGCCCCGCTGCATTGTATTCAACGAAATCCCCGAGACAATCGCTAACGAGTTCACCCGGCAAGAAACGGGTGGTCCGCGCGCGCCGTTTCACCCATCTCAATGACAGAGAAGCCACAGGAGGCGAAGCCATGACCATCCATTCGATAGGCGCGAAAGCGGCGGTGAAATCGGCGGAGGTGCGCGTTGCCGGATATGACTGGCGGACGCTGGCCGATGAGCTGAGCGGCTATGGTTGCGCGGTGATGGAAAAGCTGCTGACGCCGCAGGAGTGCCGGCATATCGCCGGACTTTATTCGGACGAGAGCCATTTCCGCAGCCATGTCCATATGGCGCGGCATGGCTTCGGCAAGGGCGAGTACCGCTATTTCCGCTATCCCTTGCCCGACTTGATCGGCGGCTTGCGCACCGCGCTCTATCCGCGCCTGGCCGCGGTCGCCAATGACTGGAACGAGCGCATGGGTATCGCGCAGCGCTATCCCGACGAACACGCCGCGTTCCTCGAGCAATGCCACGAGCAGGGCCAGACGCGGCCGACGCCGCTCCTGCTGCAATATGTTCCCGGCGACTTCAACTGCCTGCACCAGGATCTCTACGGCGATCTGGCGTTCCCGCTGCAGGTGGCGATCCTGTTGTCCGAACCAGGCAAGGATTTCACCGGCGGCGAGTTCGTGCTGACCGAGCAGCGTCCGCGCATGCAGAGCCGCGCCGAGGTGGTGCCGCTGCGCCTGGGCGATGCGGTCGCCTTCGCCGTCCACAATCGTCCGGTCCAGGGCAGCAAGGGCAATTACCGGGTCAATCTCAGGCACGGCGTCAGCCGGCTTCGCTCCGGCATGCGCCACACCGTCGGCATTATCTTCCACGATGCCAAGTAGCCGAGCCGCCCGGTCGAGGCCCGGCGGCGGTTACCGGGAAAAATCGCTGCGCACGATGCCGTGGCGCTGGAGCTTGTCGTAGAAGGTCTTGCGCGGAATCCCCAGCGCTTCGATCGTGCGCCTGACGTCGCCCTCGTTGCGGCCAAGCGTCTCGCGAATGATGTCGGCCTCGTAGCGCTCCAGCCGCTCCGGCAGCTTCATGGCGGCGTTCGATTGGGTCGGGGCAGGGGGTTGTGCTTCGGCGCCTTCCTCCAATCCAAGCACGAACCGCTCGGCGAAATGCGCCAGTTCGCGCACATTGCCCGGCCAGTCATGGTCGCTGAGATGGCGATGCACCGAAGCCGGCACTGCCGGCACCTGGCGGTGGAAGCGGGCGGCGGCGCGCTCGGCGAAGTAGAAGAACAGCAGGGCGACGTCGTCGCGGCGCTCGCGCAGCGGCGGGATCGAGATCGTCACCACGTTGAGGCGGTAGTAAAGGTCCTCGCGGAAAGCGCCGCGCTGGCGCGGATCGGCGAGGTCGACCTTGGCGGCGGCGACGACGCGCAGGTCGACCGGGCGCACCTCGTTGGTGCCGAGCGGGGTGACCTCGCGCATCTCCAGCACGCGCAGCATCTGCACCTGTGTCGAGACCGGCATGCTTTCGATCTCGTCGAGGAACAGCGTGCCGCCGCTGGCATGCTCGATGCGGCCGATCCGTTTCTTCTGCGCACCGGTGAAGGCGCCGGCCTCGTGGCCGAACAACTCGCTCTCGATGACGGTCTCCGGCAGCGTGCCGCAATTCAGCGCGACGAAATTGCCCTTGGCGCGGCGGCTCCAGCGATGCAGAAGGCTTGCCACCACCTCCTTGCCGGAGCCGGTCTCGCCGGTCACCAGCACGTCGACGTCGGTGTCGGCGATCTGGCGTAGTGTGCGGCGCAGCCTGTCCATCGCCGGCGTCTGGCCGATCAGCGGCAGGCCGTCCTGCGCCTCTCCGGCCGCCTCGCGCAAGGCCCGGTTCTCCATCACCAGGCGGCGCTTTTCCGCTGCGCGGCGCACGCTCTGTACCAGCCGGTCGGCGGCGAAAGGCTTGGTGATGAAGTCGTAGGCGCCGTCCTTGATCGCCTTGACGGCCATGGCGATGTCGCCGTGGCCGGTGACGAGGATGACGGGAATGTCGGCATCCAGCCGCAGGATGCGATTGAAAAGCTGCAAGCCGTCGATCTGAGGCATGCGGATATCCGACACCACGACGCCGGTAAAACCGGCGTCGAGCCCGGCCAGCGCCTCAGCCGCCACCGCAAAGGCGGAGACCGAGAAGCCGGCAAGCTCCAGCGTCTGCACGGTGGCCTTGAGGAGATCGCGGTCGTCGTCGATCAGGATCACCGGCGCGGCATTGTCGTTCGTCATGATGGCTTACGCTGCTGTCTGGAGATGGATGGTGAAGCGGGTGCCGCTGTCGTCGCTCGAAACTTCGATGCGGCCGCCATAATCGGCGACGATGTCCTTCGAGATGACGAGGCCAAGGCCAAGGCCTTTTTCCTTGGAGGTGTTGAACGGCGTGAACAGCGATTTGAGGATCGCGGGTGGAATGCCCGGTCCGTTATCGGACACGCCGACCGTCACGCCGTCCGCGGTCTCCTCGACCGACACCTGCACACGAGCGTCGTCGCGGCCGTCGAGTGCTTCGAGCGCGTTCTGGAAGAGATTGATCAGCACCTGTTCGAGCCGCACCCGATTGCCCATGACCTTGAGGCTCGGCGGCGGCAGGTCGATGACCAACGCGTCGAGCCGGCCGGCAAAGCGGCTTCTCAACAGCATGACGGCGCCCTCGATGACGCCGCGCAATTCGACAGGCTCGGCGGCGGTGCGGCCCTTGCGGGCAAATGCCTTCAACTCCTCGGTGATTGAGCCGATGCGTTCGGTAAGGGCTGCGATAGCGCCGAGGTTTTCCTCGGCCGGCCCGGTCTGCTTGCGGTCGAGGAAGGTGCGGGCATTGTCGGCATAGGCGCGTATGGTGGCGACCGGCTGGTTGATCTCATGGGCGACACCGGCCGCGACCTGGCCGAGGATGGCGAGGCGGTTGGCCTGGACCAGATCCTGCTGCACGATTTGGAGCTTGGCTTCCGTGCTGCGGTGGCCTGTTATCTCGGCCTGCAACCGGTCGCGGGCGCGGCTCAAATCCTCGGTCCGTTCGACGACGCGGCGTTCGAGTTCGATGCGGGCCGCCTGTTCGGCGGCAATCCGCATCTGCGCCGACTGCCGGCGCCACAACAGATACGCGGCAAGGCCGAGCAGCGGGACGACGACGCCGAGCGCCAGAAGCCGCATTTCGCGGACGGCGGCGGCGATCGGCGCTTCAGCCGGAATCAGATAGTCGAGCCGCCAGGGGGTCGAAGGAACCGTCGTGGAAAGGCTGAGATACTCCGCGTCGCTGCCGCCGGGCGTTACCGCGTGGACGATCGACACATCCGGGCTGAGCGCCTGCGCGTGCACGATCGGCAACGGCACAAGCGGCGCGTCGCCGAACTGTTGGCTGTCGCGGATCGCGGCTTGCTTGGGTGCGGCCAGCGGTGCGGTTGTCATGAAGCGCCAGGACGGCACGCTGGTGATCAGCACGACGCCATTCTCGTCGCTGACATAAGCCGGGCGGTTCGCCTCGCGCCAGTCGGCTTCGAGCTGGTCGAACTCCATCTTGACGACGACGACGCCGAGCGGTGCGTCTGTGTCGCCGACGCGCCGCGAAATGTAGAGGCCGGGGCGCTTGCTGACATTGCCGAGCGCAAAATACTCGGCGGTTCCGGCCCGCATCGCGCCGGAGAAATAGTCGCGGAAACGGTAGTCATTGCCGACGAAGCTGATCGGCTCGCGCCAGTTGCTGGAGGCGACCGCCAGTCCATCGGTGCCGACGACATAGAGTACCGACGCCTTGGTGCCGGAGACCAGCCCCTCGAGCTTGCGGTTCAGCACATCGATTGCCGCGGCATTTTTCTGCGACAGCGCGTCACGCACTTGCTGGTCTGCGGACAAAAGCAGCGGCAGGGCGCGCGGGCTTTCGAGCACCGCGCGCAGCAGCGCGACCTTCAGATTGGCGTCGGTACGCCCCTGCGCCGCCAGGGTCCCGACCTCGGCGGTGCGGCCGTAAAGGCCGGCGCCGTAGAGCGCTGCCGTGACGATCAAAAGCGCGATGGCCGCAAACAGCAGCCAGGCTCGGCGCGCCCGCCTGGCGAGTTGCTCGGGCGTCGAAGACAAGGCACCGGCGGGGCGTTGCAGCATCGCCCATTTGTGCATGAATTCGCACAAAGCACAATTCGACCTATGCGGAGATTCGCACCTATCCATGCGTCCAGCACAGCGGACGTTTGCGAATGCTCAACAAAATCAATGATGAAAAGTTCTTCTGCGTATCTGGCACGGCTGTTGCAAACACGAATTCAGCAGTCGCGAGGCTGCTGGTCTCAAAACAACTGCCCCGGGGAGTCGAGCTTTCGATCGGGGCGCCATGGAGGACGTTATGCAGACAGCAATCGCTGCCGCCGAGCCGCGCGGCAAACTTCCCTTATACCGGCATCTTTATGTGCAGGTGCTCGCGGCGATCGCCGCCGGCGTGCTGCTCGGCCATTTCTATCCCGAAACCGGCGAGGCGATGAAGCCGTTCGGCGACGCCTTCATCAAGCTGGTGAAGATGGTGATCGCGCCGGTGATCTTCCTGACCGTGGCGACCGGTATCGCCGGTGTTTCCGACCTGCAGAAGGTCGGCCGCGTCGCCGGCAAGGCGATGATCTATTTCCTGGTGTTCTCGACGCTGGCGCTGGTCGTCGGCCTGGTCGTCTCCAATGTCGTCCAGCCCGGCGCCGGCATGCACATCAATCCAGCGACGCTCGATACCGCCAAGGTGGCGGCCTATGCCGAGAAGGCGCACGACACTACCATCGTCGGCTTCCTGATGAACATCATCCCCGACACCATCACCGGCGCCTTCGCGCAGGGCGACATCCTGCAGGTGCTGTTCTTCTCGGTGCTGTTCGGTGTCGCCCTGGCGCTGGTCGGCGATCGCGGCCGTCCGGTCGTCGATTTCCTGCAGGCGCTGACCACGCCGATCTTCCGCCTCGTCGCCATCCTGATGAAGGCCGCACCGATCGGCGCGTTTGGCGCCATGGCCTTCACGATCGGCAAATACGGCATCGGCTCGATCGCCAACCTCGCCATGCTGATCGGCACGTTCTACCTGACCGCGCTGCTGTTCGTGCTGGTGGTGCTCGGCGCTGTCGCCCGCTACAACGGCTTCTCGATCCTGGGGCTGATCCGCTACATCAAGGAAGAGCTGCTGCTGGTGCTCGGCACCTCGTCCTCGGAAGCGGCATTGCCGGGCCTCATGGCCAAGATGGAGCGCGCCGGCTGCAACCGCTCGGTGGTCGGTCTGGTCATCCCGACCGGCTATTCCTTCAACCTCGACGGCACCAACATCTACATGACGCTGGCGGCGCTGTTCATCGCGCAGGCGACCGACACGCCACTCACCTACGGCGACCAGATCCTGCTGCTCGCCGTCGCCATGCTGAGCTCCAAGGGTGCTGCCGGCATCACCGGCGCGGGCTTCATCACGCTGGCGGCAACGCTTTCAGTCGTCCCCACCGTGCCGGT
The DNA here is from genome assembly GCF_040318345.1 of Mesorhizobium sp. M1169. Classification (NCBI taxonomy): domain Bacteria; kingdom Pseudomonadati; phylum Pseudomonadota; class Alphaproteobacteria; order Hyphomicrobiales; family Phyllobacteriaceae; genus Mesorhizobium; species Mesorhizobium sp. M1169. The sequence goes on along the minus strand of NZ_JAMYME010000046.1, from coordinate 28,621 downwards.
CGCCGGCATGGCGCTGATCCTTGGTGTCGACCGCTTCATGTCGGAATGCCGGGCGCTGACCAATTTCATCGGCAATGCGGTGGCGACAGTGGTGGTGGCACGCTGGGAGGGAGAACTTGACCAGACGAAGTTTGCCGCCGCCATGGCCGGCGACTTGCCGGAGGAAGTCGACCTGTCGCTGCCGGGTTTGCAGGCCGCCTGACCGTCCAGGCCACATGACCACAAGGCCCCGGAGGCGGTTCGCCGGCTTCGGGGCAGAAGCGGCGGCGGTCGCGGTATGCCGCCTGAAACGCAACCTGAAGTGGCGCTATTTTCGACGCGGGGCTTGTTCCAGCCGCATTTGCAGGCCAGTATCCGCCATGCCTTCAGGGCACCCGTCCGCTTCGCTCCCGACCTGATCGCGAGGCGAGACATTTCCGTCGGGCTCGGTTGCGACCCACCTTGGCCGAACGTCGGAGCTTTTGCTGCCGCCGACCCTGACCATGGCAGCAGCCTCGAAGGCAATGGCGGCCTCAGTACGAAGTCGCAACGCGAAACGTGACCCGTCTCCTCGTGGGAAGCGCAGGCTTTCTCCCAGGGAACTCGTTGCGCCAAGAGGGGCGCTTGAAGAGGGGGCGGGCCCATTAGCGGGCCTTTGCCGAACCAAAGCAAGATGCGAGGTCAAACGCGATGCAGCCTGTCATTCCGGTATCCATCATCATCCCGAACTACAACTATGCGCGGTTCCTCAAACGCTGCATCGACAGCGCCCTCGAGCAGGACTACGCGGATGTCGAAGTCATCGTCGTCGACGATGCATCGCAGGACAATTCCACGACAATCATGGAATCCTATCGCGACGAGATCCTCGCATGCCCGCGAGCGCAAAATGGCGGACACGCGGCGGCGTTCAACACCGGCTTCGCTGCGAGCTCGGGCAAGATCGTCCTGTTCCTCGACGCCGACGATTATCTCTATCCGACCGCCGTCTCCACCATCGTCGAGACCTGGGACGAGGCAACCGCCCAGGTCCAGTCCAGACTGCATATCGTTGACGAAGGGCAACGCATCAAGGATGTCTTTCCGCCGCCCGAACTGGCTTTCGACAGCGGCGACGTCATGCCGAAACTCCTGCACAAGGGCCGCTATCAGACGACCGTGACCAGCGGGCTGGCCTTTGACCGCGCAACGCTCGAATCGATCATGCCGATACCGGAGCCGGAGTTCCGCCAGGGCGCCGACGGCTATCTGGCAACGCTGGCGCCGATGTACGGGCATGTCCAATCGATCGACGAATGCCTCGGCGCCTACCGGATCCATGGCGCCAACCATTCAGTCTTCGGTGAAAAGCTCGCCGAGCGGGCACGCTGGCGGGTAACTCACGATTTCCGCCGCATGCAGGCGCTGTCTGACCAGGCCTCCGGGATCGGCCTGACCATCGTGCCGTCGGATGCTGTCCGCCACGATCCGGTCCACCTGGAAGAGCGGCTGGCATCGCTCTGCGCGGACAGCGGCCGACATCCCGTGGCCGACGATTCCCGGCTGGCGCTCGGGGCGGCCGGCGCGGTCGCCAGCTTCGAAATGACCGCATCCCTGCGGCGGCGTGCAATCCTTGCCGCCTGGTTCCTGTCGGTCGGGGTGTTGCCGCGGAAAATGGCGACCGCGGTGCTGTCGTGGAAGCTTGATGCGTCGTCGAGGCCGGCATTTTTGAGCCGCCTGTCCAAGACCATCCGCCACGCCATGGGATAGTGGGTGGCGCTGTGCCACAACTCCGCCAGGTTTTCGGGAGGTCTGGCAACCCGGGTAGATTTCGAACAATATCATTATGGGTACGTGGCGCCCCAAGCGAAAGGACAACCAGCCCATGACCTCTTATGAGCCGATGCGTCCGATGGAGCGCTGCCCATCCCACCCTGGAGCGCTGCTTGACGACATTATCCCGGCAACCGGAAAGACCAAGGTGGAGATCGCCAATCTGCTCGGAATCTCGCGCCAGCAGCTTTATGACATCATCCGCGAAAAGAAGCCGGTGTCGCCGGCTGTCGCTGCCCGTCTTGGAAAGATGTTCGGCGACGGCGCCGCGATCTGGCTCAGGATGCAGGCTGCCTATGATGCCTGGCATGCGGAGCGCGGGGTCGACGTCAGCGCCGTTCCAAGATTGCATGCTGCCTGAGATGCAATAGATCCGCCGGACCACCGAGCTCTCAAAAATCGATCACGGTCCCGCCTGCCTGGACCGGTTCTCCGGTTCGACGGCTCGCTCGACCAGGACATGCGCTTCCCGCGCGGCCTCGATGAACGCGTCCCTGGCGGCTTCGGTCCAGCGGTCGTCACTCATGGCACGGCGGCATGTGCGCAGCGCCAAGCCGTGTTTGGCGCTGCCGGCGTCACGCCAGTGGGCTTCCAGCAACTCGACAGCCTGCCGTGCGTTGGAAATGTTGCGGAGATCTCCCACGATGCCGACCGCAACCGCAACCGGCTTGGCAAACCATCCCTGGTTCATGGCAGAGCCCTCGACGTGTTGAACCATCTATAACGAAAATCGTAGCGCAAGGTTTCATTCGCGCCAGTCACCACGGCGTGAGGCGGCCCTCACTGCGCCTCGCGCAGCCTGACCACGACGCTGCGCGCCACAAGCACCAGCACGGTGATGACGATCAGGATCACCGAGAGTGCGGCGATCGCCGGGTCGATGTTGTCGCGCAGGCCCATCCACATCAAGCGCGGCAGCGTGATGGCGTTGACCGAGGTGATAAACAGGGTGACGCCGATCTCCTCCCAGGACAGCACGAAAGACAACAACGCCGCGGTGACGATGCCGAACTTGATGTTGGGCATGATGATGCGGGTGGCGCGCTCCCACACGGTGGCGCCGAGGCCGCGGGCGGCGAGGTCGATGCGGCGGTCGAGCTGGCTGAGCGACACCAGGATCAGCACCGTGCCGAAGGGCACCGTCATCACCGCATGCGCCATGACGACACCCAGCCAGGTGTCATAGCCGAAGAACGACGAGAACCCGGAGACCGAGGTCAGCAGGAAGTAGAGCGTGATTGCCGAGACCACCGGCGGCACCACCATCGGCAGCAGCACGAAACCGACCAATGCTGCCGTGAAGCGCGGCTGGAACATCCAGATGCCGAGGCTGAAGCAGAGCGCCAGCACGGTGGAAAAGGCGCTGCTGACGATGCCGATCCTGATCGAGAGCAGGATCGAATTGATCCAGCGCGGATCCTCGATCAGCGCCCGGTAATGGCGCAGCGACAATTCGCCCGACGGCATCGCCAGCATGCGGCTCGGCGTCAGCGATACCGGGATGACGGCGAGCAGCGGCAGCAGCAGGAACAGCGCGACGAGGGCGGCGAGGACCAGCGAGACGGGACCGGGGCGGTAGGTCGGCATCGCGCTACACCAGTTGCTTGGGTCTGATATAGCGGAACAGCAGCGCCATCAGCGCGCCGACAAACAGCACCAGCACGACACTGATTGCGGCGCCCAGGCCCCAGTCCGGGCTCTGGAAGATGCGAAGGTAGATCAGCTCGGCGATCATCACGCTGCGGCCGCCGCCGAGGATCGCCGGCGTGACGAAGAAGCCGAGCGAAAAGACGAAGACGATCAGCGCCGAGCCGATGATGCCGGAGCTGGTCATCGGCACGAATACCGACCAAAAGGTGCGCATACGGCTGGAGCCGAGGCCGCGCGCCGCCAGCAGCACACGGTCGTCGAGGCTGCGCATCGATGAGGCCAGCGGAAACACGGCGAAGGGAATGAGGAAATGCGTCATGCCGACGATAACGCCGAACTCGTTGCGCACCAGCGCCAGCGGCTCTGAGATGAAGCCGACCGCCTGCAGCCAGGTGTTGATCAGGCCGCGATTGGACAAAAGCGCCACCCAGCCGAAGGCGCGCGTCAGCACCGAGATCCAGAACGGCACCAGGATGCAGAACTCGGCCACGACGCGCTGCACCGGCGTGCCGCGTACCCAGACAACGGTGATGGCGTAGGCGGCGACAATCGAAACGATCGTCACGATCGCGGCGATACGCAGCGTGCGGATGAAGACCGACTGCACCAACTGATCCGTGAGCAGCGCATTGTACTGCCCCAGCCCCGGCGTGGGCAGGGTGAAGCTCCATTTAACGACGCCAAGGAATGGCCAGGCATAGGCCAGCACAAGAAAGAGGAGCAGCGGCGCCATCAACAGCGCCGCGCCCATCCTGTCGGAGAGGTATGCTCTCATCCGGTTATCCCGGCTTGTCAGGCGGAGATGATCTTCGTGTATTCGTCGAGTGCCGCCCCGTAGTTCTTGGCGTACCAATCCATGTCGAGCGGGATCTGCTTCTTCATGTTCTCGGGATCGACCGGATTGATGCGCCTCTTGTCGGCGGGTATCAGCGCATCGGTGGCCGGGTTGGCCGGACCCTGGCCGAGCTTTTCGAACATGATGAGTTCCTTCTCCGGGTCCTGGGTGCTGGCGATGAACTTCATCGCCGCGTCCTTGCCGCCGGGATTGCCCTTGAGCACGGCGAGCGCGCCGGGCGAGATCAGGCCCTGGTCCCAGATGAACTTGATCTTGCCGCCGGAATCCTGCTCGATGAGCGAAGCCCGGGTCGACCAGACGATCGCCATCGAGGCCTCGCCATTGAGCAGCACGCTCTGGCTTTCGGCGCCGCCACCCCAATAGGCGACGACGTTTTCCTTGAAGGCGGCGATCTTGTCATGCGCGCGCTTGAGGTCGAGCGGGTAGAGCGATGCCGGTGCGATGCCGTCGGCGAGCAGTGCCGCTTCCCAGCTCGACACGCCCCATTTGTAGAGCGAGCGCTTGCCGGGGAATTTTGCCACGTCGAAGAAGTCGGCCATGCCGGTTGGTGCCTGGCTGCCGTATTTCTCGGCATCATAGGCGATGACATAGGAGAAGAAATAGGTCGAGGCGGCGTATTCCCAGCCGAAGCCCGGCCGCATCTTCTTCTTGTCGACGACCGCATAATCGATCGGCTCGAGCATGCCTTGGGCGCCGAGCGTGATGGCCGAGAACGGATCGACGTCGACCAGGTCCCAGGTCGGGGCGCCGCTCTTGAACTGCGCCGCGATCGCGCCTTCGGTCGGGCCGGAGCCGTCCATCTTAACGACAATGCCGGTTTCCTTGGTGAAGGCCTGGCCGTAAGCCGCGTCATAGGCGGTAATGGCGTCGCCGCCCCAGTTGACGAGCACCAGTTCCTTAGCCGCGGCAAAGGCGCCGGTCGAGCGCAGCAGCATCGGCGTGCCGGCCAGCACCAGTGCGGCCAGCTGCGTAAACTGCCGGCGCGAGATCTCGCCGCGCACTGCCCTGGCGGATAGCGCCTCGATGGAATTTTTCTTGGTTTGGTTTGTCATGTCAGTTCCCCTTTTTTGTCGTTGATATTTCCTGAAAGTCAGCTTGGCGAATTCGCCGCGCCGATCGTCATTGTCCTCCGTTCGGAAGGAGGAAGCCTTTCTCCGCCGGCCAGGTCAGCCAGACGGAATTGCCCTTGCTGAGCGCGGAAGCGGCGACCTCGTTCGGCACAGAGATCGTCACCTTGGCGCCTTGCCGCGTCGTCAGATCGAGCCGCGTCGCAGCGCCGAGATAGGTCGAGGCGACGGCAGTCGCGGCAATGCCGTTCTCGCCTGTCGCGGCTTCGCGGGCGATCGACATGTATTCGGGCCGGATCGCCAGGATGGCGTCGCCCCGGACCTTCTCGGCCTTGCAGCGCATGCTGATCGCGCGGTCTTCGCAGAGGCCCGTCGAGCCATTGTTGGCCGGGCGTACGCCCTTCAGCGGCAGCATGTTGATCTCGCCCAGGAACTCGGCGACGAAGCGGTTGTCCGGCCGGTCGTAGACCTCGTCCGGCGCGCCGACCTGCAGCAATTTGCCGTGGTTGAAGATGGCGACGCGAGATGACAACGCCAGCGCCTCGCTCTGGTCATGGGTGACGAAGACGAAGGTGGTGCCGGTCTCCTGGTGCAACCGCTTCATCTCGGCCTGCATCTGGCCGCGCAGGCCCTTGTCGAGTGCTGAAAACGGCTCATCGAGCAAAAGTACGCCCGGCTCGAACACCAGCGCCCGCGCCAGTGCGACCCGCTGCTGCTGGCCACCGGACAATTGCGACGGCAGTTTCTTTTCGTGGCCCTTGAGCCCGACGCGCTCGATCATTTCGCCGACGCGGCGTTTGATCTCGACCGCCGGTTTCTTTCGCACCTTGAGCGGAAAGGCGATGTTGGCCTCGACGCTCATATGCGGGAACAGCGCATAGCCCTGGAACACCATGCCGGCGGCACGCTGCTCGGCCGGCCGCTCGGTGATGTCGACGCCGTCGCTGTAAAGGCGACCGTCGGTCGGCTGAATGAAGCCGGCAAGGATCATCAGGAAGGTGGTCTTGCCGGAACCGGAGGGGCCGAGCAGGGTGAGGAACTCGCCACGGCCGATATCGAGCGTCAGATCGTCCAGCGCACGGAACGAGCCGAAGCTCTTGCCGATCCCGATTGCCTTGATCTCTGCGGCCCGGCCGGGTTGCTGCATCCTGCCCTTTCCTTAGCGTAGCCGAAATCGTAGGCAGGGCGGCGGCTCACCGCAACCGAATAGTTTTCGCCTGATCGGCAAATTTGATTCATCTATGCGCCAATCTCCCCCTCGAGGGGGGAGATTAACGCTGGTTCTCCGACAGCTTCGACCGCAGCCACCGCCCAAACGCCTCCAGCACCGGATGCGCCGCCTTGGCGTGCTCGGAAACCAGAAAATACGAGCGCGGTGAATTGATCGCTATGTCGAAGGGGCGGACCAGCCGGCCTTCGCTCAGTGCCCGGCCGCTGGTCAGCTCGTCGCCCATGGCGATGCCCTGGCCGGCGATCGCCGCCGAAAAGACCAGGTTCATGTCGGAAAAGAAGATGCCGCCTTCCGGGTCGGGGTTCTCGACCTTGGACAGCGCCAGCCAGCGCGCCCAGTCCTCGGTATCGCCGAGATGCAGGAGATTGGCGCGCAGCACGTCGGCCGGCTTGGAGAAGCCGCCGATCTTGTTGAGCAGCGTCGGGCTGCACAGCGGCGTAAAGGAGATCCCGCACAACAGCTCGACCGCGCGGTTCGGCCAATTGCCGACGCCGAAGGCGATGAAGGCATCGGCCTCGGCATTGCTCACGTCGTCGAGACGGCGCGGCGTCAGGATGCGCAGCGCGACATCGGGGTACATCTGCCGGAACTCGCCGATATGGGTGCACAGGAACAGCGAGGCGAAACCCGGCGTACAACTGACGCTGAACGAGCCGCCGATGCCGGTGCCGGCATGGCGTGTCACCGCGTCGCCCAGCACCGTCAGCGCCTTGCGCACGTCGCTGGCATAGCGCTGGCCGCGCGGCGTCAGCGCCACGCCCTTGCCAATGCGCTCGAGCAGGTCGAAGCCGAGATCGCGTTCGAGCAGGCGAAGCTGATGGCTGACTGCGCTGCGGGTCAGATGCAGTTCGTCGGCGGCGCGCCAGACGCTGCCGTGGCGGGCAAAACTGTCGAGGGCGCGCAGCGCCTGCGTCGAGGGAATTCTCAAGAGGTGAACCGAATTTGCATGAGCCGGGAAAACATATCACTTTTTGGCGGGGCGCTTCACTGCTTTCTTTCCGCCATGGAGAAACCGGTGACCTCGGCGCAAGCGACCGCACTTGCCTGTCTGGACGACATCCAGCCGTCGCTATCGGCGTGGACGCGGGCGATCTTCGATTTCGGCGAGACCGCCTGGCGCGAATACCAGTCGGCCGCCTGGTATGTCGAGCATCTGAAGCACGAAGGCTTTTCCGTCGAGGAAGGTTCTGGCGGCATGCCGACCGCCTTCTGCGCCCACTGGACCAACGGGCCCGGCCCGACCATCGGCCTGTATGCCGAGTATGATGCAGTGCCCGGCAATTGCCAGGATGCGGCGACGGTGAAGCGACCGCGCCCGGGCCTCGGCGAACAGGCTGGCGGCCACACCGATCCGCATTCCGGCCTCGGCATTGCCAGCCTCGGCGGGCTGCTGGCGACCAAGGCGGCGATGCAGCGCCACGGCATATCAGGCACGCTGCGCTTCACCGGCGAGCCGGCGGAGAAGGTGCGCGGGTCGAAGCCGATCCATGCCGCGAAGGGCTATTACGATGGGCTGGCGGGCATGGTCTCCTTCCATCCTTTTTATATGCTGCCGCTCTGCAATACCGCGCGCTGGGATACGCATTGCGGTGCGGCCTATGCGATGATCTACCGCTTTGTGTGCGACGAGCCGGAACATTGGGCGAGGGCGGCAGGCGGCGCAGCACCCATCCCGCAGGCGCATTCGGCAGTCAGGGCGCCCGGCGCCAACGACGCGCTGATGATGATGTACATGGCCTCCAAGGCGCTGCGCGATTCCATGCTGCCGCACCAGGGTGGCTGGTCGATCAGCGAGGCGATCCTGACGGCGGGCCAGGCGACCGCCGACAATCTGCCGGCCGGGCTGGCCGAGATCCAGTACATGATCCGCGTGCCGACGCTTGCGATGGCCGAGCAGGTCACCGCCGTGCTCGACCGCAATGCGGAAGCCGCAGCCAGGATGAGCGGCTGCCGCCATGAGCGGCACTGGGTGTCGAAGTCGCGGCCGGGGCTGGCCAATCACGTCATGGCCGGTATTGCCTTCGACGCGCTGGCGGCGGTCGGGCCGCCGTGCTGGGACGAGACGGCCAAGGCGATCGCCCGCGAAGTCCAGCTCAATGCCGGGGGCGAGGCGACCGAGGAACCATTCATCGACGAACTGGACCGGCTGATTGCACCACAGGCGGCCGAGGCGCTCCTGCGCCGCGACCTGCCGCCTTGGCAGCTCAATTCCACCTCTGACGATTACACCGACATGTCGTGGCATACACCGACGGCACGATTCTACGTCGCCCGGCCGGCGCTGCGATCCGAGAACGGCCACGCGTTTCCGTCCTGGGCGATGAATGCGCTGGGCGGCATTTCTGCCACCATCGACCCAATGGTCATCTGCGCCGCAAAGACGGTCGCGCTGGCAGCACTTCGCCTGTTGGAAGACGATGCCGCGCGCAACGCGGCGATGGATGAATTCGTCGCCCGCACCGGCGGCGGCATCGGCGGCTCGAACTGGATCGCGCCGCTCTGCGACTACGATCCGCCCATCGGATTTCGCTGGCCGGAATACATCACCACCCCGCGCGGACGGGATTGGTGGATACCAGGCAACCAAGCCGCATGATCAACCAAGCCGCCCTTCACGAGGAGAAACCCCATGACCGTCCATGACCGCATCGTCGCCGAGGCGTTTTCGCTGCAGCACCGCAACCCGGCCGGCGGAACCAAGCCGCTGACCGCCTGGGGCTTCGCCAACGAGACCGACGTGCTGACCGACGTGCTGCTCGGCTCGCCGAATTTCCTGCGCCATCTCTCGACCAGCTCGCTGTCGCGCAAGCATCTGCGCGAAGCGCCATGCAACGTCCAGATCGCGCAGGCGCAGCACAAGGACCTGGTCGCCGCCTATGAGCATTTCGGTGTCAACATCCACTGGCACGAGCCGACGCCGGAACTGCCGATGCAGGTCTACTCGCGCGATTCCAGCGTCATGACGCCGTACGGCGCCATCATCACCGCCATGTCGCAATGGTGGCGGCGCGGCGAGAACTACGCGGCGATCCGCACCTATGAGAAGCTCGGCATCCCGGTCTACGACATGGTCACCGCGGGCACGTTCGAGGGCGGCGACTTCAACGTCATCGAGGACGGCGTCGTGCTGATCGGCTGCGGTGGCGCCCGCACGCAGGAGGAGGGCGCGCGCCAGGTCCAGGCCTGGTTCGACAAGGAGGGCTGGGAGACCCGCATCGCCTTCATCGACGAGTATTACGTCCATATCGACCTGATGGTGGTGCCGATCGCCGAAAAGCTGACCGCCGTCTGCCTTGCCTGTACAGAGCCGGGCATCGTCGACTGGCTGAAGGGCAAGGGCCACGAGATCATCGACGTGCCGTTCCAGGATACTATGGCGCTCGGCTGCAACTTCATGTCGCTGGGCAAGGACAGGGTGATCGCCCCGACCTCGAGCCAGACGCTGATCGGCCAGCTCAAGGCGCGCGGCTTCGAGGTGGCGGCCATCGACATGAGCGAGATCTCGAAGACCGGCGGCGGCATTCACTGCATGGCGCAGGCGCTGAAGCGCGAGCCGGCCTGAGGGGCCGGCCTTTAGCCCGGCCGCTTGCGCGAAAGCGCCATTGTCAGCACCGTCGATCCCGCCTGGCTCGCGGCACGCGCCTACAGCACGATGAGCTTTCCCTTGTGCAGACGCCGGGCGCAACGATAGACGAGGTCGGCAGCGACCATGTCTTCCATCGCAATGCCCATCGCCTTGTAGATGGTGATCTGTTGATCCGAAACGCGGCCCGGCGCGCGGTCGAGCAGCATGGCGCCAAGCTCGGTGCCGAAATCCGGGTCGAAGCTGGCAAGCTCGCAAGATCCGACCGGGGTCGGTTTGAATGCATCCTTGGTTTCGACAAAAAGACTGGATCTGCCGATGAGCTCGATCGGCATTTCACCGCCGGGCGGCGCCACCCCGACCGAGGAGACATGCGTGCCCGGCTGGACCCAGCCTGCGTCGATCACCGGCTGGTAGGAGTGGGTCGCCAGGCACACCACGTCGGAACTGCGCACTGCCGTCTCGAGATCGGCGACCGCCACCACCGACGGATGCAGCCGGGCAAGCGCTGCCGCATCGTCGAAGCTCTTCGAAGCGACACGGATTTCGGCAAAGTCGCGCACCAAGGGCAACAGATGCAGGTGCTGGTTGGCCTGCACGCCGGCGCCGACCACGGTCGCTATCCTGGCGTCCCTGCGGGCAAGCGTGCGCACCGACAGCACGGCGGAGCCGGAGGTCCGCACCGCGGTTATGAAGGTGCCGTCCATGATACAGACCGGCAGGCCGGACAGCGGATCAAACAGGGTGATGGTGGCGAGGTGGCTGGGCAGGTTCTTGGCCAGGTTGCCTTCGAAGACGTTGACGATCTTGACGGTCAGGTTCATGCCCTCCATCCAGGCCGGCATGGCGAGGCTGTAGCCGGCCTCGGGGATGTCGAGCTGTGGTCGGGGTGGATTGACGACCTTGCCTTGTGACAGCGCCTTGAAGCCGTCTTCCAGAACATCGAGAAGCTGACTGAGGTCGATGCACGCCATCACGTCGGCTTCGCTCAGCACCAGGATCTCGGTCGCTCCCTTGCTGATTTCCGCCGCACTCCTGCCGGCTGGGCTGAACGCTTCCTTGGTCATCCTGCACTCCTGTGTTCGAAATCGGCTCACCACGTTTGCTTTCAGCGGTGAGGGAAGCGCAGGCTATTGCGAGGTTTTATGTTGTGAAATACGTTGATTTCGGTGTCTCTGCGTGAAATCAACACGCAAATCCCTTAGATAGCGTGGATTGTGAAATGAGCGACCTCGACCAGATAGACCGCAGCCTGCTCCGGCTGCTCCAGGAAGACGGACGCCGGACGACGCTTGATCTTGCCGGGCGTGTCGGGCTGTCTCCGACCGGAACCAGCCAGCGGGTTAAGCGCCTGTTCCGCGACGGGTTCATCACCGCAGTCAGGGCCGTGCTCGATCCGCGCAAGGTCGGCCGGGGAACGCTGGTGTTCATCGAGGTCCGGCTTGACCACACGGCGCCGCATGTCTTTGACCGCTTCGCCGAAGCCGTGGCGAAAGCTCCGGAGGTTCTGGAGTGCCATATGGTGGTTGGCGGTTTCGATTATCTGGTCAAGGCGCGGATCGCCGATATGGCGGTGTTCCAGGATTTCCTGCAGCGGGTCATCCTGCCGCTGCCCGGCGTGCGCGAAACGCACACTTTCGCCTCCATCGCCGATGTCAAGCCGAACGCCCTTTTGCCGGTGTGATCGGGTAGAGGAGGGGAACGCTGTTCAGGGCGACCTGCATCGCATCTTCGCCATCTAATCGCTCCCCCTGGCGCGCCTTCAGGTGCAGCGATGCCGGAGACCGGCTCTAGCTTTGCTGGGTCAGCAGGTTCGCATCGCGTGCGAGCCGCCACTCACCATCCGCCTCCTTGCGCAGGAGCGTCAGCGCATATCCCGATCGATGGACCGGCTCGCCATTCGGCGGGGTCGCGGTCATATTGATGCGGCTGCGGATGAAGGCCCAATTGCCGAGAAGCTGTAGTTCCACGATATCGCTCGTGCCGTCGATATGAACGCCGGCCGTCTCCCGCGCGGCTGCCGCGAAGATCTCCTTGTCGAAGGGTACCCGGCCGGGAACCATGAAGATCGCGTCGTCCGTCATCAAGCTGAGGACGGTCGCGATGTCTCCACGCTTGCTCGCATCCATCCACGTCTCGACCAGCTTTCGGATTGCCCTTTCGTCGTCCGTCATCCGTTATCTCCCTGGTTTCTCGCCGTCATCGATGGCGCACGGCGCTCCTCCCTCGCTGCTACATAGGGCTTGGATCGCACCCGTCATCGATTGCAGTGTTTTATCGACGTCGCTCTGCGTGGGGCATGGTCCGTGAAACGGCGGTCCGCGCCCTCCATGCCTATCGCCAGCCACCGGAGGCGGTGATGCGCTCGCCGGTCAGCCAGGACGCTTCGTCGGACGCGAGGAACACCGCGACGCGGGCGACGTCGTCGGGCAGGCCGAAGCGACCGAGCGGCGTCATGGCTATAATCTGCTTCTCGAATTCGCTGCCGACGATGCCGATGCGCGCGAGGCCCTCGGTATCGATGCCGCCGGGCGCGATGGCGTTGACGCGGATGTTGCGTTCGCCGAGCTCCCGCGACATCGACAGCGTGATCGTGTCCACCGCACCTTTGGTCGCGGCGTAGACGAGCGAGTTCGGTTGCGGATTGCGGCTGGCGACCGAGCTTATGTTGATGATGCTGCCGCCGCCCGCGCCAAAATGCTTCACTGCTGCTTGCGTGGTCAGAATGATGCCCAACACATTGGTGTCGAACTCGCGGTGAAACTCGGCCTCGGTAACCGCTTCCAGCGGCTCGAATGCGAAGACTCCGGCATTGTTGACCAGTATGTCGAGCCCGCCAAACTCCAATTTCGCCGCCTCGAACAGGCGGCGCACGTCGGCCGATTGCGACACGTCGCCCTGGACGGCGACGGCGCGGCCGCCACGGTCCTCGATCTCGGCGACGACGCGGTCGGCGCCTTCCCGTGACGAGGCGTAGTTGACGACCACTGCGGCGCCGGCCGTGGCAAGACTCTTGGCGATGGCGACGCCGATACCCTTGGAGGCGCCGGTGACGATGGCGACCTTGCCGTTCAGCTTGCTCATCAATCTCTCCTTTGTCGACGATGAGCGGTATTTAATGATGATCAAAAAGCGTATTAGGATCATCATGATCCATTCTTTCATGCCTGGAATTCCGGAATGACCACCATCCTCGAAAAGACCGCCGGTCTCGTCGCCTTCGTCCGAACCGTCGATGCCGGCTCTTTCCATGCCGCCAGCCGGCTGGTCGGCTCCAGCCCGTCGGCAGTGTCGAAAAGCGTGGCGCGGCTCGAGCGTCGGCTCGGCGTCAGGCTGATCCAGCGCTCGACGCGCCGGCTCGGGCTCACCAGCGAAGGCATCGCCTATTACGAGCGCGTGGCGCCGCTGCTCAGGGCGCTGGACGATGCCGAAGACATCGTTCAGATGGCCGATACGGCGCGCGGCCTGCTGCGCGTTACAGCGCCCGTCGAGCTTGGGCGTGGCCTGATCGCGGCATGGGCGCAAGCGTTCCTTGCGCAGCACGGCGCAGTCAAACTGGAGCTCAGCGTCACCGACCGCCACGCCGACCTGATCCGCGAAGGCTATGATGTTGCGGTGCGCATGGGGCCGCTCTCAGACACCGGGCTCGTCGCGCGCAAGATCGCCAATCTGCCGATCATGCTGGTGGCCTCACCGGCCTATGTCGAGCGGCGCGGCCGTCCGGCATCGGTCGAGGATTTACGGGACCATGAATTCGTCCGTCACCAGATGGCTGGCCGGCCTTATCCGGTCACATTTGCCGACGGTACGATGATCGTGCCGGATGGGCGGCTCGATACCGATGACGGCGGCGCCATCCGCAATGCGGCGCTTGCCGGCGCCGGCATCGCGCATCTGATGCGGTTTGCCGTGCAGAACGATCTCGACACGGGTCGCCTGGTCCGCATCCTGCCCGAGGTGGCGATGCCAACCATGCCGGTGCACATCGTCCATGCGTACGGGCGACAGCTGCCGGTCCGGGCGCGGCTGTTCGTCGATTTCCTTGCAGGCCAAATGGCTGCGCTGACGCGATAGGGCAGACGCATGGTCTATGACGCAAACACCCAGCTTTTGGCAGAGACCAACCGTGCCGGCCGTTTGCGCAAGCAAACCACCCTTACCCGAAGCTAGAAAGTGATCTTCACTGAATCGGCGCTGCGGTTGGCGGCGCCGTGGTGGACGGCCTCGATGTTGTTGCCGTCGGGGTCGAGCAGGAAGGCGGCGTAATAGCCGGGATGGTAGGATCGTTCGCCGGGCGCGCCATTGTCGGTGCCGCCGCCGTCGAGGCCGGCCCTGTAGAATGCGTCGACCATGGCGCGGTCATTTGCCTGGAAGGCCAGGTGATGGCGGCCGGTCAGCTTTCCCAGGGCCGCCGGGCTGTCGGGGCTGGAAATGAACAGCTCATCGGCCCAGAAATAATCATTGCCGGCGCCACCGATCGGTATGCCGAGCACGTTGAGAACCGCCTCGTAGAAACGACGGCTGGCCTTGAGATCCCTGACCACCAGCTGGAGGTGGTCGATGAGACGCCCGCGATGAAGTTCCTGATTTGCCATGCTTGACAGCTCCTGATCGCCGGTTGGAAATCTAGCTTCGAATGGTGCGCGGTCAATCCAGAAAGCCGTGGAATGGCGCCATCGCGCCGACTGGATAAAAAATGCAACCGGATTGTCGGATTCAAGACATCTCCAACGTCCTTCGGACGCAAGCGGCTCGGCGGAGCTCGAAAAGGTCGTGCCGTATCAACGCTTCCGGCATGGGAGAAAAGTGAAATGAGCCTTCCCTATCGTTGGGTTATCGTCGCGGCTGGCGCGCTGATGACCTGTGTCGCCCTCGGGGCGATGTTCTCGCTGGCGATCTTTCTCGAACCGATGGCGCTCGACACACAATGGTCGCGCGCCGGCATATCGAGTGCGATGACGCTGAACTTCCTGGTAATGGGCCTCGGCGGCTTCGCCTGGGGCGCCATTTACGACCGCTTTGGCGCCCGCATCGTCGTCGTGACCGGCGCCGTGCTGCTCGGCCTGGCGCTGGTCCTGGCCAGCCGCACCGGTTCGCTGCTCGTTTTCCAGTTGGCCTACGGCGTGCTCGTCGGCCTCGCGGCAAGCGCCTTCTTCGCGCCGATGATCGCGCTGACCTCCGCCTGGTTCGACACGAACCGCAGCCTCGCCGTCTCGCTGGTCTCGGCCGGCATGGGCGTGGCGCCGATGACCATCTCGCCCTTCGCCCGCTGGCTGATTTCGGCCTACGACTGGCGCACCGCGATGTTCGACATCGGCATAACCGCGTGGGTGCTGCTACTGCCGGCCGCGCTTCTGGTGCGCCAGCCGCCCAAGCCCGCTGCCGACGGCGCTGCCCCAAGCGTTGCGGCCGAGGGTGCCGGCATGACGGTTCCGCAGGCGCTGCGCTCGCCGCAATTCATCGTGTTGGGACTGACCTTCTTTGCCTGCTGCGCGGCGCATTCCGGGCCGATCTTCCACATGGTGAGCTATGCGATGCTGTGCGGCATAGCGCCGATGGCGGCGGTCAGCATCTACAGCATCGAGGGCCTGGCAGGGCTGGGTGGCCGGCTGCTTTACGGCGTGCTTGCCGATCGGCTGGGCGTCAAGCCGGTGCTGATCACCGGGCTGGCCATACAGGCCGTGGTCATCGCAGCCTATCTGGCGGTCAGCGAGCTTGGTCAATTCTACACGCTCGCCGTCATCTTCGGCGCCACCTATGGCGGCGTCATGCCGCTCTATGCGGTGCTGGCGCGGGAATATTTCGGCCAGCGCATCCTCGGTACGGTGTTCGGTGCAGTAACCATGCTGTCCAGCCTCGGCATGGCTTTCGGCCCGCTCGCCGGCGGCATGGTGTTCGATGCCTATGCCAGTTATTCCTGGCTGTTCATCGGCTCGGCCCTTGTCGGGCTTGGCGCGATGGCGATTGCGATCGCCTTCCCGCCGCTGCCGCGCAGGGAGTTGCAACCGGCTTAAAGCTTAAAGCAGGATCGGCGGAAAAGGGCGGCCGCTTGGATGGCAAGCGGCCGCGATCCAAAAATAGCTGGCAGTGTTTGTTCGGCATTATGAAACGCGAATTGCTATGCAAGCAGAGGCACCACCTCGGCGCCGTCAAGCGTGTAGCGCGCATAGCGGAAATCGCGAATTCTCGCCAATCTGTCGCCGGCCCATTCCAGCAGGATGAAATATTTTAGCCCTCTGGCCGAGTCGTCCGGATCGATCACAAGAATGGCTGGCTGCCGATCCACCAGGCCTGGAAGCAGCCGCCAATCGTGGATACCCGCGTAATTATGGAAGTACCGGCCCACTTTCGTGCGGCCACTCGCCCGGAGCCGGTTGGCGAGGTCAAGCCGGACGTCCTCGGCCAGCATGTCGCGGATCGCATCGAAGTCGCGGGCGTTGAACCGCTCTACATAGGCTGCCAGCCGCGCCCGCTCGGGCTCGGCCAACACCGGCGCAGGCCGATCCTCAGACTCGCCGGCGACCTCGCGCAGGCGCAGACGGCCGCGATGCAGTGCGGCTTTCACCGCCGGAACGCTGCTGTCGATAATGTTGCCGATCTCTTCGATCGTATAGCCGAGCACATCCATGAGGATGACGCTGCTACGCTGCGCCGCGGGCAGGCGCATGAAGGTCTGCAGGCTTGCGGCCGCAGTGTGTCGACCCTCGGCCGACATACCGGGGTCAGGGATCATATCGATATCCTCAACGACATGCGCGGCATCCAACCTGGCGCGACGGCGCAGGTGGTCGAGCGCTGTATTGTGCGCGATGCGGAACAGCCAGCCCTCGACATTGGCTATCGGTCCGGTCCCGGGGAACGCCTCAAGCGCCTTGACCGTAGCTTCCTGGACGACATCCTCGGCATCGATCACCGAACCGGTCATGCGGGCGCAATAACGGTGCAGTTTCGGCCGCAATTCGCCGAGCAGCCGGTCGAATGGCTCCCGTCCTTCTGGCGTGCCGATTGCGGATCCGGTCATCGCACAAGGGTCGATCTCATGCGTATCTCCCAGGCAGAGGCGCCCGCCATCGGGCGCAGCGTCTTATAGACGCTCGACGATGGCAAAAGGATTCGGTCGAAAAAACTTTCTCCTGCTGGAATCCTTTGATGTTCCCTACGCGTCTCTGGATCACGGGCCCGTCAACCTGGCGGGCCCTTTGTTCAAGCCGGAGGCGCCATAGTCATGAGCAAGCAAAGTGCGGGATCAACGAAGGTCTGGGTTCTCGCCCTCACGTCGATAGGCTCCTTGATGGTCGTTCTCGATGCGATGGTCGTGGCGACGGCATTGAGCACAATGCGCGTCGAGCTCGATGCCTCGCTGGAGACGCTGCAATGGACGATGAACGCCTATAATTTGAGTTTTGCCGTCCTACTCATGACCGGGGCTGCGCTCGGTGACCGGTTCGGCCGCCGGCGTACGCTCGTTGCCGGATTGGCGTTGTTCGTCGCAGCGTCGGTTGCCTGCGCGCTCGCTGGCAATGCCGGATTGCTGATTGCGGCCCGTGCGGTCCAGGGCGCAGGTGCCGCAATGGTCATGCCGCTGGCCATGGCGCTGCTGAGCGTCGCTTTTCCCCCGGAGGAGCGAGGCAAGGCGCTGGGTATCTTCAGCAGCATCACCGGCCTGGCCCTGATCATCGGCCCGATGGCGGGCGGTGCGATTTCCGAAGGCCTCTCCTGGCACTGGATCTTCTGGCTCAATGTCCCGGTCGGCATCGTCCTCATCCCGCTGGTGCTGCGTCGGATTCCGGAGAGTTACGGGCCGGGCACGGCTATCGATGTCCTCGGCGTCGTCCTGGTAACTGCGGCGGCATTTGGTCTGGTCTGGGGTCTGATGCGCGGCAACATCGTGGGCTGGAGCGGCTCTGAAGTGCTGACGGCGCTGACGGCCGGGCTGCTTTTCGCCACCGCATTCGTCCTTTGGCAGCTGCGTACCCGCGAGCCCATGCTGCCTTTGCGGTTCTTTCAGGCGCGCGCATTCTCCTCGGGCGTAGGGGCGAACTTCCTGCTCTGCGCGGCCATGTACGGCCTCGTATTCCTGTTGCCGCAGTTTCTGCAGTTTGCCCAGAGCCGTGGGCCGTTCGGCGCCGGCATGGGATTGCTGCCTTGGACCGCCACGCTTTTCGTGGTCGCACCGATCGCCGGCAGCCTGATCAACCGAGTCGGCGAGCGCTGGCTTGTGGTGGCCGGACTGATCCTGCAAGCGGCTGGAATGGCCTGGCTGGCGCAGATCGCCGCACCTGATCTGCCCTACGTTCAGCTAGTCGCCCCGCTGATCATTACCAGTGCCGGCGTGTCGATGGCCATGCCTGCCGCGCAGAACGCGGTTCTCAATGCGGTCGCCCGGCCGGAGGTCGGCAAGGCTGCCGGCACGTTCAACACATTCCGCTTCCTCGGTGGCGTATCCGGGATCGCGATCGCCGGTGCGGTGTTCGCCGGCACTGGAAGCTTCTCGTCCACTGACGCGTTCAGCGATGGCTTCACCTCGGCAATCGACGTCTCCGCTCTGCTCTCGCTCGCCGGCGCGCTCGTCGGATTGGCGCTCCCGGAGCGTCGCGCAGTGGCGCTCGCGAATGCCAGCAAGGAGGCGTAACTCGAAGGCGGGAAGCTTGCGCTTGCTCCCACTGTTGTCGCGCTAACAGCAGCCGCGCCAGCGCAGCAAAAAGGTCGCCGAGCGTCGGTTGCCGGCCGGTCCTGTGGCGGGGCATCTGTGTCCAGACCCAGATCTTGCGCCCGTGATGGCGGCGAACATGCTGCATCGCAGCACCCTCTCGCCGATCTCGGCGGGCCAAGGCAGTGCGAAAAAATCGTCAAGAATGGACAATTCAGGCTGTTTCCTGCTGTTTTTTGGCTTTTATTAGTCGCGCCTCACGTTCCTGTTTCAAATGTGTCAACTTTTTGTGTTGCGTTGCACAATGGTGGTCCTATTCTGCGCAAGGGGGGCGCTTCCGATTGGAATGCGCCGTGAACGACGCCGCTATATTGACCGATTGGCAGTTTCGCCGTCCCGCCGGCGTATGCCGCTAATGGGAAATGCGCGCGACACCCAATTGGACGCGCTGAGGGCCATCGCCGTGACGATGGTGCTGTACTCCCATTTCTTCGCGGCCGGAGGGTCCTCGTTCTGGGGCCATATCGGCGTGCGCCTGTTCTTCGTGCTGAGCGGCTTTCTGATCACGCGACTGCTGCTGGAAGCCAGAGCGGCCGCCGAATTCGAAACCGGACCGGCGCTGAAATCCTTCTATATCAGGCGGGCGCTGCGAATATTCCCGCCCTATTTCGCCGTGCTGGGTTTCGTCTGGCTGGTGGACCTGGAGCAGTCCAGAGGATCGCTGGCCTGGCATGCCCTCTATCTGTCGAATTTCTGGTACGCGGCGCAGAATGAATGGACGCCCTGGCTGCTCTGCCATTTCTGGAGCCTGAGCATCGAGGAGCAGTTCTATATCGCCTGGCCACTGATCGTCCTGCTGGCACCGCGCCAGCGCCTCGAAGCGATCTGCATCGGCGTGATCATGCTGTCGCTGGCCTACCGGTTTTATTGGCCGATCGCGGGAACGCCCGGTTTGGCGCGCGACCTGCTGCCGCCGGCGTCGATGGATGCATTGGCGTCAGGCGCGCTGCTCGCCGCCTACCGGTCAAGAACAGCCGGCTTGCCGCAATGGCTTCGAGCTGGCTGGCCGGGGCTCGCCGCGGCGTTTTTCGTTCTGCAGTGGTTTGCGCCGGCGCCGGCAAATCCGGTGCAGGAATGGGGTCTCTGGCTGCTGTTGCAGATCCTGCCTGTCGCGCCTCTGGTGGTCATCGTTGCAAGCTGTTCAACGGGCATTGGCGGTCGCGTCGGAAAACTTCTCGAACTGCCGCCGCTGCTTGGCCTTGGCCGCATAAGCTACGGCGTCTATCTCTACCATCCCATAGTGCTGGCTCTGGTTGTCAAGTCGCAGCCCTGGATCCCGCTCAACGTCTCGGAGCAAGGGCCGGGGCGGTTCCTGGTCGCGGGAACTGCGACGCTCATGCTGGCTTCGGTTTCGTGGCTGCTTTTCGAAAAGCCGCTCAACAGCCTCAAGCGCCACTTCCCCTATGTTGCTGGAAAAGGCCGCGGCGCCATCTCGGCAGGCATGGACGTGGGCAATGCCGGATGGATCGCGGCCGGAGCATATCCGGGCAGGCCGCTTGATGGTGGCACGTCACCCTCGCCGCGCAAGCTGCACCGAACCGATCGGAGCTGATCATGGCTGCTGCTCCCTTGGTTTCCGTTCTGCTGCCGATCTACAATGCGGGACCTTATCTCGCCGCTGCGCTGGGCAGCGTCCTGCGCCAGGATTACGAGCGTCTGGAGGTCATCGCCATCGATGACGGCTCGACCGACAACTCGCTGCAGATCCTGCAGAAATACCGCCAAGCCGACAATCGCATCTCGATCATCTCACGCGAAAACCGTGGCCTGATCGCAACTTTGAACGAAGGCCTGGCCGTGGCGCGCGGCGATCTGGTCGCCAGGATGGACGCCGACGACATCGCCTATCCCCAGCGCCTGTCGCGGCAGGTCGCGCTGTTCAACCAGCAGCCTGACCTGGCTCTATGCGGCGCGGGTTTCGATACCTTGCTCGGCAACCGCATCGTCAGGGGTTCGCCCGATCCGATATTCCAGGACAATATCCTGCGAATACTGTCGATGTTCTTCACGATCTTCATGCATTCCACGGTCGTCTACAACAGGAAGGTCATCGAAGAGAGCGTTCTATTTTATGACGAAAGCTACAAGCATGCCGAGGATTTCGACCTGTTCAGGCGGCTGACCGACCGCTACCCGGCGGCCATGATCCCCGAAAGCCTGATCGCCTATCGTATCCATGACGACAGCGTGACCAACAGGCACAAGCGCGAAATGCGCAGGACCCATTTGAAGATCGTCGCCGAGAACCTCGAGCGCGAAGGGCTCGCACAAGAGACGCAAGGCCTGCGCGACATCGGTGAGGTCCTGTCGATGGACACGGCTCGCCGTGCCGCCGAATGGATCCTTGCGCTGGAAGAAAGGATTTCGGCACTGCCGGCCGAGACGAGGCCGAGTTACCAGGCCGGCACGCTGAACCTGTTCTATTTCCTCTACCAGCTGATATCGGGGGAAAGGCAGCCGCTGCTGATGCACGAATTCCTGACGCGGACGGCGAAATGGAACCTCATCCGGCGGCGCGAGCAGTACGTGTTTCGGACCGGTGCCTTCGCGCCGCGCTTCAGTCTCGCCTCGATGTCGGTCACCAGGCAGGTGGATGCCCTGTCGCGGTATCTGCAGTCCGTGCCGGCCGCGGCGGTTTTGCCTTCGAACCAGTTGAGCTAGCAACGCATGTTCGTCAAATCGCACCAGCTCCAGCAGCGCGGCCGCTCGACGGTGCCGGCGGCCATGTCGCCGCGGCCGCAGCAAGGACCGGCGCCGGCGGTCAGCTTCATTGTCTGCACACGCGACCGCGTCAACGTGCTCGAGCCTTGCATAAAGTCGATCCAGGCCGCGTGCCGCGCCTACGCCGCCTTCTCTGCCGAACTGGTGGTTGTCGACAATGGCTCGACCGACTGCACAGCAGAGCGGCTGGCCGGCATAGCCGAACTTTCTGACATTCCGTTCACGGCCATTCGCGAGCCGCGACCCGGATTGGCGGCCGCGCGCAACACCGGGCTGGAGCGCGCGCGGGGCCGCGTGCTGGTCTTCGTCGACGATGATTGCGCTGTCCACAAGGATTATTTGCGCGATCTGCAGCGGCACTATGCGGCCGGCGAACGGGTCATCCGCGGTGGGCGGGTCGAGATCGGCGACCCCCGCGACCTGCCGTTCACCATAAAGCGGTCGCCGGTGCGCGCGCGGCTTACCCCAGACGTCCATCCCGGCGGCTTCGTGCTTGGCTGCAACATGACGATGCACCGCGATGTTGCCACCCGCATCGGCCGTTTCGACGAACGGTTCGGCGCCGGCGGCCCGCTGCGCTCCGCAGAGGATACGGACTATCTGGTGCGGGCGGTGCTACTTGGGATCCCGGTCGAATATGTGCCCGACATGACTATCTATCACCATCACGGCCGGCGCGACCGCAAAGCCATCGAAAAGCTGCACCGCGACTACAGCATGGGCAATGGCGGGCTTTGCCTGAAACATATCCGCCACGCGCCGTGGCTGCTTCGCCATTGCTACTGGTCGATGAGGGCGGCCTTGCGCGAACTGGTGAAAGGCCCTCTGTTCGACCGTGAACTCAAGCTGTCGCACTGGCCGATCGTCGGCATGAATTTGCTCGGCGCGGCCAAGTTCGCGGTGCTTTTGCTGGCGAAATCGCCGCAGCCGGCGCAAATGCGACAGGAGCAACAGGCAAATGCCGAGGCGAGGTGATCCGCCACCATGCGATTGATGCCGCCCAGCCTGCCGATGCTGCGCCGCGCGCTCGGAAGAAAGCAGTTGCGCCTGCTTCCTGCCGTGGTGGTGCTCGGGCTGCTCAGCGCCGCGCTTGAAGGTTTTGGTATCGGCCTGATCATTCCGTTGCTGAACATAATCATGGGGCAAGGGCAGATCGGCATGGCCGGCTTTTCCGCCGTCTTCCAGCATGTCGGATCGAGCCTGAGCGAGCGCGACCGGCTGATCGTCATTTCGGTCGCCATCCTCGGCTCGATCGTGCTTAAGAACTTGTTCGCCTTTGCCAACACGCTGCTGACCACCTTCATCTACGGCAAGGCGAGCCATTCGATCCGCAGCGCGCTGTCGGAGCAGCTGCTGCGGGTGGGCTACCCGTTCTTCCTGCAGCAAAGCCCCGGACGGCTGCTCAACATCATCTCCAACGAATCCTGGCGGGCCTCGGATGCCATCCAGATCACGTTGGGGGCAATCGTCAATGCATCGGCCGCAATCATCCTATTGGCCTTCCTGCTGCTTCTGTCGTGGCAAATGACGCTGCTGGTGACGCTGGGCCTGGCGCTGGTCCAGGTAGCGCACGCCGTGCTGTCGGCCAATCTGAAGGCGCCGAGCCGCAGCGTCGCCTCCCGCAACAGCCAGCTCGCATCGCAGATGCTGCATCTGGTGCATGCCGGGCGGCTGATCCGCATTTTTGGCCAGGAGCAACGCGAGAAAGCGGCTTTCGACCAGGCATCCGACGCGGTGCGCCGGGCGGCCTTCGTGCTTTTAACCCGCCAGGGAGCGTTGCCGCCGCTGACCGAGGTTCTGCACGCCATGCTGTTCCTGGCGGTGGTGATCGGCGCCTGGTTCGCCAATGTTTCCTTCCCGCTGATCGTCGCCTTCGTCATCCTGCTCTACAGGCTGCAGCCCTATATGCGGTCGCTGCAAATGGCCTGGAGCCAGCTGCAAGGCCTGAGCGGATCGCTTGAAGAGGTGACATGGATGCTGGACCCATCCGGCAAGCCCGCGCCGCCGCAAGGCAGCGCAGCGTTCCCTGGGCTCAGCCAAGGCATCAAGTTCGAGGACGTCACCTTTACCTATTCTGGTTCGGAACAGCGCGCGGTGGTGCTGCATGCGGCGAGCTTCGACCTCCGCAGCGGCCGCTCGACCGCGCTGATCGGCCGGTCGGGCGCCGGCAAGACGACGATCGTCAACCTTTTGTGCCGCTTCGTCGAACCGGATAGCGGCAGGATCCTCGTCGATGGATCGCCGCTGGACCGCATAGACCCCGGCCAGTGGCGAAAGCACATCGCGCTCGCCAGCCAGGAGCTGGAACTGGTCGACGGCACGGTTTTCGAAAACATTGTCTACGGCCAGGACACCGCCTCGGCCGACGACGCCGAGCGCGCCGCAAAACTGGCCGAAGCGCATGGCTTCATCGAGCAACTGCCGCAGGGTTATTGGACGGTCGTCGGCTATCGTGGCGTCAATCTCTCGGCGGGACAGCGGCAGCGGATCGCGCTGGCCAGGGCCCTGGTGCGCGATCCCGACATCCTCATCCTCGACGAAGCCACCAATGCGGTGGACGGCCTGTCGGAAGCGGCAATCGTCGAGACGCTCAAGTCGCGGGCCGGCCGCCGCACTACCATCGTCATCAGCCATCATCGCAGCACCATCTCGTTCTGCGACGACGTCGTGATCCTGAGCCACGGCCGTGTGAAAAAGCAGGCGCCGTTCGCCGCGCTTGCGACGCTCAGCATGGACGAGCTTTACCAGCACGAGGCGCTGGAAGGCTGAGGGCGACCCCGCTGCGTGCGCGCGCTGGGAGGTCGTCTCGGATGTCAATTCAGGTCAAGCATCTCAGGGGCGAGGAAGACCTCCGCCTACGTCTCTACGGGATTTCTGGGATGATGAGTGATCCCGAGCTTACCCGCTTTCCATCTGGAGCGTACAGAACCAAGGGTCCGCCTGCCAAATCCAGCAATGGCAGGCGGACCCTAATCAGCGCATGAAGGGACTGATTCTGCGCCGATGTCTCCTCGAGGAGGTGACGCCATCAACTGAAGACGGGCGCAGTTGTTCCCGATGCCGGCCGTACACAAGACCATTGCGCAGGCAGGTCAGACTTAGGTCCCTGTAAACGCGCATCGCTGGCTGGAGTGAACATCGGATCGGCTCGGTGGTAGCGAAACTTCGGCCGGAGATAGATGCAGCCATTGGGTTCCGGGGCATGACCGGCTCGGCGCTGATCATGGGCGGCGATCGATCCCCGCACGACTGATGCCGAGGGGCGCTTGCAGTCCTGCGGAATACGCATCCACCGGCGCCAGTGAAGTTGTCCAAGCGGTACCGGCTCAGCGGTCGTCAAGCTGTTGCTAATATGCAGCACAGGCAGCGCTCTATGAACGGCGTCGCTTGGAACCGCTACCTCCGACCAACCGTTAGTGTCACAATGACAAACCAAAAAGTGAGGCTGATGATGGACCCGCTGCAAAACAACACGTTGGAGATCTGGTGTCTTGCGGCCGTTCCGCTGTCGCTGCTCCTTACGGTGTTATTAGCCGGACTTATCCTTTAGCCGGACCCAACGAGGCCGGCTGCGGACCGGGGCCTGGAAGATGAAAATGCCTGCTATTTAGGCACGCTAGGCGTCGCGGACACCCGTAGCACCAGGCTGTGGCAGCCTTTCCAACATTGCCATCATAATCGGCTCTTTCGACCGGTCCGGTCGGCGGCGATTGCTCGCAGGCCCGTTGCGAGGGCGAGCATGCGAGCTCGTACGTTTTTTACACAATCTCTGATTGGTGGACTCGCCCGCCGCCATCGACGTTAATTTTGCGTTAGCGATAGGAGGGGGGAGATCGCTAAAGGGAGGAAGAAAATGAAAGAAAACTACGATCTGACGATCGACTACGACGACGAACCTTACGACAACAAGCCTTATGATCTAGCCACATTCGCAAGGAAGCACGGGCTCAACATTCGAGCCGCCGAGCTTCTTCTTTTCGCCAAAGGCCCGTCTCGAGCGGCCTGCGATGCCGCGGCGAGGGCTTTTCTCGCGGCGGTAGCCGCACAAGCTATGAGACAATCGGCGCGGTAGGTCTCACAAAGCCATTGCTGACACGGCCTGCCGTGTCAGCAACCCAACGGACAGCGCTGGAAATTCCAGGCCGTTTCCAACAAGATGCCTGAGCATCCGGGAACGGCCTGAAAATGTGCAATCTCTACAACATCACGACCAGCCAGGAGGCCATCCGCCAGTGGACCCGCGCCTTGCGCGACATCCTCGGCAATCTCGAACCCTCCATCGACATCTATCCCAACCAGCCCGGCCCGGTGGTGCGCAACGCGCCGGACGGCGAACGCGAATTGGCCAATCTGCTGTGGGGCATGCCGACGCCACTGGAGCGGGTCAAGGGCAAGACCGACTACGGCACCACTAATATCCGCAATCCGCAATACGGCCACTGGCAGCAATATCTCGGCATCGAGAACCGCTGCGTGGTGCCTGTCACCAGCTTCGCCGAGCCCAGCCCGACGCCCGGCGACAAGGACCACGAGACCGGCATCCAGCGCAACTACTGGTTTGCACTCGGCGAGGACCGCCCGCTGTTCTTCTTTGCCGGCCTGTGGACGCGCTGGCATGGCCTTCGCAAGGTCAAGGACGGCCCCGCCGATCACCAGGTCTATGGCTTCATGACGACCCAGCCCAACGCGCTGATCGCGCCGATCCACGAAAAGGCGATGCCGGTGATCCTGACCACGCCGGAAGAAACGGAGGCCTGGCTCACCGCGCCGTGGTCGGAGGCAAGGCACCTGCAGCGCACGGCGCCCGATGACGCGCTGGTGATCGTCGAAAAACCGGCGACACAGATCAAGTTTCCGCAGCAGGCGCCGGCGCAAGGCTCGTTGTTTTAGCGCTTGAATTTCTGCAGCACCCAGATGTAGCCCTTGGGTGGATGGTCCTGGTCGATGAACTGCGTCTTCACCGTCGTGTCCCTGCGGCTGCATCGTTTGCACCTGAACCTGATCGCTTCCAGCGGCTTGCTCCAGCCCACCACCTGGGCCACGTCATTCGCCCTGAAGCGTCCGACATGGTAGCAATGGCCGCACTCCACGATGAGCAGCATGTTGGCCTTGGCGGCACGCCCAACGCTGTCCATCGGCCCGGCCATGGCTCAATTCCGGGTCGAGTAATCCTCGGGCAGCGGAAGCAGGCCAAGCTCCGCCATCCGGTAATCGGGCTCCTTCTCCGCGACGCTGGCCAGCACCTCGTGCAATTTCTCGACAAGCCCGCAAAGCTGCCAGAACAGCTCGCCATGCGCCTTCAGATGCAGTTGCGACGACAGCACCGTCTTGCGCAGGCTCAAAGTGTCCCTGATGATCGCCTCCGCATCCCTCGCCGACAGCCTGTCGAACCGGCTTTTTCGTCTGCCCATCGCGGCTCTCCTCGATTTGTGAGCAACCGCCCCGCCTGCTGACAAATAGGAAGGCATTCCTCGCAGAGTCAATTCGCTCTTGACATTTTTGTTCCCGTTTTGTTCAATATCAACTAATGGAGGCACCGAAGCGACAGCACGCCGCCTCAATGCCTCTTGAAATACTGCACCTCACGTTCGTGCTTTTCGGCGGCCTCGCGGGTATCGAAGGTGCCGAGATTGCGGCGCTTGCCGGTCTTTTCGTCCTTCTTGCGCGAATAGAGGCGGTATTTTCCGTCTTTGAGTTTTCTGATCATCTGTCACTCCCCGAGCCGCTGCTTCCCCTTAAGGTTGCGCGCGGCTTGTTCGATAGCCGCCCTGTCGTTTCCCAGCCTGTCGATCAGCTCCTGCGCCTGTTCGCCCGATATGCCGGTGCGCACCGCCAGGGCCTCCACCGTCAAAACGTCGGA
The DNA here is from genome assembly GCF_040318345.1 of Mesorhizobium sp. M1169. Lineage (NCBI taxonomy): Bacteria > Pseudomonadati > Pseudomonadota > Alphaproteobacteria > Hyphomicrobiales > Phyllobacteriaceae > Mesorhizobium > Mesorhizobium sp. M1169. The sequence goes on along the minus strand of NZ_JAMYME010000046.1, from coordinate 1,152 downwards.
GCTCGCGACCTCGCGGGTTTCCGGCAGGGCATCGCCTGCCGTCAGTGGCAGGGCCGCCTCCCTGTCGATCTCGGCCTCGGCCCGGTGCCAGTGCCGCTCGGGATCGCCATGGATCCCGCCTTCGCGTTCCCAGATCTGGTATGCGCGCTCACGAATCTTGTCTTCCCGGTCGTCGCCCATGTTGATTTCTCCTTTGGGTATCGGATGAACGCCGCGCCAACCCGAACGATCCAAGAAATCTGCGTGATCGTTGGGTGGGGTCGCACAAGGCGCCATGCACTGCGGCCGCCAGCCACCCCACGGCCTGCCTACTCGCACTGCCTGCGCGGCCCGCCCGAATACGGCTGATAGCTGTTGTCCTCCGGTCGATATGACCGGTAGCGGCTGAAGCAGTATTGCACGTGGTCGAATGAGAGCTCGGCGGCGCCGGATTCATCCGATGGCGCGTAGCCCTCCACCGACGACGTATCGCTCGCCTCGAAATAGCTGCCGTCATCGGCGGCGCCGAGATAGGGCGAGATGCAGGGGCGCTGTTGTCCGCTGTAGGATGTGTAGTGGTTGTCGTCCGGCCTGTAGGAGCGGTAGCGGCTGGCGCACCATTCCACGTGGGCGGCGGGCAGCGTCTGCTGCTCTTCCGCTGGTGGCTGGATGGAGCCGGTCGCGGTAATGTCGGTTGTCGACGCTGCGGCGGCATCGGTGGTTTTCGAGCTGCGATCGACTTCCGAGGTGCGAACGGGGACCGGGCGGGCCGGGAGGCGTTCGAGGCGCTGCGAGGCCGGGTTCACCGGTCGCGGGTCCTTGGCCCACAGTTCGGCGACGCTGGAGACCGGGGCGGCCGGCCGTACCGGCTTGGCTATTAGAAGCCAGGTGGCGAAGGCGAGACCGCTGGCGAATACGGCGAGCGTCAGCACGAAGCCGCCAAAGATTGCGAATAAGGCTTTCATGCCGCGCTCCTTCGCCTCCCGGTTAAGGAAATGCGGGGGCGGGGAATCCGGTTCCAGGAAGAGGGTGGGGGCAGGGCACTTAAAGGAGGACCCCTCTCTCCGTCTCCGGAGCCCCGCGACCCCAAACCCCCGTTGCGGGGCGCGGACCCAACGCTCCTTAAGGGGGGTGAACTGCTAGCCGCAATAGCGCCCCAAAACAACCCCGTAT
>NZ_JAMYME010000045.1:0-48477 GCF_040318345.1 Mesorhizobium sp. M1169 | reverse complement strand
CGCCGGAATCATTCCGGCGGTTTTTGAGCTGGGTAGTATTTTTTGCCGGGGGTTGCTGCGGCTATCCCTGGACCCCTTCTTCACATCCGGGGGGGGCGGCGGGGGTCCCGGGGGCCCCCCTTCGTGTATCGGAACGCCCAGTGTTTCGGGGCGCACCGAAACGCGTCACACGCACGATGACGAGGACCAGATGACGGTGAAGCCCCTCTACCGACGTGTCTTGCTGAAAGCGTCGGGCGAAGCGTTGATGGGCGAGCAGCATTTCGGCATCGACGTATCGGTGGTCGACCGCATCGCCGCCGACATCGCCGAGGCCCGCGCATTGGGCATCGAAGTCGGTGTCGTCATAGGCGGCGGCAACATCTTCCGTGGCGTCGCGGTTGCGTCAAAAGGCGGAGACCGCGTCACCGGCGACCATATGGGCATGCTTGCCACGGTTATCAATTCGCTGGCGTTGCGCACCTCGCTCAACAAGATCGGCGTCGACGCCGTGGTGCTGTCGGCGATCGCCATGCCCGAGCTTTGCGAAAGTTTTTCGCAGCGTCAGGCGACCGCCTACATGAACCAGGGCAAGGTCGTCATCTTCGCCGGCGGCACCGGCAATCCGTTCTTCACCACCGATTCGGCTGCAGCCCTTCGCGCCGCCGAGATCGGCGCCGATGCTCTGTTCAAGGGTACCCAGGTCGATGGTGTCTATTCGGCTGATCCCAAGAAGGACCCGCATGCGACACGTTTCGAGCGGATCAGCCATGATGAAGTCATCAAACGCGGGCTTTCGATCATGGATACGGCGGCGATTGCACTTGCGCGCGAAAACAACATTCCGATAATCGTCTATTCGATCCACGAGAAGGGTGGCTTCGGCGATATCCTGAGGGGCGGCGGCCGTTGCACGGTTGTCGCAGACGATTGACCGGACCATGAACCCGAAAGGGACCGGTTGCGGATGAGGCTCGAACAGGGGCCTAAGCAGTGAACCCGGGTTAACGGGTCGAGGAGACGATGATGAGTGGCGAGTACGACGATCTCAAACGGCGCATGGACGGGGCGATCGCCGCGTTCAAGCATGATCTGGCTTCGCTGCGCACCGGCCGCGCGTCGAGCAACCTGCTCGATGCCGTCCAGGTGCAGGCCTATGGCACCACCATGCCGATCAACCAGGTGGCAACAGTGTCGGTGCCGGAACCGCGCATGATTTCGGTTTCGGTCTGGGACAAGTCGATGGTCAGCGCAGTGGACCGCGCCATCCGTGAAGCCAATCTCGGCTTCAATCCTATCGTCGACGGTACCAATCTCAGGATTCCGCTGCCCGAGCTCAACGAACAGCGCCGCAAGGAGCTGGTCAAGATCTCGCACGGTTATGCCGAGAATGCCCGCGTCGCCGCACGCCACGTTCGCCGCGACGGCATGGACTTTCTGAAAAAGGCGGAAAAGGACGGCGACATCAGTGAGGACGACCATCGCAAACGGGCCGACCAGGTTCAGAAACTGACCGACGAGACAATCAGCACCATCGACCACCTGCTTTCCGACAAGGAAGCGGAAATCATGCAGGTCTAGGGTCTGGCCACGCCTGGCCCGGAAGCGAGAATATGGCAACGCCCGCGCATGTCGCGATCATCATGGACGGAAACGGACGCTGGGCCAAGGCGCGCGGCTTGCCGCGGCTGGCCGGTCACCGCGCCGGCGTCGAGGCGCTGCGCAAGACAGTGCGCGCCGCCCCCGGCCTCGGCATCTCCTTCCTGACCGTCTACGCTTTTTCGTCGGAAAACTGGTCACGGCCGAAATCCGAAGTCAGCGACCTCATGGGCCTGCTGAAGCTTTTCATCCGACGTGACCTCGCCGAGCTGCACCAGAGTGGGGTGCGGATCAGGGTCATCGGTGACAGGGCAGGCCTGCAGCCCGACATAAGGGGGCTGCTCGAGGAAGCCGAAACGCTCACTCTCAGCAACGAGGCGCTGACACTGGTCATTGCCTTCAATTACGGCGGGCGCGACGAGATCGTGCGCACCGCGCGCAAGCTCGCAGCGGCGGTGGCGCGCGGTGAGATCGAGAGCGAGGCGATCACGGCCGATTCCTTTGCCAGCTCGCTCGATACAGAGGGCATTCCAGACCCGGAACTGGTCATCCGCACCAGCGGCGAGCTTCGGCTGTCCAACTTCCTGTTATGGCAGGCCGCCTATAGCGAACTCGTTTTCCTGCCTTGCTACTGGCCCGACTTCAGTCGCGAGCACCTGTCCGATGCACTGCGCGATTTCGCCGGCCGCGAGCGCCGCTTCGGCGGACTTGCCGCCCAAGATGTCGCCTCAGGCTGAGGAATGAGCAACCTCCAACTCCGGGTCATTTCGGCCGTCGTGCTTGCCATCGTCACGCTTGCCCTGACCTGGCTCGGCGGACTGTCCTTCCGGTTGCTTTGCGCTGCCATGGCGGCGGTGATCTTCTACGAGTGGACGCGGATGAGCCGCCCCATTGCCCCGGCAGGTGCTGGTGCTACGGCAGGTCTCGGCTTTCTGCCCGAGGCGCTGATCGGGGTCTTTATTGGTGCCCTCGTCGCCGGCCTGCCTGCGTCTTTGCTGCTGCCGCTCGTCGCGGCCCTGATTACTGTCACTGCGGTCGCTTCTTCCATGCGCAGGGCAGGACCGTGGGAAGCATCCGGCCTTGCCTATGCGGCCGTGTCCGGCTTGTCGCTGGCCTTCCTGCGTGACGGCGACCATTCAGGGCTGCTGGCCATTCTGTTCCTATTCGCCGTGGTTTGGGCGACCGATATCTTTGCCTATTTCGTCGGCCGCTCCATCGGTGGTCCAAGGCTGGCGCCGTCGATCTCGCCGGGCAAGACGCGGAGCGGGGCGCTCGGTGGGGTGGTCGGCGGCGTAGTGGCCGGGCTGCTTCTGGCCGCCGTGGCCGGAACGGGCAACCTCGTCGTGCTTGGCGTGGTCGCACTGGTGCTTTCGATTGTCGCGCAGGCCGGCGACCTGTTCGAATCATGGGTCAAGCGACGCCACGGCCGTAAAGATTCCGGCACGCTGATACCCGGCCATGGCGGCATCATGGATCGGGTAGATGGGCTTGTCGCGGCGGCTTTCGCCCTATACGTCATCGGCTGGATTTCCGCGACCGCCGACCATCCGGCACAGGGTCTGTTTCCGGTTTGAACGGCATCGTCGGTGGGCCGGCGCGGGGCTGCGTCATGGATTCGCCTGGATTGATGTCACAGTCGCGGCGTGATCTGTGCCGTGGATGAATTTGAGGGCATGAATTGAACGAGATTTTTCACGCGGTTTTCAGCACAGAGGGCTTTGTCCTCGGCACGCTGGTGCCTTTCCTGTTCGTGCTGACCGTGGTCGTTTTTGTCCACGAAATGGGCCATTACCTCGTCGGGCGCTGGTGCGGTATCGGCGCAAAAGCCTTTTCGATCGGTTTCGGCCCAGAGATCATCGGCTTCAACGATAGCCGCGGCACGCGCTGGAAGCTTTGCGCCATACCGCTCGGCGGCTACGTCAAGTTCGTCGGCGACATGAACGCGACGTCGAGCCAGCCCAGCTCGGAGGAGATCGAGGCGCTGAGCGACGAAGAACGCAAGGTTGCCTTCCACACGCAGCCGATCTGGAAGCGGGCGGCGACCGTCGTGGCGGGGCCGCTGTTCAACTTCCTGCTGACGATCGCCGTCTTTGCCGTGCTGTTTTCCGTCCACGGCCGGCCCGTGCTGGAGCCGATGGTGGCTGAGGTCACCGTCGGCAGTCCGGCCGCCGCGGCCGGCATCATGCCCGGCGACCGATTCGTCAGCGTCGACGGCAGCAAGGTCGAGACCTTTGCCGACGTCCAGCGTCTGGTCTCTGGCCGCGCCGGCGACAGCATCACCTTCGTCATGCTACGCGCCGGCAAGGAAATTACCGTCACGGCGACGCCGCGCTCGATGGAACAACAAGACGCACTGGGCAACAAGGTCCAGGTAGCCGTGATCGGTGTCGTCAACAACAAGGAACTCGGCCAGCCGCGGCTGATCACCTATAGTCCGGCCGGGGCGGTCGGGGCAGCGGTCCAGGAAACCGGACACGTCATCCAGCGTACCGGCCAGTTCCTGCAACGTTTCGTTGTCGGTCGCGAGGACAAGTGCCAGCTGGGCGGCCCCATCAAGATCGCCAAGATGTCGGGTCAGGCGGCAAAGCTCGGCTTTGAATGGCTCGTGCAGCTTGTTGCATTCCTGTCAGTCGGGATAGGGATTCTCAACCTTTTGCCGATTCCCCCCCTCGACGGAGGGCATCTTCTGTTCTACGGCGTGGAGGCTGTCATCCGGCGGCCGGTGTCCGAACGCATGATGGAAATGGCTTACCGAAGCGGCCTCATATTGGTGCTCGGGTTCATGGGCTTTGTTTTCTGGAACGATCTGTTTGGGTGCTGAAATCATGAAGGAATTTGGCTTCGGCACGAGCAATGTTGAGACGCCGTTTACCATGCGTGGGGATATGCGTGACGCGAAAGCCACGCCGCAGGGTTAAGTAAATACAAATTAACCAGAAGCCTTGCGTGTAGGGAAAATCCGGTTAATACGGTAGGGGAAATTACCGCACGTCCGGTTTTCTCGCCGTGGGGACTTCGAGAAAAGGTACAAAAGCCCGATGAAGGCAGCATCCAAGTTTCTGAGCGCCGCGTCCGCGGTGGCTATGTCCGCCGCTCTGGTTGTACCAGGCGCGCTCGCAGTGCAGTTCGTTGCCACATCGGCCGCCGAGGCGGCTGTCGTCTCCAGAGTCGAAGTCACCGGCAATCAGCGTGTCGACGCGGACACCATCCGCAATTACGTGACGATCAAGCCCGGCAAGGCGTTTTCCAGTTCGGATATCGACGATGCGGTCAAGGCGCTGTTTGGCACCGGGCTGTTTTCGGATGTGCAGATCAACCAGGTCGGATCGACGCTGGTCATCAAGGTGTCCGAATACCAGGTCGTCAACCAGGTGCTGTTCCAGGGCAACAAGAAGCTCAAGGACAACGCGCTTGAGGCCGCGGTGCAATTGAAGCCGCGCGGCACCTTCTCGCAACAGCAGCTCGATGCCGATGTCGAGGCGGTCAAGGCCGCATACCGGCGTATCGGCCGCGACGATGCCGCCGTGACCACCCAGATCATGGATCTCGGCGACAACCGGGTAAACGTGGTCTTCAACATCAACGAAGGCGGCCGCACCCAGATCGCAGCGATCAATTTCGTCGGCAACAGCGCCTATTCGAGCCGCCGGCTGTCGGACATCATCTCCACCAAGCGTTCGTCCTTCCTGTCGTTCGTGCTGCGCGACGACGTTTATGACGAGGACAAGCTGCGCGCCGACCAGGAGCTGCTGCGCCGCTTCTATTATAATCACGGCTATGCCGACTTCCAGGTCGTCTCGGCTGTCGGCGAACTCGACGACACCACCAACAAATACACCGTCACCATCACGGTACAGGAGGGCGAGCGTTATACGTTCGGGGATGTCAGCGTCGAAAGCACGATCCCCGAGGTCGACGCCAAGTCACTTGAATCGGTGGTCGAGACCCACAAGGGCGATGTCTACAACGCCAAGAACGTCGAGGACACGATCATCGCCTTGACCGAAAAGGTCGCTGGATCCGGCTATGCCTTCGCCCAGGTGACGCCGCGCGGCGACCGCAACTTCGAGAACCACACGATCTCGGTCGTCTATACGGTCGATCAGGGGACCAAGGCCTATATCGAGCGCATCGAGATTCGCGGCAACGATCGGACGCGCGACTACGTCATTCGCCGCGAGTTCGATGTCAGCGAAGGCGATGCTTTCAATCAGGTGCTCATCCAGCGCGCGAAGAGGCGGCTGGAAGCGCTCGATTATTTTGAAAAAGTCGAAATTTCCACCGTTCCGGGTTCTGAGCCGGACCAGGTTGTGCTGGTGGTAGATGTGGTCGAGAAATCGACCGGTGAGTTCACGGTCGGCGCCGGTTATTCGAGCGGCGGTGAAACGTCAGGTCCGTCCGTCGAAGGTTCCGTCAGTGAGCGCAACTTCCTCGGTCGCGGCCAATTCATCAAGGTGGCGGCGGGCGGTGGCAAGAACTCGCGCGACTACAGCTTCTCTTTCACCGAACCCTATTTCCTCGGCCGCCGGATCGCGGCCGGCTTCGACATCTACAAGCAGAGCCGAAACTACGACCATTACGACAGCGACACGACAGGCGCGACCGTCCGCTTCGGTCTGCCGATCACCGACAATATCTCAACGCAGCTGGCTTATAATATTGCGCAAGAGAAGTACGAGTTCGACGAGGGCTGCGTTCCCGTTATCAATGGTGGCACCTGCGACGTCTCCCAGGCGATCGTAAACGGCGTTGAAGAGAGCCCATGGCTCAAGTCCTCGGTCAGCCTCGGCCTGATCTACAATACCATCGACGACATGAAGAACCCGCATGACGGTATTTATGCCAATGTCGGCACCGAAGTGGCTGGCGTCGGCGGCGATGCCAAGTTCATCAAGGTCACGGCGCGCGGCAGCATTTATCAGACGCTGTCCGAACAATTGGACCTGGTGGGCCTCATTTCGGGCGGCGCCGGCCATGTCCAAGGCTATGGCAACGGCGATCTTCGCGTCTTCGACCATTTCCAGAGCAGCGACCGTATGATCCGCGGTTTCGAATACGGCGGCATCGGCCCGGTTGCTTCGGACAACAGCAATGACCATCTCGGCGGCACCACCTACTTCAATGCCTCGGCGGAAGCTCAGTTCCCGCTGCCGGTCATCCCCGAAAGCTTCGGTTTGCGTGGCGCTGTGTTCGCCGATGCGGCAACGCTCTACGGCAGCAAAATCGCAAGTGGCCTTGTCAATTCTTCGACAACCGGCATGGAATGGCGCGCTTCCGTCGGTGTCGGTTTGATGTGGGCATCGCCTTTCGGCCCGATCCGCATTGACTATGCGATCCCGGTCAAGAAGGAAAAGACCGACGACGTGCAGGAATTCAACTTCGGCATATCGACCCGCTTCTGATGTGCGGGCAATGATGCTTCCGGCTCGTTTGGATCCGGATGGCAGTGATCCGATACTACAGCGCAGCGCGTCCTATCGGACGCGCAAAGGACGTTGTAGCACTTTGATTTGCGCATGATCCTTTCCGAGGGTCGATTTCCGATTTTCGGGTCATACGCTAGCTGGATATTGCTTCTGGAATGACCGATCCGGTGTTCTTCGCGCCCTCACGCCGGTATACGGCCGGCGAAGTCGCGAATCTGACCGGCTCGACGCTTGTTGATTCCGGTCTCTCCGATGTATCGATCGAGGCTCTGGCGCCCGCCAACGAAGGCGGCGAGAACGCCCTTGTCTTCGTCGATGGCAGGCGCAATTTCGCCTTGATGCAGTCACTGCGGGCGGCGGCGGTTCTCTGCCCTGCCGAATTTGCCGGCAAGGCGCCGGCGGGCATCGCGGTGCTGGTGCATCCGCGCCCGCAGCAGGCCTTCGCAATGGTCGGGCGTCTGCTTTTTCCGGCGGCTGCAACGCCTGGACCGATGACCGGCGAAACCGGTATCTCGCCGCACGCCCATATCGATGCGACCGCCCATGTCGAGTCCGGTGCGATCATCGAAGCGGGTGCGGTCATCGGACCTCGCGCTGCCATTGGCAGCGGGACCGTCATTGCCCCGCATGCGGTCATCGGTCCGTCCTCGCAGATTGGCCGTGACGGCTATGTCGGTCCAGGTGCCAGCGTGCAATATGCGTTGATTGGCAATCGCGTCATCATCCATGGCGGTGCCAGGATCGGCCAGGATGGCTTCGGTTTCGTGGCCGGCGCCAAGGGTCCGGAGCGGGTTCCGCAGATCGGCCGTGTCATCATCCAGGACGACGTCGAGATCGGGTCGAATACGACCGTCGATCGCGGCGCCATGTCCGACACGATCATCGGCCAGGGCACCAAGATCGACAATCTGGTGCAGATCGCGCACAACGTTCGCATCGGCCGCAATTGCATTATAGCCGGGCTTTCGGGTATTTCCGGTTCCGTGACGGTAGGCGACAACGTCACCATGGGTGGCGGTGTCGGCCTTGCGGATCATTTGACCATCGGGTCCGGGGCCAAGCTTGCGGCAAGAAGCGGGTTTATGAGCAATGTGCCTGCCGGTGAGATTTGGGGAGGATATCCGGCGCAGCCGATGGCGGAAGCCATGCGCGAGATAGCGGCCTTGCGCAGACTTGCACGGACGCGCAAACAGGGTGAGGGGGGAAATGGCTGACATCGCAGCGGCGACGCTCGAAGCGGTTGACATAATGCGGCTGATGAAGCTCCTGCCGCACCGCTATCCGTTCTTGATGATCGACCGTATTGTCGACATAGATGGCGACGAATCCGCCGTCGGCATCAAGAACGTCACCATAAACGAGCCGCATTTCCAAGGTCATTTCCCCGACCAGCCGGTCATGCCCGGCGTGCTGATCATCGAGGCGATGGCGCAGACGGCCGGCGCCATCTGCATCCGCAGCCTTGGTACGGAAAAGCCGTCGCTGGTTTATTTCCTGACCATCGACAATGCCAAGTTCCGCAAGCCGGTCGTTCCAGGCGACCAGCTGAAAATTCATGTGAAGAAAATCAAGAAACGCGGCAATCTTCTCAAATTCGCTTGCGAGGCCCTCGTCGATGGCGCCAAGGCGGCGGAAGCCGAGATCTCGGCGATGATGGTCGCAAGCGGCTGACAAACGAATGCTAATGAAAATCCAGACAGTCATCCATCCATCCTCGGTCATCGAGGCAGGCGCCCAAATCGGCGAAGGCGCCCGCATCGGGCCCTTCTGTCACGTCGGCCCCGACGCCGTGATCGGCGACCGCGTCGAACTGGTCAGCCATGTCTCGGTGATTGGCGCGACCACCATCGGTGCATCGACCAAGGTCTATCCGATGGCGATACTGGGCGGGCCGCCGCAGAACACCAAGCACAAGGGCGGCCGTACCACGCTGGTGATCGGCGAGAACTGCACGATCCGCGAAGGTGTCACCATGCATGTCGGCACCGATTCCAGCCGCGGCGAGACGACGATCGGCGACAACGGCAATTTCCTTGCCTATGCCCATATTGCCCATGACTGCGTGGTCGGCAAGAACGCCACCTTCGCCAATCAAGCGACGTTAGGCGGGCATTGCGAAGTCGGTGACAATGTCTACATCGGCGGCCTTACCGCAGTTCATCAGTTTGTCCGCATCGGCGATAACGCCTTTCTCGGCGGTTGCTCGGCGATCGTCGGCGACGTCATTCCTTACGCCATCGCCGTTGGCAACCGTGCCAGCCTTCGCGGCCTCAACATCATTGGCCTGAAGCGCGCCGGCCTGCCGCGTTCGGAGATCCACTTGCTGCGCAAAGCCTACAAGACGATCTTCGATCGCTCCCGGACCGTCGGCGAAAACATCGAATTTGCCAAGGCGGAATTCGCCTCGTCGCCGACTGCCATGAAGATCGTCGACTTCATCGCCGGTCGCGGCAAGCGGCACTACGCCGTGCCGTCCCTCAAGGGTAGCGACGGCGACGACACCGATGATGAAGACTGAGGGCAGATGACGAAGATTGAGGCTGCCGGAAAGGGCCTTGATCTCGCGCCAGATGCCAAGGTCGGCATCATCGCCGGCGGCGGCAGTCTCCCGGTCGAAATTGCCCGAGCGCTCGCCCGGCAAGGCAAATTGCCCTTCGTCGTGATGGCGGCCGGCGAGGTCGATCGCATAGCCGATTTCGAGCCCTATGAGCAGGCAACCTTGAGGCTGGAAGACGTCGGCTCGCTGCTGCCGATCCTTAAGCGGCACCACGTCACGCATCTCGTAACCGCGGGTCATATCACGCGCCGCCCCAGGCTGAGCGCCATGCGCCTCAATTTGGGCCTGCTCGCGTGGCTACCCAGCCTCTTCGTCGGTGTAACCCGGGGGGACGATACGGTGCTGAAACTGTTCGTGCGCAGGATCGAGCGCAGCGGCATCAAGGTCGTCGGTGCTCACGAGATCGTGCCGGAGCTGGTCGCCGCCGAAGGCCTGCTGACCAAGACGGCGCCACGCAAATCCGACTGGCGCGACATCGAGGCGGCGCACGCGGCGGCAAAAGCCATCGGCGCGCTGGATATCGGCCAAGCGGCTGTTGCGGTCGGCGGCCGCGCCATTGCGTTGGAAGGCGTCGAAGGCACCGACGGGCTGCTCGAGCGGACAAGGGAGTTGCGCGGGCACGGCAGGCTGGCCGGCGGGAGCCGCGGTGTTCTGGTCAAATGCGCCAAGCCCGGTCAGGAACTGCGTGCCGATCTGCCCTCCATCGGCCCGCTGACCGTCGAGGCGGCGCATGCCGCCGGACTGGCCGGCATTGCCGTCGAAGCCGGTCGCTCGCTAGTGCTCGAAGGTCCCGCCACCATCGGACGTGCCAATGCGCTCGGCCTGTTCGTAATCGGCCTGCCTGCTGCGGAGCCGGCGCATGGCGAATGAGCGGCCGTTGAAGATAGCCGTCGTCGCCGGCGAGGAGTCCGGCGACCTGCTTGGCGCCGACCTTGTGCAGGCGCTCAAGCGCATGACCGGGCGCGAGGTTCGGCTTGTCGGCATCGGCGGCCGCCATTTGCAGGCGCTCGACCTGGCGCCATTGTTCGACGGCAGCGAGATCGCACTGATGGGGCTTAGCGCCATCCTGCGCGACCTGCCGCGCCTGATGCGGCGGATCGGCCAGACGGCAAACGCGATTGACGGTGAAAAGCCCGATTGCCTTATCACCATCGACAGTCCGGATTTCTCGCTGCGCGTCGCCAAGAAGGTGCGTGCCGCCGATCCGACTATCCCGATCGTCCACTATGTCTGCCCGAGCGTGTGGGCTTGGCGGCCGGGCAGGGCGGCGGCGATGAAGCCATATGTCGATCACATTCTTTGCATCCTGCCGTTCGAGGTGAAGGAACTCGCTCGCCTGGGCGGGCCGCCCGGCACCTATGTCGGGCATCGCCTTGCACACGATCCGGGCATAATCAGTGCCGCAAGGGCGCAGGCGCAGCCGCGTGACCTGTCCGCAGATCACGTCAAAACGTTGCTTGTACTGCCAGGTTCGCGTCGTGGTGAGGTGCGACGCATGGTCGGGCCGTTCGGCGAGACGGTGTCGATCCTGCGGGCGCGCGGGCACCGCTTGCGCCTGCTGTTGCCGACGGTGCCGCACGTCGCCGACCTGGTCAGGACCTCGGTCGCGAGCTGGGACGAGAAGCCGGAGATCATACTTGATGCCGAACGCAAATGGCAGGCCTTCGGCAAGGCCGATGCGGCGCTGATCGCGTCGGGGACGGTATCGCTGGAACTGGCACTGGCGAGTGTGCCGATGATCTCCTGCTACCGGCTCGATCCGGTCATGCGCATGGCGCAGCCGCTGATCAAAGTATGGAGCGCAGCCTTGCCCAATCTCATTGCCGACCGGCCGGTTGTGCCGGAACACTACAATCAATATGTGCGGCCGCATTATCTGGCGCGGCAGTTGGAAGCGCTGTGCTCCGATACCGCCTACCGCACCTGGCAGAAGCACGGTTTTGCCGACATTGCCGGGCGTATGGCAACCGCCAAGCCGTCAGGCGAGATTGCCGCGGGTGTGGTGATGGGCATGGTGAGGAAGTGAGTGAATTATGAATTGTGAATTGTGAATAGCGGTTTCTATGGACAGGGAGCGACGCTTCGCTACTCCCATTCACCATTCACCATTCACCATTCACCATTCACCATTCACCGCTTCGCGATTGGTACGTAGTCCCGTTCCGGCGCGCCGGTATAGAGCTGGCGCGGGCGACCGATCTTCTGGTGCGGGTCCTCGATCATCTCCTTCCACTGCGCGATCCAGCCGACGGTGCGGGCGACCGCGAACAGCACGGTGAACATGGTGGTGGGAAAGCCCAGCGCCTTCAGCGTGATGCCGGAATAGAAATCGACGTTCGGATAGAGCTTCTTCTCGATGAAATAGGAATCGGTCAGTGCGATCCTTTCCAGCTCCATGGCGATGTCGAGCAGTGGATCGTCCTTGATGCCGAGCTCGCCCAGGACCTCGTGCGCGGTCTTCTGCATGATCTTGGCGCGCGGATCGTAATTCTTGTAAACGCGGTGGCCAAATCCCATCAATCGGAACGGATCGTTCTTATCCTTGGCGCGCGCAATGAATTCCGGGATGTGATCGACATGACCGATCTCGCCCAGCATGTTCAGGGCTGCCTCGTTGGCGCCGCCATGTGCGGGACCCCACAGGCAGGCGATGCCGGCAGCGATACAGGCAAAAGGATTGGCGCCCGACGAGCCGGCCAGGCGGACGGTCGAAGTCGAGGCGTTCTGTTCGTGATCGGCGTGCAGGATGAAGATGCGCTCCATCGCGCGGGCCAGCACCGGATTGATCTTGTATTCCTCGCAAGGCACGGCGAAGCACATATGCAGGAAATTGGCTGCGAAATTCAGCTCGTTCTTCGGGTAAATGAATGGCTGGCCGATGTGGTATTTATAGGCCATCGCCGCGATCGTCGGCATCTTGGCGATCAGCCGCATTGACGCGACCATGCGTTGATAGGGGTCCGAGATATCGGTGGAATCGTGATAGAAGGCCGACAGCGCGCCGACCACGCCGCACATCACCGCCATCGGATGCGCATCACGGCGGAAGCCGGTGAAAAAGCGCGACATCTGCTCATGCACCATAGTGTGGCGCGTCACCCGGTAGTCGAAATCGTCCTTCTGCGCCTTGGTCGGGAGTTCACCATAGAGCAAGAGATAGCAGACTTCGAGGAAGTCGCCGTGCTCGGCCAATTGGTCGATCGGGTAGCCGCGGTGCAAAAGAATGCCGGCATCGCCATCGATGAAGGTGATTTCCGATTCGCAGCTCGCCGTCGACGTAAAACCGGGATCGTAGGTAAAGACGCCGGCGGTGTTGTAGAGCGAACCGATATCGATGACGTCAGGTCCTACCGAACCACTTCGTATCTTGAATTCATGGGTTTTGCCGCCGAGTTCCAGCTTGGCCGTCGATGCCTGGGTTTTGCCGCCAAATTCCATTTTTGTCGCAGGTTCGGTCATAGCAAACTCCTTTTTGTTTCCTCAGGCCGGCAAAGGCAAAATATCTGAACCCAACACGTCAAAAGCATCGGAGTACGCACATTTGCGCCGCAATTGAATCTGCGCGGCAGATTAGGCCAAGACCCAATGTTGCACTGCGAAACACACCTTTCAATGCCAATCTTCTTGGGCCAGTTTGCTAATCGATTTGATCAGCGATCCGCGCCAGGCTTTCCTCGCGGCCAAGCACGGCAAGCACATCAAAGACACCTGGCGAGGTACTTTTGCCGGTGAGCGCGGCGCGCAAAGGTTGGGCCACGGCGCCGAGTTTATGGCCGGCGGCCTGCGCATAGTCGCGGATCGCGGCTTCGGCTGAGGCGGCAGACCACTCCGAAACCGTGGCTAGTGCCGCATGAGCGCCCCGCAGGATCGCGCGCGCCTCACCGCTGAGCAGCGCCGCCGCCTTCTCGTCGACCGGCAGCGGCCGTTCGACGAAAAGGAATGCAGCCCCTTCAACAAGTTCGACCAGCGTTTTGGCGCGCTCCTTCAGGCCCGGCAACGCGGCAAGCAGTTGCGCCCTGCGTCTGTCGTCGAGGCGAGCGGCGATTGCCGGGCCGCCTTCTAGATAGGGCAGAGTGGCGATGAAGATGTCGAGCAGCGCCGCGTCGTTCATCCGGCGCATATGCACGCCGTTAAGCGCCTCGAGCTTGGCGAAGTCGAAACGGGCGGCGCCCTTGTTGACGTCGCCAATGTCGAACCATGTAATCATGTCGGCGATCGACATGATCTCATCGTCGCCGTGGCTCCAGCCAAGCCTCGCCAGATAGTTGAGCAGCGCCTCCGGCAGGTAGCCCATGGCGCGATAGGCTTCGACGCCAAGCGCACCGTGCCGCTTCGACAGCTTGGCGCCGTCGGCACCGTGGATCAACGGGATATGCGACATCGACGGCACCTCCCAGCCCATGGCGTGATAGATTACGGTCTGGCGTGCGGCGTTGGTCAAATGATCGTCGCCGCGGATGATGTGGGTGATGCCCATGTCGTGATCGTCGACGACGACGGCATGCATGTAGGTGGGATTGCCGTCCGAGCGCAGAATAATGAAATCGTCGAGATCCTTGTTGGGAAAGCGCACGTCGCCCTGGACGCGGTCATGCACCACCGTCTCGCCGTCTGTCGGCGCCTTGATGCGGATCGCCCCCTTGGCGCCGGGCGGCGCCTCCGACGGGTCGCGGTCGCGCCAGCGCCCATCATAGCGGGGCGGAAGCCCCTTGGCTCGCGCTGCCTCGCGCATCGCCTCCAGCTCCGCCGGCGTCGCGTAGCAGTAATAGGCCTTGCCCACGCGCACCAGCTCCTCGGCCACCTCGCGATGGCGCGGCGCGCGCTCGAACTGCGAGACAGGCGCGCCGTCCCAGGTGAGTCCGAGCCAGGAAAGCCCGTCGAGAATGGCTGCCGTCGCCGCATCCGTCGACCGCTCACGGTCGGTATCCTCTATACGCAGCAGCATCGTGCCGCCCGTGTGCTTGGCGTACAGCCAGTTGAACAGCGCCGTGCGCGCGCCGCCAATGTGCAGATAGCCGGTGGGCGAGGGGGCAAAACGGGTGACGACCTTATCGGGCATGGAACTCTCAGGCGGGCGAAGGAAGTGGGTTTGCGGACTTTCGCGCGTTGCGCGTTCATGTAGCATAGGAGGTCGAGGGCGCAAGGGGCAGACCCGATGGCTGTGCGAGGCCGTGGTGCGGGCGAGGGCGAGGACGTTGGCAGCGACGTCAGCGAACGCTTGCTGTTTGCCGCTCCCCCGCCTGTCCTGCCGGCACCGGCATTGCTACCTGCTCCGCGCTTCGATGCTCCGTCGCTGCCGGCCAGCGACCCAGCAACGGTTCTCGTGCCCGCGGGCGAGCCTATCGTACGCCTGCGCAGGCGTTTCCGCCTCCCGTCACCGTCCCGTATCCGCAACAGCGTAACCACAGCGGCCGGTCTGGAACTCGACCGCGGCATCGCCTTCCTGCTGGTGCCGGTGTTCCTCGCATGCGGGGTGGTCGTTTATTTCGGGCTGTCGGTGGAGCCGGCCTTTCCACAGCCGATCGCAATCGCGCTCCTCGCGACCCTTTGTGCCGTCGTCTCGCGGTCATGGCCCAGGACGCGCCTGTGCTTCATGGTGGCGCTGCTCTGCGCGCTTGGCGTACTTGCCGCCAAGTTCGAAACATGGCGTGTCGGAACGCATATGCTCGGCTCCGAAATCTCGACGCGGCTGACGGGTCGCGTCGTATCGTACGAGTCCATGGCGAGCGGCCGCATCAGGCTGACAATCGATGTGATCTCAACCGCCAGGCCGACACTGCGCTACATGCCGGAACGGGTCCGCGTTTCGGCGATGAAGATACCGGCTGAGCTGACCGCCGGTTCCGAGATCACCGGCTATGTGCGGCTGCTGCCGCCGACCGGCCCGGTGCGGCCCGACAGCTATGATTTCTCCTTCGACAGCTATTTCGCCGGTATCGGCGGCAGCGGCTTTTTTCTCGGCAATCCGAAAATCGTGTCGTCGGACAGCATGCCGCTTGCCGCGCAGCTTTCTTCCGCGATCGAAGACGCGCGTGAATCCATCGCCGACCATATCCGCAGCCGCATCGGCGGTGCCGAGGGCGAGATTGCTACTGCGCTGATCGTCGGCGTGCGCGCCGGCATTCCCGAGGAGATCAACGAAGCGATGCGGCGCACCGGCATCTACCACATCATCTCCATCTCGGGGCTGCATATGGCGTTGGTCGCCGGCACCATCATGGCGCTGCTGCGGGGTGCCTTCGCGCTGTTTCCCGATTTCTCATCGCGACGGCCGGTCAAGAAATATGCCGCGGCCGCCGCGCTTTTTTCGATTGCGGCCTACCTCGTCTTTTCCGGCATTGTCGTGGCGGCCGAACGCAGCTTCATCATGCTGGCGGTGATGCTTATCGCCGTGCTGTTCGACCGGGCCGCGCTCACCATGCGCAACCTGGCGATCTCGGCCATCGCGGTCATCCTGGTGTCGCCGCACGAGGTGGTCGGTCCGAGTTTCCAGATGTCCTTCGCCGCGACGGCGGCCCTTGTCGGCGCCTATGCAGGCTGGTCCGATTACCGCGCCGGCAGGGCCACCACGCCGCCGCCGCGGCAGTCGCCGCTACGCTTTGCCACTCGAAAGGTCCTGCTGGGCATGTGCGGTCTGGCGATGACCTCGATCATTGCAGGGAGCGCCACGGCGCTTTTCGCCATATGGCATTTCCAGCGCGTGGCGCCGCTCAGCCTGTTCGCCAATCTGGCCATCATGCCCATCGTGTCACTGGTCGTCATGCCCTTCGCCGTTCTCAGCGCGCTGGCGATGCCGTTCGGTGCGGATGGCCCTTTTCTCTATGTCATGGGCAAGGGGCTGACGGCGATGATCGCCCTGTCCGGGTGGATCTCGGAGCGCTCGCCGATCGATGCGGTCGGGCTGATTTCGCTGAGATCCGTCCTTCTGGTGACGATCGCCCTCGTCATTGCCAGCATGGCGACGACGTGGTTGCGGCTGGCGGCACTTCCTTTTGCGCTCGCCGGCTTGCTGACGACAACGCAGACACGCATACCCGACGTATTGGTCTCGGAGGACGCACGGCTGGTCGCGCTGCCGATCGGCAGCGGTGAACTCGCGGTCAACCGGGCACGCCCGAATGAGTTCACCATCGACAACTGGAAACGCGCGCTCACATCAGAGGCTATCGTCGCGCCGGAAACACCTGGAAAGAACGACCCGCAATTCGACATTGCCGATCCGGCCGACCTACCGCCGGGCATGCCGTTCATTTGCACGGACGGCCTCTGCCTTGCCAGGCATCCATCCGGCGCGATCATCGCGCAAGCCAAGGACCGCGATACTGCGCGGCCAGCCTGCGCCTTTGCCAGCTTGATCGTCATCGACGACGCCACCGCCCATAACCCCTGCTACTACGACCGGCTGGTCCTCGTCGTCACCAAACGGCAACTGGCGCGCGCGGGAAGTGCCGCCGTCTATTTCGATCCACAAGCGGCAACACGCGCCGAGATCCGCTTCGCCGTCGAAAAATCATACCGGCCCTGGCACGTGCAGCGGAAATTTTCACGCGCGGCACGGGGCCTGCCGCCATACCGCCGGGCCGACAACCCCAAAGCCGGCGCCAAGGGCGGAGCTCAGTAGCGGCGGATCAGTCCGACGAGCTTGCCCTGCACCTTGACCCTGTCTGGTCCGAAGATGCGCGTCTCGTAGGCCGGATTGGCGGCTTCCAGGGCGATCGAGGCGCCCTTGCGGCGGAACCGCTTCAGCGTCGCTTCCTCCTCGTCGACCAGTGCCACCACGATCTCACCGGGGCTCGCCGTATCGGCATTGCGGATGATCACCGTGTCGCCGTCGAAAATGCCGGCCTCGATCATCGAATCGCCTTTGACCTCAAGCGCATAATGCTCGCCGCCCATGATCATATCCGGCGGCACCGAAATCGAATGCGTCTGGTGCTGGATGGCGTCGATCGGCACACCGGCAGCGATGCGGCCCATCACCGGGATCGAAACGGCGGCGACGACATCGTCGTCATTTCCGGCTGCGGGCACGCGCGACGATGTCGGCTTGCCTTGCCGAGGGGCGCCTTGCCCAAGACTGCCCTGGATGACACTCGGCGAGAACTTGCGTGCCGCATTGAGGCCGGGGGCGATCGAGTCAGGCAGGCGTAGCACCTCCAGCGCACGGGCCCGGTTGGGCAAACGGCGAATGAAGCCGCGCTCCTCCAGCGCCGTAATCAGCCGGTGGATTCCGGATTTGGAAGCCAGGTCGAGCGCTTCCTTCATCTCGTCGAATGAAGGCGGGATACCGCTTTCCTTCAACCTTTCGTGGATGAACATAAGCAGTTCGTGTTGTTTGCGTGTCAGCATAGCGACCCCCAACAGAATCAGAAAAACAAACCCAGAACAAACACTATCTGTTCCAGTTGTGTTCCGCAACTGTTTAAAGTTTAATGAATGCGTTAAGGCTCGGGAAACAAACGACGTCCCCTACCGGCGTACCGCATTTTCACCGCCGCGAGCCTCATCGCCTTGATTCTGCTTTCGTTTGCGCCCTTCTGGCCTCCTAGAAGGCGGCGCTGGCATCGGCCGTCGGTCGGTAAAAGGCACGGAATTGAACCCTTATCGACTGTGCGGTTTGGTCGATGCACCGTGAACGAAACGAACTCAAAACGCCAACCTCGGGTTAAGTCCCAGTTTCCACCGCCTGGTCAGGCTGCTTCTCGCCGGTGGAGCCTTGCTGCGCGCAACCAGGTAATGGAAGAACAGTCGATGCGTGTCCGGCGTTGCGTTGGATCTTGGGGGAGCAGACAAATCATGACAGGAATTCCCGATCTCGTGGCCATAAAGGCGATGGATGCCGCGGATCCGCTGCGCGCGATGCGCGACCGCTTTGTGTTGCCGCAAGGAGTGATCTATCTCGACGGCAATTCGCTAGGAGCTGCTTCACGTGCCGCTTTCGATGAACTGCACAAGGCCGCGACCGAAGAATGGTCGCATGATCTCATCCGCGCATGGAACACGGCCGGCTGGTTCAACATGCCGCTTGAACTTGGCGACCAGCTCGGGCGCCTGATCGGTGCCGCGGCCGGCCAGACGGTGGTCTGCGACACGACATCGGTCAACATCTACAAGCTGCTGCACGCCGCCATGGCCATGCGACCGGAGCGGCAGGTCATCGTCGCCGAGGGCGATAGTTTTCCGACGGACCTCTACATGGCCGAGGGTGTGGTTTCGACGCGAAAAGATACGCTGCTGCGCCTCTCGGGGGTCGACGCGCCGACCATCGAAGAGCTGATCGACGAACGCACCGCTGTGGTGCTGGTCAACCACGTCAACTATAAGTCGGGCGAACTGCGCGACATGCCGGCGCTGACGCGCAGGGCTCAGGAAGCCGGGGCGATGATCGTCTGGGATCTCTGCCACACCGCCGGCGCGATGCCAGTCGAACTCGACAAGGCAAACGCCGATTTTGCCGTTGGCTGCACCTACAAATATCTGAATGGCGGCCCGGGCGCGCCTGCCTTCATCTATGCGGCTGAGCGGCATCTTTCCGACATCCAGCAGCCGCTCACCGGCTGGTGGGGCCATGCACGGCCCTTCGCCTTCGAGCCAGGCTATGCGGCCGGCACCGGCATCCGCCGGTTTCTGTGCGGCACACAGCCGGTCCTGTCGATGCGCACGCTGAAGGGCGCGCTCGACATCTGGAACGATGTCGACATGACGGCGGTGCGCAAGAAGAGCATCGCGCTGGCGGATCTGTTCATCGAGCTTGTCGAGGCAAAGTGCGGCACTTACGGGCTCACGCTCGAAAGCACGCGCGATGGGGAAAAACGCGGCAGCCAGATTTCATTCATGCATGAGCATGGCTACCAGGTCATGCGCGCGCTGATCGAACGTGGCGTGATCGGCGATTTTCGCGCGCCATCGACCATGCGCTTCGGCTTCACCCCGCTCTATGTCGGCTATGCCGATGTCTGGCAGGCCGCCAAAGTGCTTGAGGACATCCTGCACACCGGTGCGTGGAAGGATGCGCGCTTCGCCATCAAAGCAGCTGTCACTTGAGATTGATGCGAGAGCTGGAATCGTGAGGCTGGCGACGACGCGCCGCGCGATGCTTACGGCTACGCTGCAGGGCCATATGCCAGGGAGGGCGCAGGGTGTTCGAACGTCACATTGCCGATTGGGACAACGCCTATGCCAACAGCGCCAACATAGCCGGCAGCGATCGCTGGCCGGCGGCCTGGATCGAGCCCGCGCGGGTTTTCCGCGACGTGCTTTCGACCGAGGGCAGGGCGCGGCTCGACATGGCCTATGGCGACAATCCACGCAACCGGCTCGATCTTTTCCTGCCGGCCATCAAGCCCAAGGGACTCGTGGTGTTCGTTCATGGCGGCTACTGGATGGAATTCGACAAGAATTTCTGGTCGCATCTTGCCGCTGGCCCTGTTGATCGCGGCTATGCGGTGGCGATGCCGTCCTACACGCTCTGTCCGCAGATACGCATTGGCGGCATCGTCAAGGAAGTCGGCGCGGCGATCGGCAAGGCGGCGGCGATCGTTGCAGGGCCGCTGATGCTGACCGGGCACTCGGCCGGCGGCCATCTTGTTAGCCGGATGGTTACGGCGACGACGCCGCTGGCGCCCGAAGTCGTCCGGCGCGTTCGTCATGTAGTGTCGATCTCGGGGGTGCACGATTTGCGCCCGATCATGCGCACCGGCATGAACGAGACGCTGGCGATCGATGAGGCCGAGGCGCAGGCCGAAAGCCCGGTGCTGCTGCGCCCGATGGACAAGGCCCGCCTGACCTGCTGGGCCGGCGGCGGCGAGCGCGCTGAATTCCTGCGTCAGAGCGCGTTGCTGGCCAACATCTGGATCGGCCTGGGTACCGCGACCAGCTCGGTGGTCGAGCCTGACCGGCATCATTTCAACATCATCGACGGTTTGGCCGATCCAGACCATCCGCTGACCCGGACCTTGATTTCGGAGTGAGGCAGGTTCAGCGTAGCATCAGTACGTCGCAGGGGGAGCCCGCCGCCGCGGCAGGCGCGAACGGCGCGCGAACGATCAGCCCGTCGGCATCGGCCAGCATTTTCAGCATCGAGGAGTCCTGGATGCCGAACGGCGTCGCCACGAGCGTACCGGCGTCATCAATGACAACAGCCCGCACATAATCTTGCCTGAGATCGTTGGCCGGCATGGCGGCACCGAGCCGTGCCCGACGTATATCCTGCTGAAAGGCGCGGCCGCCGAGCCGCGCCAGCAGCGGCTTCAGGAAGAGCTGAGTGCAGACCAGGCTTGCCACCGGATTGCCGGGCAGGCCGATGCAGCGAATGTCTCCCAGCCGCCCGAACATCAGTGGCTTGCCCGGCCGCATGGCGATCTTCCAGAAATCGAGCGTCATGCCTTGCCCGGTCAGCACCTCATGGACGAAGTCGTGGTCACCGACCGAGGCACCGCCCAGCGTGACGATGACGTTCGCGCCAGCCTTCACGGCCTTTTCAACCAGCGCAGCGATCGCCTCCCTGCGGTCCGGCGCGATGCCAAGGTCGAGCGCGCGCGCACCGACCGACTGTGCGGCAGCGGCGACACCATAGGCGTTGGAGGAGATGATCTGGTCGGGGCCAAGATCGCTGCCCGGCGGCAGTAATTCGTCGCCGGTGGCGATGATGGCGACCAGCGGCCGTTTGACCACGCGCACCTCGGGGTGATTGGCCGATGCCGCCAGCGACAAGGCCGCCGGGTCGAGCAGGCGGCCTTTGGGCAGCAGGACATCGCCCTTGGCGAAATCGAGCCCGAGGCGGCGGATGTTGCGCCCCTGCACCGTCCGTTCCGTCACTTCGACCCTGCCGCCACCGAGATCGCGGACGTTCTCCTGGATGACGATAGTGTCGGCGCCTTCGGGAAGCGGCGCGCCGGTAAAGATGCGCACGGCCTGCCGCTGCTGCACCGTTCCGGCAAAGCCGCGTCCGGCCGGCGCCATGCCGACCACCGAAAGCCTTGCCGGTACGGACGCGATATCGGCCGCCCGCACGGCATAGCCGTCCATGGCGGAGGCGTTGAACGGCGGCTGGGTGCGGAGCGCCACAACCGGCTCCGCCAGCACGCGGTCGGCGGCATCCAGCAGTGCGACGCGTTCGCCCGGCAGCGCTGCTGCGCCGTCCAGCAGGCGCTCGAGCGCCTCGGCAACTGGGACCAGCACCATTATCGGCCTGCCTCGGTGGCCCCGTCTCCGGTGATCTTGTAGTCGCCGGATTTGCCGCCGGTCTTTTCAACCAGCCTTATGCCGGAGATGACCATGGCGCGGTCGACCGCCTTGGCCATGTCGTAGATGGTCAGGCAAGCGACCGAGACGGCACTCAGAGCCTCCATCTCAACGCCGGTCTTACCGGTGACGCGGGTCAATGCTGTCACCTTCAGGCCGGGCAGCGCGGCGTCCGCCTCGATATCGACAGATATCCTGGTCAGCAGCAGCGGATGGCAAAGCGGGATCAGTTCATGCGTCTTCTTGGCCGCCATGATGCCGGCAATGCGCGCGGTGCCCAGCACGTCGCCCTTCTTGGCGTCGCCGGCGAGGATCATGTCCAGCGTCTCGGGCCGCATCGCGACAAAGCCTTCTGCGACTGCCGTGCGCACCGTCACAGCCTTGTCGCCGACATCGACCATGTTGGCTTCGCCCTGCGCGCCAAGATGGGTGAGGGTGGCCGCCATCCTCAAACGGCCTCTGCCGGCGCCTTGCCCGTCAACAGCAGGCGCGTTGCCGCGGCCACGTCCTGCTGGCGCATCAGGCTCTCGCCGACCAGGAAAGTCGCAATTCCGCTCTGCTCCAGCCGGCGGCAATCGTCGTGCGAAAAGATACCGCTCTCGCTGACCAGATGGCGGTCGGCCGGCACCATCGCTGCCAGCCGCTCCGAGGTCTGCAGGCTGGTTTCGAAGGTCCGGAGATTGCGGTTGTTGATACCGATCAGTCGCGACGACAGCTGCAGCGCGCGTTCCATTTCAGCCTCGTCATGCACTTCGACCAGCCCGTCCATGCCGAGCCCGAACGCTGTCGCTTCGAGTTCTCTTGCCAACGCGTCGTCGACGCTGGCCATGATGATCAGGATGGCATCGGCGCCCCATGCCCTGGCCTCGTAGACCTGATAGGGGTCGAACAGGAAATCCTTGCGCAGGGCAGGCAGCTCGACGGCAGCGCGCGCAGTGGTGAGGAATTCGGGCGCGCCTTGGAAGGAGGGTGCGTCGGTCAGCACCGAAAGGCAGGCGGCACCGCCCTTCGCATAGGCCCTGGCCAGCGCCGGCGGATCAAAATCGGCGCGGATCAGGCCTTTGGATGGGCTAGCCTTCTTGATTTCGGCAATCAGCGCGAACCTGCCGGATTTGCGCTTTGCTTCAAGGGCGGAAAGAAAGCCGCGCGGCGCGTCGGCATCCGTCGCCCGTGCCTTGATCTCGGCCAGCGGGACGCGCGCCTTGGCCGCCGTGATCTCGTCGCGCTTGTAAGCCTCGATCTTGCGCAGGATGTCGGACATGGTTTTAACCGTTCGAAATCTCGATCAGCCTGTCGAGCACTTTCAGCGCGCGGCCGCTGTCGATGGCCTGCGCCGCCGTTACCATGCCGTCGGCGAGGGTCGTCGCTTTGCCGGCCACCACCAGCCCGGCGCCGGCATTCATCAGCACCGTATCGCGAAAGGCGCCGGCGGCGCCGCCCAGCATGTCGCGCAGTGCCTGGGCGTTGTGGGCGGCGTCGCCGCCGCGCAACTCGTCCTTGGTGTGCCGCTTCAGTCCGACGGCTTCCGGGGTCAGCGTAAAGCTGCGGATCTCGCCGCCGGCCAATTCGGCGACAAGTGTCTCGCCGGTGGTGGTGATCTCGTCATAGCCGTCGCCATGGACGATCCAGGCATGGTCGGCACCAAGTTCCTTCAACGTTTCTGCCACCGGCATGATCCATTCGGGCAGGAACACGCCGACCATCTGCCGTCTGACACTCGCCGGATTGGAAAGCGGGCCCAGCAGGTTGAAGATGGTGCGGGTTCCGAGCTCGACCCGGGTCGGGCCGACATGCTTCATCGCCGGGTGATGCGCCGGCGCGAACATGAAGCCAACGCCGGCCTCGTGGATGCAGCGGCCGATCGTCTCCGGAGGGATGTCGATCTTGACGCCCAATGCGATCAGCACATCGGCGGCGCCGGTCAGCGAGGACAGCCCGCGATTGCCGTGCTTGGCGACGGGCACGCCGCTGCCGGCGATGACGAAAGCGGATGCGGTCGAAATGTTGACGCTGTGCGAATTGTCGCCGCCGGTGCCGACAATGTCGATGGCACCCTCGGGAGCTTCGACGCGCAGCATCTTGGCGCGCATGGTGGCGACGGCGCCGGCGATCTCGCTGACGGTCTCACCGCGCACGCGCAATGCCATCAGGAAGCCGCCGATCTGGCCGGGGGTAGCATCGCCGGACATGATGATGTCGAAGGCCTCGCGCGCCTCCTCGAAGGAAAGAGCGCTGCCGGCGGCGACCTTGGCGATGTGGATCTTCAGCGCGCTCATCTGGCCAGGGCTTGGGTTACGGCCGCCTGATCGATGCGGACGTCATATTGCGTCTGCAACTGCGCGACCAACTGGTCGAGCAGGTCGTCGGACATGCCGGAGGTGAAGGACTTCTGTGCGTCCTGGGGCACTGAGCTGGCATCGGCCCCGGCAGGCTCGAATACCTCGGCAACCTTGAACAGGATCTGTCCGTCGCCCGTGGGCGAGGGGATCAACCCGGTGCCGCCTTCGCCGACGCCGAACATCGCGGCGGCGCCTTCCTTGCCGAAATCGACGTCGTCCGCATCGCGCTTGACGCCGCGCTTGGTCTGCTTTTCGAGCTTGAGCTCACCGGCGATCACCTCGAGCGTGACGCCAGCCTTGAGACGCTTCTCGAGCTCCTGTGCTTTTGCGGTGAGCCGTTTGGTGGTCTCCGCCGCGGTCCAGTCGGCCACGACCTTCTGGCGGACTTCGTCCAATGTGCGGTCGCGGGCAGGCGTGATCGCGCTCACGTCGTAGAAGACGAAGCCGTTATCGGCGGTGGTGAGGCCTTCATTGTCGGTTCCGGGTTCGGATTCGAACACCGCCTTGATGAGTGCCGGCGATTCCGGCAGGTCTTTGACGATACTTCCATCCGGCCGTTGGCCGGTGCGGTCGATGGCATCGATGGTGACGACCTTCAGCTTCAATTTGGCGGCTGCCTCGGCGAGCGAACTGCCCGAGGCGCGGGTATCCTCGTAATTGTCGTGCACGTCCAGCAAGATGCGGCTTGCCTCGCCCAGTGCCAGGTCCTTGCGGATCTGCTCGGACACTTCGGCCAGCGGCTTCACCACTTCGGGCTTGATCTCGGTGACGCGCAGCAGAACGGGACCAAAGGCGCCCTGTACGACCGGGCTGACCTCATTGACGTTCAGTTTGAAGGCAGCATCGGCGACCGCCTTGTCGGCGATCTTGTCCTTGGCCAGCGTGCCGAGCAGCGTGTCTGCCGGCGTCTTGCCTTCGGCAGCGACGATCTTGTCGAAGGTCGCGCCGGTCCTGAGCGAATCGAGCGTCGCCTTTGCGGCATCAGGTGTCTTGAACACAAGCTGCTCGATGGTGCGCATCTCCGGCGTGGTGTAGCGCGCCTTGTTCTTATTGTAGTCGTCGCTGACCTGTTGGTCGGTCACCGCGCTCAAATCCATGATGTCCTCCGGTTCGAGCCTGACATAGGAGAACTTACGGTATTCGGGAGCGGCGTAGGTTTTCTTGTTTTCCTCGAAATAGGCCGAAAGCGCGCTGTCGGACGGCGCTTCTATCGGTTCGACCAGCGATTTCGGCAAGGTCAGGTAGTCGATGGTGCGATCTTCGCCGCGATAGAGCGCGACCGCCTTGAAGAATGTATCCGGGGCCTTGAGGCCGTCCGAAACCGCCTCGACGATCTGCTGGCGGACCGCGACCTGGGCGCGGTTCTTCAAATAGTCTTCCGGCCGCATGCCGACCTGCCGAAGCAGGTACTCGAAGGTTCTCCTGTCGAACGTTCCGGCAGGCCCTTTGAACGCCGGGTCTTCACGCGTCAGTTCGGCGAGCCGGTCCTTGGACAGGCCGAGGCCGAGCTTGCGGGCCTGCTCGTCGAGGACGGCACCCGACACGAGTTGCGCCAGCACCTGGTTGTCGATGCCGAGCGCCGTCGCTTGCTCACGGCTGATGCGCTGGCCGAATTGCTGCGACATGACGCTGAGCTGGCGATCGTAGGCGAGGCGGTATTCGTTGATCGAGACCTTGGTGCCTCCGGCCGTAATCACGGCGTCATGGCCGGCAAGACCGCCCATCAGCCGCCCCGAGATGCCCCAGATGGCGAAGCTCAACACCAACAATGACAGCAGCAGTTTCGCGACCCAGGTCCCCGCCGCGCTTCTCAACATACCAAGCATGAGTACTTCCGATTTTTGCGCATTTCGCATGCGCCGAGTCTGAAACAAGCGCAATAGCGCCCTTCCTGCCCACTGTCGATTGCTTTGTGGCCTGATTTTGATAGTGAGGGCCAGCTGGAAATTGCCCGGAGAAACAAATCCCATGACCACTGGAATCCGCCCGCTCGTCGCAGGCAATTGGAAAATGAACGGCACCAGCGCCTCGCTCAACGAGCTCAGGATGATCGGCAACGGCTTCATGAGTGGGCTAGACGCCGAGACCGAAGCGGTGGTCTGCGTGCCGGCGACCTTGCTTGCGCACGCCGCCGAGATTCTGTCGCGCACGCCGGTGCGGGCCGGCGGAGAGGATTGCCACACCGAGGAAAGCGGCGCCTATACCGGCTGCATTTCGGCCGAGATGCTGAAGGATGCAGGTGCCAGCCATGTCATCGTCGGCCATTCCGAATGCCGCGCCGATCGCAAGGAGGACGATGCCTTGGTCCAGGCCAAGGCCTCCGCCGCATGGCGCGCCGGGCTGGTGGCCATCATCTGCATTGGTGAGACAAGAGCCGAACGAGAAGCAGGAGCCACGCTCGACGTGCTGTCGCGCCAGGTCGCTGGCTCGGTCCCGCCAAACGCCACGGCTTCCAACACCGTCATTGCCTATGAGCCAATATGGGCGATTGGGACCGGCTTGACCCCGACCGCCGCCGACGTCGCCGAGGCACATGCGCATATCCGCGAAGAACTGGCACGGAAGCTCGGCAATACGGCGGCCAAGATGCGCATTCTCTACGGCGGCTCGGTCAAGCCGTCCAACGCCATCGAGTTGCTCGGCGTCAGGAATGTCGATGGCGCGCTGGTCGGCGGCGCCAGCCTAAAGGCGGCGGACTTCCTCGGCATCGCGGAAGCCTATCGAAACATCGCTTGATACAAGGGCTGGTTGCTGCATTTGAGCGGACGGCCGACGTCGAAATCGTTGCAAAGGACGCATTGCTTCCCATATTCCGGCCACGGGCTTGGAAATGCCGTCAAAGCATTGTATTGAGCCGCCTCCAAATCAGCGGCCGCACAAGGCCTTGCCAGGGTAAATTATGGAAACCGTACTGATCGTCGTCCACCTCATGGTCGTGCTCGCGCTTGTCGGCGTGGTGCTGCTGCAGCGCTCCGAAGGCGGCGGCCTCGGCATCGGCGGCGGATCGGGCTTCATGACCGCGCGTGGCGCCGCCAATGCGCTGACGCGGGCGACGGCGATCCTGGCTGCCGCTTTCTTCGTCACCTCGCTGACACTGTCGATCGTTGCGCGCTATGGCGAGAAGCCGATCGACATTCTCGATCGCGTGCCGGCGACCTCGGACGGAGCAGGCAAGGGCGTACTCAACCAATTGCCTGGAACCACGACGCCGACGCCGCCTTCAGGCACCACGGCGCCGACCCCGCCGTCCGGCAATGGCGCGGCAACGACGCCGCCGGCAACCGCTCCGGCGACGCCGCCAGCGACAAACGGCGCCGCCGCGCCGGCCACGCCGCAGGTCCCCAACCAGTAATAGGGCAACTTATGCCGCGATCTGTTGTCGTTTGAACACAGTCGCGGCAAATGCCGCACGATCATGAAGATTCGACTGCGCCTCACGCTTGAGGCGCTTCCGGCTAATCGATTATACGTTGCACGCGGCATTCTCGGCGTCCTTGGGGGGCGCCGGGCGACGCCGTGGGCAACAAGCATTGAACGATCGGATCTTCCCCATGCAGCTTCGCAGCTTCATTTTTGCCGGCCTTTGTGCCGTGCTCAGCCTAGGTGCGCCCGCTTTCGCGGCCATGCCGACGGCAAACTCGGCCCACAAAGCCGCAACAACAACCGACGTCGTCAAGGTCGCTGCCAAAAGCGATGCAGCGCAATTGAAGCTTCTCAAGAAGAAGAAAGATCCGACGCCGGACGACCTTGCGCAGATCCGCAAGATCGAAGCCAAGATCGCAGCCGACAAGGACGCCGCTCGCGCCAAGGCACTCGAAGCTAGGAAGCTGGCGATGCGCGAGGCGGCGAAAGGCAAAGCCGATGCGGAACGGCAGGCGTTCCTTGCCAAGAAGAGCCAGCCGCTCGCAACGGCCAAGGTGGCTGACGCCACGCCGGCCAAGAAGAAGACCGTCAACATCATCGAACCGATTACGCCCATTGCGCCGATCCAGTCGGCCGAGCCGATCCCGGCCGAGGCCATGAACGTTGCGCTGACCGGCAACAATGGCGAGTTGCGCAGCGAACCGGTCGGGCAGAAGCCGCAGAGCGTCGGGCTGTTCGCGGGACTGTTCGGCGGCACATCCTCTTCGTCGATGTCGCTGCTTCCGGAAACACGCGCGCTCGACGCCGCGCTCGAAAGGAAGCAGGCCAAGCGGCAGTTCAAGGTCAAGCCGGAATTCGTGCCGCAGGAGGTCGAATTCACCGGCTACAACCCCGGCACCATCGTCATCGATACCAGCGCCCGTCGTCTCTACCTCGTCGAATCATCGTCAACCGCCCGCCGTTATGCCATCGCGGTCGGCCGGGAAGGCCTGCAGTTCAAGGGTACGGTTGCCGTCGGCGACAAGCAGGAATGGCCGCGCTGGATTCCGACGCTGGATATGCAAAAGCGCGAACCCAAGCACTATGGCCAGTACAAGGACGGCATGCCCGGCGGCGGCGACAATCCGCTCGGTGCGCGCGCCATCTATCTTTACGACGGCAAGAAAGATACCCACCTGCGCATTCACGGCACCATCGCGCCGCAGTCAATCGGAACCAGCGCCTCCAATGGCTGCTTCCGTATGATCAACGAGCACGTCATGGACCTTTACCGCCGGGTGAAAGTAGGCACCAAAGTCGTCATCATCTGACGCTTTGACAGATCGTGCCAAAAGGGCCGGCCTCGCCGGCCCTTTTGTTTTGATACGCCAACGACCAGAGCGCCTTCTTGGGAAAAAGCCTTCGCGGCGGTTTTTTCTCTGGCGGAATCAATTCGGCCGCGTTAAGCGATGACTCCCATGGCGCGATATGTATTCATCACAGGCGGCGTGGTTTCCTCACTTGGAAAAGGCATTGCTGCAGCGGCCCTTGGGGCTCTCTTGCAGGCGCGGGGCTATCGCGCACGCATCAAAAAGCTCGATCCCTATCTCAATGTCGATCCCGGCACGATGTCGCCCTATCAGCACGGCGAAGTCTTCGTGACCGATGACGGGGCCGAGACCGATCTCGATCTTGGCCATTATGAGCGCTTCACCGGCCGCTCGGCCAACCAGCAGGACAACATCACCACCGGCCGCATCTATAAGAACATCATCGAGCGCGAGCGGCGCGGCGACTATCTCGGCGCTACCGTGCAGGTCATTCCGCACGTCACCGACGAGATCAAGAATTTCGTCCTCAACGGCAATGACGACTACGATTTCGTGCTGTGCGAGATCGGCGGCACCGTCGGCGACATCGAAGCGATGCCGTTCCTGGAGGCGATCCGCCAGCTCGGCAACGACCTGCCGCGCAACAACGCCGTCTACGTCCACCTGACCTTGATGCCTTACATTCCGACGGCAGGCGAACTGAAGACCAAGCCGACGCAGCATTCGGTCAAGGAGTTGCGCGGCATCGGCATTGCACCCGACATACTGCTGGTCCGCGCCGACCGGCCGATCCCCAAGGAAGAGCGCAGAAAGCTGTCGCTGTTCTGCAATGTCCGCGAAAGCGCCGTCATCCAGGCGCTCGACGTCCCGCATATCTACGACGTGCCGATGGCCTATCACAATGAAGGGCTGGATTCGGAAGTGCTGGCGGCCTTCGGCATCGATCCGGCGCCGAAGCCGCGCATGGAACGGTGGCAAGCGGTGTCCAACCGCATCCACAATCCAGAAGGCGAAGTGACCATTGCCGTCGTCGGCAAATATACCGGCCTCAAGGACGCCTACAAATCGCTGATCGAGGCGCTGTCGCATGGCGGCCTCGCCAACCGGGTCAAGGTCAAGCTCGACTGGATCGAAAGCGAGATATTCGAGAAGGAAGACCCGGCGCCGTGGCTGGAGAAGGTCCATGGCATTCTCGTCCCCGGCGGTTTTGGCGAGCGCGGCTCGGAGGGCAAGATCCTGGCGGCGAAGTTCGCGCGCGAACGCAAGGTGCCGTATTTCGGCATCTGCTTCGGCATGCAGATGGCCTGCATCGAGGCGGCGCGTTCGCTGGCCGGCGTCGAGCACGCATCATCGACCGAGTTCGGTCCAACCGAGGAGCCGGTTGTCGGCTTGATGACCGAATGGCTGAAGGGCAACATGCTGGAAAAGCGCAGGGAAACCGGCGACCTTGGTGGTACCATGCGGCTCGGTGCCTACCAGGCCGACCTCGCCAAGGGATCGAAGATCGCCGAGATCTATGGCGATACCCAGATTTCCGAACGCCATCGCCACCGCTACGAGGTCAATGTCGACTATAAGGAGCGGCTCGAGGATTGCGGCCTGGTGTTTGCCGGCATGTCGCCGGACGGCGTGCTACCGGAAACGGTCGAATATCCCGACCACCCCTGGTTCATCGGCGTGCAGTACCATCCCGAGTTGAAAAGCCGGCCGCTCGATCCGCACCCGCTGTTTGCCAGCTTCATCGAGGCGGCGGTAGAGCAGTCGCGGCTGGTCTAAACTAGCCGCCCATGCAAACTTACGTCGCGCTGCTCTACAGCATTGTCCTGGGCGAGGGGCGGCGGGTCGTCATGTCCGATCTGAAGGCGATGGCCGAGGGCCTGGGTCTGAATAACCCGCGCACACTGGTAGCGACCGGCAATCTGGTCTTCGAGGCGCAAGAAACAGAACTTGCGGCGTTGGAGCAGCGGCTGGAGGCGGCGTTCGCAAAGACTTTCGGCCGCCACGTCGACATCATCGTGCGCCGCGCCGACGGCTGGCTGAAGCTGGCGGCCGGCAATCCGTTCCCAGCCGAATCGGCTGAGGCCGCGGACCAGGTGGCGGTGCGCGTGATGCGGTCGCCTGTTCCCCCTGATGCGGTCGCTGCGCTGCGGGCCTATATCGGCAGGAATGAAAAGCTGCAGGCGGTGGGCGGCGACATCTGGATCGCCTTTTCGCGCGAGACGCCGAGTTCGCGGCTGCTTGCGGCGGTCAGTCACAAACGCCTGGGCATCGGCACCTCGCGCAACTGGAATACGGTGCGCCGCCTGGCCGAGATGGTCGCAGAATGAACGGGGCGGCTCGCGCCGCCCCGAATCGCTCAAGCTTTGGCTATCCTGGCTCCGGCACCGAGTGCCATCGTGCGCAGCATTGTAGTAGATAACGCCGGCAATTGCCACGCCGAAGAACCAGCCATAGACGCCCCACCATGACGGCAGCAGGCTGGTGAAGTTGGGCAGGATCGAGGAGAAGACCGCGCCGATACCGGCGGCGATGAAGGCGTTGACATGCCAGCCGCCCTGAAAGCGGAATTCGCCATTCTCCCTGTAGAGCGCATCGACGTCGACCTCGCCCTTCCGGATCAGATAGTAGTCGACCATCATCACGCCGAAGATCGGCCCCATCGTTGCGCCAATGATGTTGACGAAGGAGGCGGCACTGCCTTCCCAGGGCGCGAATGGATAGAGCACCAGCGCGATCAGCGCCGCGATGTAGCCGCCCTTCTTGAAGTCGATCTGGCGTGGAAAGACATTGGAGAAGTCGAAGGCCGGCGACACGAAGTTCGCCACCACATTAATGCCGAGCGTCGCCACCGCAAAGGTCAGGGCTGCGAGCGCCGCCAGGAACCAGCTGTCGAATTTCGCCGAAATCTGGTCGGGATGCAGCAGCACCTCGCCATAGACGTCGAAGGCGGCGATCGTCGTAACGCCGGCGACCAGCGAGAACAGGATAAGATTGACCGGCAGGCCCCAGATGTTGCCCTTGCGCAGCGATGCCTTGTCGGGGGCGTAGCGCGCGAAATCGCAGAAGTTGAGATAGAGCGCGGAGAAATAGGTCACCCAGATCGCGGCCACCGCAAACAGCGAGGTCCAGGAGCCCGGCGTGCCCGGCACGCCCGCGTCCTTTGTCTTTTCCAGCAGCACATCCATCGGGATGTCGCTGGTGAAAGCGAAGGTGCCTGCCTTGATGCAAAGATAGATCGCCAGGATCAGCATCATCACCCACACCGCCGGTCCGGCCCAATCCTGGAAGCGGCGCACCGTTTCCATGCCTTTCTGGATGATCAGGAGTTGCAGCGCCCAGATGACGGCGAAGCAGATCACCTCGAGCCCGGAATGGCCGAGGAAATGTGTGCTCTGGTTGAAGTCGGCGAACCATTGCGAGCGGATCAGCAGGGCTACGATCGCCCCGGAGGCGGCCGCCGTCTGCGCGCCGTACCAGAAGCAGGCGACGATGGCGCGCACCAGCGCCGGTATGTTGGCGCCCCAGATGCCGAAGGAGGCACGCGCCAGGACCGGGTAGGGCACCCCGGTCTTCACGCCGGCATAGCCGACCATGTTCATCAACGCATAGATGATCAGCGAACCGATACCGATGGCGATGATGAAGTTGACGAAGCCGCCGCAGAACAGGAACAGGCTGGCAGCGAGATAGTAGCCCCACAGGCTGTGGACGTCCGACGTCCAGACGTTGAAGATCGAGAACGGTCCCCAGTTTCGAACCTTCGCCGGAGCGAGATCCTCATTGTACAGGTCCGGTGATGCGCCTTGTATTGTCATTGCTATGTCCTCCCCTTGCAACCGCACGCGCCTCCACGCATGGCACGCAGGTTAAGCCTGACGCAGGGGAACCGGCAAGCAGACGATTTGCCGGCTTTGGGCTTAAAGTCATTCAATGAGAAACGCGCTTATCGGCGTGGCGTCGTTGAGCTTCTAGCGCCGGCGATTCGGTGGGGTGACACCGATCGCTCGACCTAAGCTCCAGAGTCCACCTTGTGAGTGATCAGGGCGGCAAGCTTTTTGGGCGCTTGTGCGCGATAACTCTCATCGAGCCATGACTTCAGTTGTCCCATCGGTGGCAGTTCGTCCGGTGCTGGTTCGAACGTCACCCATCCGCTCTTGCCAAGGCCGTACTCCGTCGGCGACGCATAGTGGAGCTTTCTCGCCTCGTCGCCGCTGTAGGGGAGTTTGAGGGAGATGCTGAACCGTTCGCCTTCAAGGCTCAAATAAGCAAAGGTCTTGCCTTTCACCGCGAGATCGTCGTGACCAGGCCACGGACTCTTTGTCTCGGCGCCTGGATAGGTGAGGCCGAAGGCGCGCAGTTCCTTGAGAACAGCATCGGTCGAAGCACGCGATTTCCTACTCATCAACTCTCCTCCATCGCTGTCGGTGGCTATCCTGGCAGACGAGCCGACGGGGAGCCTCGACAGCAAGGGCTCGGAGCAGGTGTTCACAATCCTGCAGAATCTGGTGCGCGAACGCGGCAAGACGGTCGTGGCAGTCACGCATGACGTCGACATGGCCGCACGCATGGATCGCCGCATTCACATGGTGGACGGGAAGATCAGCTGAACCGGGCCACGGCGCGATCAGGCCACCGCCGACGTCTCGAAACTGGCCTCGAGCCAGGCTATTGCGCCCGTCACGTCGTCGAGGACATAGGTTGCGGCCGTCGGTCCGTTCGGCTTCACGCGGATGGAGATGCCGCCAATTTCATTGATCGCCTCGAACCCGTGTTCGTCCGATGTATCGTCTCCGAGGAATATCGGCCGCCGGCCAACAAAGGGCGGAATGTCCATGAAACGCCGGATGGCAGCACCTTTGACGGCTTCCAAAGGCATGAGCTCGACGCCGGCGTTTCCCGGAAGCACCCGATAACCCTTCGGAAGCCGGGCCAATGCCTGTTCGACGAGCTGGATTGCGGGTGCAAGCAGTTGCGGTGCTGCTCTTGTATGAACGGCAAGGACCGGCCCCTTGCGCTCGACATAGACCTTGCCGCTGCCCAGTTCGGCCTCGATCTCGTCCGCAAGGGCGGCGATGTCGGCCGGCGCGTCGGCGGCATCGATCGGACCGCTCGGCGTCAGCCGGTGCTCCAGCCCATACAGTCCGGCAATCCGCAGCTTCAGCGGGTGGAACAGCTTGTCCACGGCGGGAATCGATCGGCCGGTGATGAAGGCGACCGCACCATCCAGCCGCCGCTCGATGCGTTCGAGCAGATTGCGCAATTCCTCGCCGACGAACACCGCGTCGGGATGGGCAGCGTGTTCCAGCAGGGTTCCGTCGATGTCGAGGAAGAGCGCCCATTGCCCTTCCGACAGGTTCAACGCCGGTGGTTGTTCAAAGCTTTTCACGACGCTGCCTTCCGAGCCCGCTCGAACATCGAGATGACGTTGTTGGTGTTCGATGGCGGGCGCTCGCCGGTTCCGGTCACCCTGTCGAGATCGCCGCGTTTGCGCAGGCGCGCGGCGTCCAGCAGCATGCTGCCGGCCCAGCGGTAGACATTGTTGTCGCGGACCATCTCGCGCATCGGCCGCAAACGTTCGCGCTGCTCTTCCGGCGTCATCGTCAGCGCCTGCAACAGCGCCTCGCTCATCATCGCCGCATCGTAGGGGTTGACGATCAGTGCTTCCAGCAATTCGCGCGAGGCACCGGCGAAGGTGCTGAGCAAAAGCACGCCCTGTTCGTCGTCGCGCGCTGCGACGAATTCCTTGGCGACAAGGTTCATGCCGTCATGCAGACTGGTGACCATACAGATGTCGGCGGCACGATAGACCTCGTAGACCTGCTCCTGCCGATGATGTTCGGCGACCATCAGGATAGGGCTGTATGTCTCGCTGCCATAGCGCCGGTTGAGCTCCTCGGCACAGCGGCGGCATTCGTCGTGGAGTTGCTGGTAGGCGGGCAATGTCCCCCGGCTCGGCGCGGCGATCTGCAGGAAAACCACCTTGCCTATCCATTCGGGATATCTCGTGAACAATTCGTCCAAGGCATGGAAGCGATCGAGAATGCCTTTCGTGTAGTCGAGGCGCTCGACGCCAACGCATAGTTTGGTATCCGCAGACAGGCCGAATCTGTCGCGCACGCTGGCGCGGCACTCCTCCACAGACGGCAGTTTTGCCAGCAATTGGGCCGGCCATTCTATGGAAATGGGATAGGCGTGGACCAATGTGGTCTGCCCACCATAGGAGATTGCCGCGTCTGCCCGTTCGATCCGGCTCTCCAGAAAGCGGTCGACACTTTCGGTGAAGTTGTTGGCATGGAATTGGGTATGAAAGCCGATGATCGAACTGCCGAGCAGTCCTTCCAGGATCCGCTCACGCCACGGACAGATGCTGAATACTTCCGAATTAGGCCACGGGATATGCCAGAAGGTGATGACTATCGCGTCCGGCAGGCGCTGGCGGATCATGCGCGGCAGCAGCGCGAAATGATAGTCCTGCACCAGCACGATCGGCCGTTCGTTGCGGGCTTCGGCAACCACCGTATCGGCGAATTTGCGGTTGACGGCCTCGTAGGCGTCCCAGTCCGAGGCGCGAAACACGGGGCGGGTGAAGGCGATATGGCAAAGCGGCCATAGGCCCTCATTAGCGAAGCCCAGATAGTAGCCCTGATATTCCTCCTCCGTCAGCCAGACCCTGCGCAGCGTGTAGGACGGATTGCCTGGCGGCACCTGCACCCGGTCGTCCTTGTCGACGGTGAGACGGTCTGCCGTGCCGCCGCCATAGGCGATCCAGGTGCCGGCACAGGCGCGGGTGATGGGCTCGAGTGCCGAAACCAGGCCGCTGGCCGGCACCAAAAGTTGGACCCCGTCGTCCTTGATGTTGTGGATGTAGGGTTCGCGGTTGGACACCACGATGACCTGTGCGTCCGGCAGGTCGTCGGCCAGGATCTTGCGCAACGTGTCGGGCGACCACGTGACCAGTGCCGCATCGGCGGACTGGCCGTTCTTTTCGAACTCGCGCAGCACCTTGCGTGCCGCTTCCGAGGCGACATCCTCGCTCGGCGTGTATGCGGCGGCCGTTGCGCGACCGCGGCGCTGGCGGGATATCGACAGGAGAATGGCAAAAGCGGAAAAGCCAAAACTTGCAATCAGCAAAACCCAGAGCAGGTTTACAGTATAATCTGACATGGAATGTGATCTCGCCTCCGGCCGGCCGATAGCCGTTTTTTTTATTTGTTTTCTGGTTCGCCGCCGTATGACAACGACAGCGTCCCCACCCCGCCCATTTTTGCAACGCACAAAGAGGCTATCGGTTCCGGACGATTGCAACGCGCGCGTCATTTTCGATGCGCCGCAGCGCGGCGGCATCAAGTGCGCACGATGAGCGGCACCATCCCCTCATACCGGTCGGCAAGAAAGGCGACGACCCGGTCGCCGACACGCTGGAATGTGAGGTCGACCACTGTCGAGCCGACACCCAGATGCCGCAATGTCAGCGTGTCGATGCCGATCGGCAGCCTTGGGCGGGTGACCCGGATTTCGCTGTTCCAGCCGTCGATTTCGAGCCCAAGGCAGGCCTGCATCAGCATGAAGGCCGATCCCGCTGACCAGGCTTGCGGCAGGCACGCGACGGGATAGGCGATGGGCGCTTCGCCCGGCGACCGGGTAAAGCCGCAGAACAGTTCCGGCAGACGCATGTTGAAATGGACAGCCGATTCGAACGTGCCGCTCATCAGCCGAACCACGCTGTCGCGCACGCCATAACGTGCCAGGCCCGCACCGCACATGGCGGTGTCGTGCGGCCAGATCGAACCATTGTGGTAGGACATCGGATTGAAGAATATCGCATCGTCGGCCAGCGTCCTCACGCCCCAACCAGAGTGGAACGACGCGGAGAGCAGCTGATCGGCGACCATCTGCGCCCGTTCCGGCTCGGGCAGCCCGACAAAGAGAAGATGGCCGGCATTCGACGTCCGTACCTTGCAGAGCTCGCCTGCACCATCGATCGCCAGTGCATAGAAATTGAGATCGTCCATCCAGAAATGGCGTTCCACCGCGGCGCGCATGGTTTCGGCGCGTTCCTCCCAATGATCGGCCTTGTCGTCCTCGCCGCGGCGGCGGGCGAGCGCCGCCAGCCCACGGAACGCGGCAAAGACGTAGCCTTGCACCTCGACCAGGGCGATCGGCCCCTTGGGCATGCGGCCATCGGCATGGAAGACGGAATCGAAACTGTCCTTCCAGCCCTGGTTGGCAAGGCCGGTCTCGGCGCCGCGCTGGTAGGTAACGAAGCCGGTCGCGCGGCTTGTCTCCTCCGTCCATTCGGCCGCTGCACAGAGCGATGGCCACAGGCTGTCGACGAACGCCATGTCGCCGGTACGATCCGCATAGGCGCAAGCGAGATGAATATAGAGCGGCGTGGTATCGACGCCGCCGTAATAGCGGCCGAACGGGAGCTCCCGCAGTGCCGCCATCTCGCCCTTGCGGGTCTCGTGCATGATCTTGCCGGGCTGCGAATCGCTGAACGGCGACGTTTCGGTCGCCTGATGCTGGGCGAGAAAGGCGAGTACGCCGCGCGCCAGCCCAGGATTCAACCACAGCATCTGCAATGCGGAAATCACCCCGTCACGGCCAAATGCCGTCGAGAACCAGGGTATGCCGGCATAGGGGTAAGGTCCGGTTGCAAGCTCGGTGGTCAGCAGCGCCACGTCCGCGCGCGCGCGTTCGATCCAGTCGTTGAAGACGCGGCCAGAACTGTGCACCGTCGCGCCGTGGCGGCGTTTGGCGCGCATGCCGAAGCGAGCGCGGGCGGCTGCAGCCCGAAAACGGTCGCGGTCGGGTGTCTCCGCCACTTCCGGGCCGACCTCGATATAGAGGACCTCGCTGCTGCGCTTCGTCACCGCAACCAGGAAATCCGCGCGGCTGGCGGTCAAATTGTCCGGCGCCTGCGAGAACGAGATCGCCGACAGCCGCACGAGTTGGTCCAGCCCGTCATATCGAAGCACCACGGATGTCGGACTGGTCTCGGCGGCGTGGGCTATTCCGCGCTTGAGCCGGGTCGAACCGCGCACCTCGAACATGTCGCGGAAATCTGCTGCGAAATGCAAGGAAACCCGAATGGCCGACGATTCCTGGCTGTAGTTGGAAAGGGTGATGCGCTCGAACAGCCGGTCCTGCCAAAGCAGCCTGACGCGTTCTATGTGGATCGCGCCCTGCGGAATGTCGCGACCACCGACACTCTGGATCGGCAGATTGGTCAGGTTCGAGGTGAAAAGCACATTGTCCTGGCTGAGCGAGGCGCCGAGCAACGACATTTGCCGGCCACCGACCGTCAGCCGGAATTCCGAAAGCACACGCGTGTCGTCTCGGAAAAAGCCATCGCCGGCGCCGCGGATGTCGCCATAGGCGTCGGCCACCGCGAAGCAGTCGGCTTGCTTGAGGGCGAACAGCCGGTGCGGCTCCCGGGGCGCAACCTCGTCGAGGGAGGCAAGGGCTACGGCGGGATCAAGCTTACGCTCGTCGAGTTGATTCATACGTCACAAGCTCTGTCGTTTCGTTCCAACGTCCACAATGACGCCGATCAGGACGCTCTCGCTTCACCGGGAGTACCGATCAGGCGCGCATAGGCAGCCACATAGTCGTGGGCCATTCTCGTGGCAGAAAAACGGTTTTCGAACACGGCTCTCACCTGTCGCCTGTCGAGGCGCAGCAATTCCGGTATCGAGGCGACTGCGGCATCGACCGTATCGACAAGGAAACCGGTCACGCCGTGGTCGATGATCTCCGGCAGGGCACCGCATTTCCAGGCGATTACCGGCGTGCCACAGGCCATAGCCTCTATCGCGGCAAGACCGAACGGCTCCGGCCAATCGATCGGAAACAGCAGGCCGGCCGCCTTGCCGAGGAATTCCACTTTTCTGTCCTCTTCGATCTCGCCGATATAGTCGACACGGTCGCCGTCGATCAGCGGCTCGACCGTGTCGTGGAAAAAAGGGCGGTCGTCGTCGCCGATCTTTGCCGCAAGCTTCAGTTTCAGCCCGGAGCGCAAGGCGATCTCAATGGCACGATCCGGGCGCTTGTCGCGCGACAGCCGGCCCAGAAAGGCCAGATACGGCTCGTCCACCTCCGTCTCGAAAGTCGGCTCGTACATATTGATCGGTAGCCCGTGATGGATGGTCGCCAGCCAATTTGCTCTGGGTAGCCCCGTTCTCTGGCTGCGCGAAATCGAGATCATCGGAAAGCGCGGAAAATGTTCGTAGGCCGGGGCCAGGTCGACATAGTCGAGCCTGCCATGCGGTGTCGTCACCGTCCGGTCGGGCATGTGTTCGAAGAAAGGAAAATGCAGGAAGTGGCTGAGATGGAAATGGATGATGTCGAACTGTTGCGCACGGCTCCTCACCTCGGCGAGCATCGAGAGATGCGCCGCGGTTTCGGATTTGTGCGGGCGCGGATCGAGACGGAGCGCGCGCTCGCGACACGCCACCAATTTCGCCGATGTCTTGGTATCGCCGCTGGCGAACAGGGTCACGTCATGGCCAAGCTCGACCAATCCTTCGGTCAGATAGGAGACGATGCGCTCCGTCCCTCCATAGAACCGGGGTGGCACGGATTCATGGAGCGGCGCCACATGGGCTATTCTCATGTTTTGGCATTTCCCTCAAAAAGACTGCTCGTGGCATCGAAATGCATCAGCCGCCCTAACGTTCCCGTACAATGGCAAGATGTCACCCAATTGGGGCAAGATGTCACCCAATTGGAGCTGCCGGGCGCGTCCACCGCTGCTCGTCTCGTCCAGCAAACATTTTTCAGGCCAAGCCATGTTTTGCCGGGAACCAAAGTCGGGTTCGCGAGTTTAGTGGGGTTCGATCGCACGCATCCGGTCGACGGGGAGGAAATGATGGACCGCTTGCAATTCTTTTCGCCCGTGCGGATTTTGCGCGGACAGGGACAGCCCGTGGAGGAGATCGACAGCGTTGCCGAAGCGATGGCATTCTTGCGAAAATGGCCGGCCGGGCGGCGCGGGCCGGTTTACCAGTGCGCCGTGAATTGCTGCGCTGCGGCCATGGCCGGCCGGATGTCGACCGAGGAAGCGAGAAAGGCTTTTGCCGGCTTCGCCCGGATCACCCGCCTGCTCGAGGGCGATCGGCCGTTGCCGATGAGCGGCGAGGATCGGCATCGCGATCACGCCTTGAGGCGATAGGCCAGCTGCCGCAGATGTCCGAGCAAGGGCATTCAGCCTGAGCGCCTGATCGGCGACCGACTCGCTTTCGCGAACAGTCGTTTGAGCTGAGCAACGGCGCCGTTTTCGCTGATGTAATCGCGATAGGCGACGTAATCGGGGTCGCGTGACAGATGGCATTCCTCGGTGATGGCGCGGAGTGCGTAGATGGCATTGAGCGCGAGCAGGATGGCGGAGTGCCGCAGCGCTTCAGCGGGTCCTGCGGCGGTGAGGAAAGGTAGGGAGACCAGCCACCACGACAGGTTTTTCGAAACATAGGCCGGATGCTTGATCCAGCGATACGGTCCGCAGGTGATGATTCCGCGATTGGTGAGATTGGAAAATCTCAGGCCAAAGCTCACGGTGGACCAGACAAAAATCAAGATGCAGAAGAGGATCGCCGATCCCCAGAAAACCTGGAGCGCCGGTGAGGGCATCACCGCCGTCCAGTTGGCGCCCGTTTCGTAGTTCAGGTAGGCACGGGTGGCGGCGTTGATGGGTTCATAACAGGCAAGACAGACCAGCCAGCCGAATACGGTGGGCTCGACGGTGCGGATATGATTGTCGAGGACGCGCAGCGTGAAGACGTAGCCGACGACCGCGACAAGAACATCCACCATGAACAGGAGATCGATTGCAAAAGCGTGCCAGCGCATGATGTCGAATCGATACGGTTGTTCCAGCCCGGCAAGGATCGAACCCAGTGTGGAGCACAGATAGACGAACATCAGCGGCAGGAAGAAGCCTTTGACGATCCAGCCCCGCACGTGCTGGCGTATCTGCTCGGTCCTTTGCGGCACGGCGCCGCTGAGGACGAATGCACCGATTTCGGCATATGAATCTTCCGGATCGGTCTGCCGGCGGTCGACATAGGCAACATAAAACGGCGCGGCGACGAGCAGCGCCGGCAAGGTGTCGTAAAGCGCCGCCCAGTAGGGGGCGTAAAACCCGCGCCGGTATTCCGGCGCTATCCAGTAGACTGCGGCAATGGTCGTGAGCGTGACGATGAAGCCGATGAGCTTGCGCACGACGCGCTCGACTTCAAGCACTCGCATCGGCTTCGCCTGCAATCCCGTCGAACGCCTCCGGAACGTCTGGAAATAGGCCGTGTCGACCGCGATCATCGCTGCCGCGGTAGCTGCAATGACAGTCATGGCCTGCAAATGTACAGGCCAGCTTCTGTTGACGAGCACTCCGACGGCCAGCGCAAGACCAAACAGTCCTGCAAGGCCGGTGAGGGGCGCGGTCGCGGATTTCGGTTGGAGCGTCAAGCTGCTACTCCCGTTGCATGAGGGTTGATCGTCGTCGGCGGCCGCGACGGGTCACGTAGTGTGCCCACCCGCCGCCGCTGGTGCCACTTGAGCAGCCGCTACACTCCACCGCTGCCGTTGGATCCGCTGCTGCTTGTCCCGTCGTTGCCGCCGCTGGATCCGCTGCTACTGCTCGATCCGCTTGAGCCGCCGCTGCTTGTTCCGTCAATGACGCCGCTTGAACAGCTGGTGCCACTCGAACCGCTGCTGCCGCTCGAACCGCTGCTGCCGCTTGAACTGCTGGTGCCTCTCGAACCGCTGCTTCCGCTCGAACCGCTGGTGCCGCTGGAACCGCTGGTGCCGCTCGATCCGCTGCTACCGCTCGAACCGCTGCTGCCGCTCGAACTGCTGGTGCCGCTCGAACCACTGCTGCTGCTTGAGCCACCGATGGGCCTGTTGTTGAGGTTGTGTGGCGAGCGATGGTTGTTGGCGCCCTCGTTTGTATTTTCGCAGGTGCATTTGCGCTGATATTTGGTGCCGAAAGCACTGTGTTCATTGCTCGCCTTCTTGCAGACCAACCTATGGCAAATCAAATTCGCTTCGGTCGTCTCGGGGGTAAGGCCGGTGATCACTATTGCGGTTGTCGTGGCCGCCATGGCCATGATCGAGAACCGGAGTAAATTCCGAAAATTTTGCATAGATACCTCGCTTTCTGACGCCTCGCTTCTCGGGCTCGCGCCCAAGCTTCCTGATTGTCGAGCGGGTATTTGCAACAAGGCCGCATACGGATCGCTTACGCCTCAGCGGTCGGGCTCAGGGCGGCGAAAAAAGTTGAACAAAGCGCAGACAATGCTGCCGCATTGCGGTATTTCGACCAGAAAAAGGAAGATGCACTTTGGGGGAAACGGAAAATGTCGAAACGGCTTAGACTGGTGCTGGGAACGGCCGGCGCAATTGCCGTCGCCATTGTCTGGGGGATCATCGCCACGTTAATGGGTGTGCCATCGAT
The DNA here is from genome assembly GCF_040318345.1 of Mesorhizobium sp. M1169. NCBI lineage: Bacteria > Pseudomonadati > Pseudomonadota > Alphaproteobacteria > Hyphomicrobiales > Phyllobacteriaceae > Mesorhizobium > Mesorhizobium sp. M1169. The sequence continues at coordinate 6,211 of NZ_JAMYME010000045.1, read as the reverse complement.
TCTGATCACTGTAGGAGCGGTCGCGATCGGCGCGGGCATCTACAGCTATGTCGATCGAAGCCGAAGCTGATCCGGTTATCAGGCTACGGGCATAACGCAAAAATCCCACGGTCGCAGACTGTCTGCGGCAATGCTCAGTGTACGAAAATTACCAACGACAGCGGTCTGTGGAACGAGTGGCCTGCCGAAGCTATTGTGGTGTCGGTCCGAGACACCCCCGCCTCGGGTCATTGGCTCACCCAGCCGAGTGGTCCGCTGCTACCCAATGGCAGCGGACCTTCATCCGGAGGACAGACCCGGAAGACGGATTGTGCCGAATCGAGGGAGAACGATGGTCGTTGACGAGATTGCCGCGCGGCGCCTGAAAATTCTGCTCGAGCAATACATGGAGACCAGGAAGAGGCGCCACGATGCGGTTTCCACCGCAGCGGCTGAGATCGCGATCAGGGCTGTCATGCCGAATTGCCCGGCCTCCGGAAAAGTCCTGGACGACATGATTGCGGCATGTGCGTTCGAACACGGGCTGGGGGTGCTGTTCGATCGACCTGACGCATGAAGGCCTAAACGCCATGAATCCCAACGCCAAAATCGCACGGTGCTGTCGTGCACAAATCCGACGCTGTTCCTGAGGCGCTCGCCACTAAAGCGCATCGCGTCGATCGGCCTCATGCGATGCGCTGTAAGTGCCTGTTTTTGTGCATGTCGTTGCCGCAAAACCGCTGCACAGTTTTGCGCGACATGCATTAGAGAAACCGACCGACCGGAGCAGCCATGCCGAGATATTTTTTCCATTTCCGAAACAATGAGGGCCGCTTGACGGAAGATTTCGAGGGTCAGGAGTTGGACGGTTTGTCCGCGGCTCAGGATAACGCAATGGCCTCGGCCAAGGAAATCCTGGCCGAGGGCCTGCTCAGCGGCAGCCCGGTCCTGACAGGTCTTTCCTTCGAAATCTGCGACGAGAACCGGAAGCTGCTTTTCCGATTTCCATTCTCGGAAGCTGCCGAAAAGGCCGGCACTCGGCCGTGATTCGCCGAAGGCCCCGCGATGCGGGCGAGCTTTGATCGAGCCTGGCTGAAAAACCGCATGTCGCGGCAAGACGGTCGTTGGTGCAAATCAGCACCATAGCCAAATTAGTAGCATAGCTGCCGGCACAAAGCAAGAACAAATATGGCTTGCCTTGCCGACGGGGCACGATTTATGCACCCGTGTGTCGGCCCAGGGACCACCGTAGCGTTCCAGGAGCTCGGGGGCAGGGACTGACCAATGCGGCGCGGCGAGACTGATCCCGATCACGATGACTGAGGCTCCTAGTCGGGCTTTCTGCAGCTCTAACTGCGACAAGGCTTTTTGCGGTGCATCTGCTGCAGGGCGTTGCCTTGCTGTGGGCAAATATCTGATGAGGAAGTGCCGCGCATCCTTCGCGGCGCGCAGATCGAGTTGGGCAGTGTGCTAACTCCCGCAGGCAATCGGCCAATGTCCAGACTGGCCTAGGCACGTGGCCGTGATCTTGAGTCGCAGCGCATGGGAGTTCCATTCACGATCTTGGCTTATTACGAGCACCGGAAGCGCTTCGTTGCGGGATAAGACCACGTCCTTCAGCCGGAACTCGACTTCATTTCACGACTGATGACGGCAGAGTTTCTCTCTGCCGTCTCATGAACACATACCGAATGCTGGAGGATACAGATGAAATTGAGAGACGCGGCACTTGCCTTTATTTCAAAAAAACGTAGAGGCGTGGCTTGGTACAAGATATCTCAGAAGAAGGCCGACAAATACGGCTTTTATGTCTATTCCAGCCATATGGTCTGGAAGGACCAGCCATTTTTCCGCAAGGCGCTAGAGCGGGTCAAAAATATCCGCGGGATTCCAGATCCGCGAGCTTTCGTCCTGCAAAGCTGCTTGCGCTCGATCGAACGTATCGACGGCGATGTGGCCGAATGCGGCGTAAGACAAGGCCGATCGACGATATTCATGCTGATGAGCGATCTTCGGCCACGGCAATACCACCTTTTCGACTCGTTCGCCGGCCTCTCGGAACCGACCGCAGAGGATCGCAAGCGAAACGGCCGAACGTCATGGAAGTCCGGCGATCTCATCACCGACGAGAAGGTAGCCAGAGAGAATATTTCAGGCTTCGGCAACACCACGGTTCATGTTGGATGGATACCGGAAACTCTTTCAGGCGTCGCCGACCGGCGTTTCGCCCTGGTCCATATCGACGTCGATCTATACGAGCCGACACGTGATGCGCTTGCCTTCTTCTACGATCGAGTGTGCGCGCATGGCCTGATCATATGCGATGACTACGGCTCTGCGCTCTGTCCTGGAGCCCGAAAGGCCTTTGACCAATTCTTCGAAAATCGCCCGGAAGGCATCATCGAACTTCCGACGGGACAGGCAATTGTCGTAAAGGCAAGCTAGCGCTGGATGGCCGCGGCTGCGTCACGGCAATTGCTGACGGTGGCTGTGGGCCGCGGATCGCGTTTATTGGAGGCTCCAACTGAGGCAGGACGGTTCAGCCGACAACCCTCAGTGCGCGTACCGCGAACTCGCATCGCAGTCTTACCGTCCCGGCACGGACGGACTTAGAACCAGCGCTTCGAATTCATCGTAGCGATCGGGGCAAAGCAGCCTGACATAGTCGAGCGCCTGCAGCGAATTGTCGCTCGAGTGCAGAGCGTTCAGACGCTTCTTGTCTGCGAGTTGCGCGGTCCGTTTTCTTAATTTTTTCTTCAGCAAAAGACGTTTGTTATCGACAAAGGCGCGTCCGATTTCCACCTGCTCGGGCATCGGCAATGGGTTGGGATCAAACGTGACGATGAAATGGGCTGGCACGCCAGCCGGTTCGCTGTCTTGCGACGATGCCCAGTTGCCGCCACGAAAGAGCGAAGCAATTTCTATCCTCCGTTCCACGGGTATCATTTCGGACAGCTTGATGTCGAAGCCTTCCGCGGTAAGTATCGTTTCGATCGGACCAACCAGCTCGTATTTCAGCGCGGCTTCGCGGACGATGAACACGGCCAGGCCTGGCAAGTAGGATGACCTGACCGCATATCTCGACCGGACGAATTCGTTCGATCTTGCCACGAAATTGATCGTTTCGCTTTCGGGGAACCATTTCTCGCGCCGCAATAGCGCTTCCATGTCGCTCAACGTCCGAACCCGAGCGACGCCTGCCTTGTCGCAAAGCCGCATGAGCTCGGCAAACCGTGCTTCATCGTCCCAGGTTTTCGGCAGTAGGGTTTCATCCTTGCCCAGCACTCCTGGCTGCCTGTGAAAAAGCAAATGATAGCAATAGCTCAACAGCGCGTCGGCTGGACACGGATGCCATTCGCCCCATTCGCCCCGCTCGCGCCGCGAAAGCAAGTCCAGGGCGCGGGCAGGGGGCAGATAAGCGACATTGCCATCCGAATGGCCCGGCACGCTAAACGGCGTATAGACGTCGAGGGGGATCGTGCCAAAACGCTCCGTCATTCGCCGCACCAGTTCGCCGGCATCGTCATTGTGGACCAGCAGATCGATATCGCCTGAAGTCGACGGATCCCTGATCTTTTGCGCCGACCGCAGCGTGCTGTAGCGAAGGTCCGCGACGGAACTGAACATGTCCACGATACCGCGGCCAAGCGCGGCATAGTATTTGGCGCTACGCTGCTTGCGCGCGACGTTCTCGAAGACAAGCCAGCGCGACCTGTGGCAGCTAGCGGCAGGTGGCATCATTACCTGCCCGCGCCAGGCGAGCCGCCCACGCCGCAAATGATTTAGCAACAGAAGCCCGGCGAGAAACGAACGTGCGCTGGCCCTTACGAGCAAGAGCCTTGCCCCCCCTATATGCTTTAGATCCTTCGAGCGCAGCGCCATGGCGGACCGGCCCTCGAGCAGCACGATATCCGCATTGTTGCGACCGACATCTTTGGCGGTTCGATACGTCAGACGAAGTTGGTCAGGTGATGCCGGACCGTTGCCATAGATTGCGACATCGCGCGCACCAGCACCCCGGATCGCTTCGGCAAGCCCAGTGTCCCGCGGCAGAAAGATGGCGACCTTCTTCTTGTCGAAGACGTCGGAAGGCAACAAGTGGTTTCTAGGCGGGCTTGAGATCGTCGATTTCGCCATAATTTGCCGCGTGAATCCGTTGCCAATCCGCACTGTCGAAAAATTCGTAGTTTCCGTCGTTTCGAGCGAGCCGATGTCGATTGTGGTCCAGGGTGGCGCAGAACCGGAACCATTTGTCGTACCAGCTTGCCAGGAAGTCAGGGGAATCATACCGGACGTAAAGGCCTTCGTAGCGCACCTTGGCGTCCGGTTTCATCCGTTTCTTGTTCAACTCATTGACGGCCAGCTGCGAACGGATACGCGCCTTGGGCGTCATCATCGTGAATATCGAGAGGTGTTCGGCGCAGCGAATGAATTCCGCCGCCGGATCGCGCTCATAGGTTCCAAGCGCGCGATCATAAGGCCGAAAGAAATCATAGTGCAAAACGACATGATCGAGCCGGCCATCTGGCAGCCGCCTTATCTCGTTCGCGTCGGCTTGCGCGGTTACTCCCTCGGGCAAACCCAAGGACACACGAAACGCTTGATCGCTGATGAGCCGATTCTTGAACGTACTTTTTCCGGAACTGGTCGGTCCGGCCACAACGGTCAGATGCTTGATACGTCTTTTGGTAGCAACCACCAGAAAACTGTTTCGCGGCTTCGACGGGACAATTTGAACAGGCTCGAATGTCGCCATGTGCTGATTGAAGATCCCTTCCATCGCGGCGACGTTCGGTAGAAAGGTGCGCCCGGCGACTTCGTGCATCCTCCTGGCCCAGGGAACGTCGATAGCGGGACCGGGCGTCCGAAAGCGCGAAAACAACTTGCTGGGCTGGTTCGGCAATTCGAGAACCAGACGTTCGCGCGCCATCGCCGCCATTCGTCGCAAGGCATGGATCGGGTCGAACAGTTGTGGCAAGACGTTCAGGCAGGCGACGACATCGAAGCTTCCAAGATCTCCGATCCGCTCGAAATCCGCTTCCAGGTATTCAGGCGAGAGTCCCGTCTGCTCTGCTTTTTGCCGAGCAATCAGTACATTCTCACGAATGAGTTCAACTCCGACAGCCCGCGTCGCGCCGCGGCGAAGCGCCTCGAGACACAGTTCGCCATGGTGACTGCCAATATCAATAAAGGTCTTACCCGCTATCTTGTCGTTGAAGACGCTATCGTTGCGGAAGTCGGCATAGTCGGCATCCTGCCGTGCAGCACCCAACACGGTAAGCATCTCGATCAGAAACTGCGTGACATGCATTTGCCCCACCGGCCGCCGCGAACTTGGAAAACGGGTTCGGCCCCCCAATTGCCAATTGCCGAAGTGAATGTTCCACTAAAATAGCAATTTCGCAACAGGCCGGCTAACGAACTCGTGCAGAACCGACACAGGAAGCGGTTTTTAGCAATACGGGCGACATTGGTCCTGAGTATCTGGGTTAGGATGCGAGAAACTTCGCGACCGGGGCCGTTGGACCATCTGCCTTCAGGCTTTGGAACGAGCGCGAGTGAAGTTGCGGTCCATGGGAGTTCCTTTCTGTTCCTTTCTCGCGATTGCGTTTTCAGGGTTTTCTGGGCAGTGTCAATTTTGGGCGGATATCTGCCCGGCCCAAGACCAGCGCCCGCTCCCCGTCAAGGAAGCCAGACCCGCGCGGCTAGTGAAAAAAAGTTGTGGTTCATGTTCTCAGAAAATCGCCTGCCATCGACGTAACTCTGATATGCGGCAGAAGGCCCGAATTGCTTTCACAAACGCTGCAATCGTTTCAACAGATGTTATTTCGGCACTTTCGCATCGATGGGGTCTACGTCACATCGATCCGTTTGGCGGAAGCGAACTCGATCATGAAGGGTGCCGTAGCCCTGTTCTGGCGTATTTTCCCAATGCAGTCATTCATCGAATCGCCGAATCGGCATAGGGGCGTGGAGATTATCTCCACGTCCCCTGCCACACCACCCCATCTCAGAACCAGAAACTGCAAGCTTTGGACATGCAGATCGGAGCGTCCAGCCTCTCGCCATACCCTGATACATGGGGTGGCCTAGTTGTGTGCGTCAAGTTCTGCAAAATGGCGTGGCATTGCGGTGACGTCGGCGTGGCCGCCGCGCAGCCCCCGTGTTTAGCGGAGCGGCGGACACATGACGGTGCTCAGGCGGCCAAGGCCCTCAGGCTCTCCTTCTTGTG
>NZ_JAMYME010000044.1:0-48731 GCF_040318345.1 Mesorhizobium sp. M1169 | reverse complement strand
CGCTGAGGGAGGGCGGCTACCCTCTCTCAGCGTTCCTTTCTGACCCATTCGGCAGCGAAAGTCATAAGACAAGCAATTCCAGGAAAAGTGTGAAGCGGTTTTCAGTCCGGAATTGCGTCAAAACAAAGAAATAGAGCGGTTCAGCGTTCCGTGAAACGCTGAACCGCTCTAGAAGCTGATTTTCATCGCGACGATGCGGTCCCAGAACAACACGAGCGAAATCGCCAGGCCGACCAGCGCGCCGGCGGCGATCAGGCCGAGGCCCGAGAAGAACGCCGACCAGCCGTTGCTGCGCGCAGCGATCTGCAGCGGCGGCTCGGCCTCCGCCACCAGGGCGCGTTTCAGGCCGGCGACGGCTTGCTCGATGCCGCCTTCCATCATTCTCTGGCGTTCGACAACGCGCTCGGCGACATAGCGCGTCACCTGATCGGCAACGACCTTCATCTCGGTCGACTCGGCGAGCACGACGCGGCCGATGCGCGTGTCCTTGAGAAAGCGGTAGGTGCGGCAGTCGCGTCCCATGGCGACATGGCTGACCGCGTCGATCCACAGCCGTGGCTGCAGGCCGGACGAGACGGCGAAGTCGAAACTGTCCATATCGGTGGGTACGTCGCCGAAGACCGGCGCGAGTTCGGCGGCAAGCAGATCGAGCCGCATGCGATGCGCTTCGCGCATGTCGACGACGACGTCGTCGCGGTCGGCGAAGGCGTTCTTGACGTCGCGAATGGCATCGGACAGTTTTCGCGACTGATCGATCTGGGTGATGTTCTCGCCTGCGTCCTTCATCGGCGTTGCCTCGCGGGTTTGGTTAACACCGAATTAACACAGCCGTCGGCAAAATGCACTTGCGAGATCGACGGGCCGGCAAGCGGTTCGCTGGATGAGCACAAGCGCCGCCGCCGTGCCTGCGCGAGGACCGATCAGCTCGCCGCAGCGGCGAATCCTGGACGAAGTCGCCTGCTGCGGCGCCGCATATTGCGACGGACGGCCTCGACGACCAGGCCGGGCGCTTCCTGGACCAGCATATGGCCGGCTTCCAGCACGTGGTGCAGATGAAAATGCTTCGGCACGCTGTCCGCCTGGCTGACGGGCAGCATCGCGTCGTCGGTTCCCCAAACCACCATGATTGGCATATTCAGCGTTTCAAGCCGCTCGTTCGGGATGACGCGTTGCCGATCATCCCTGGTCATGGTGGCTGCGAGCTCGACAAGTGTACGCAACTGGCCGGGGCGCCGGCGCATCTCGTTGAGGAGTTCGACCCTATGCTGCGGCAGCCGGCTTTGCGGTCCCGACATGGCGGCAAGACAGGCGCGGATGTCATCCGTGCCGGCAGCGGCGGCGTAGCGACGCAGCAGCGGACCATTGATCTCAGGACCGAAACCGCCCGGCGCCAGCAGCGTCAGCGACGCCATTCTTTCGGGCTCGCTCAATGCCATCAGGGCGGCCACCGCGCCGCCCATCGAATGACCGACGAGATGGGCCCGCTTTATCCCGCGAGCGGAAAGATCCGCAAGGACGGCACTGGCTGCAATCCTGGCCGGACCGCCGCCCGGAAAATCGAGCGACAGCCCATGTCCCGGCAGATCATAGGCCAGGGTCCGCGCGCCGGGCGCCAAAGACTCGGCCACATCGCGCCAGTCGTCGTGGCAGCCACCGAAACCATGCAGGAAGGCAATCGTTGTCGGGCCGGTGCCCCGTTCGGCAGCGTAAAGGGATGGGGTCATGCAAACTTTATGGCTTGGTGCCGGAATCAGTCAGGATGCCGGGGCGGTCTTATGCGAGGATCAGTCTTTGCGGGAAGTCGGACTTATGTGGAGATCAGTCTATGCGGGATCAGGCCTATGGGGGATCAGGTTGGCCGGTTCAAATTGTGTCTGAATTGCGCTTTGGCCGTCCGGATGGCCAGTAAAATCTTCGCGATCACCTGACGTCGCGCACGCGCCGGGAGACGTCAGCTGGCGCCGCCAAGGCCGGCGGCGCGCAGGGCTTCCACCAGCCGGTTGGTCAGATCGGCGGGATATCTTCGTTCGACGAAAGTTGCGCGCGGATCGGCTGCGAATTTCGGGAATTTGGCGGTCAGTTCCTGCAGCAGCCTGCTCGCCAGCTTCTCGCGGCCGGCAGCCTTGGCGCCGATCAGCCGCGCCGCCAGATAATGCGATTTCATTTCCGTCGTTCGCAAGCCGTCGCTGGCAAGCGTCGCCTTGTTCATGTCGCCCATCATGAACTCTCCGGCGAACAGCCCGTAATCCCACCATGTCGGATGGGCGCTGGCGATGTCCACCGCGTGAGCGATGATCGGGGTGCCCTCGCTGTACCTGCCGGCGAAAACCAGCCCGTAGCCATAGGCGGCGGCCATTGCGAGATCGTAGGGATTGAGCTCATAGGCCTTGCGCATCCAGCGGATCGATTCCGCGGAATCGCCCATGCGCGAATTGAGATAACCAAGGGCGCGGTGCGCGTAGGGGCTGGTCGGGCCCATCTGGATGGCGCGATGGGCAAACGTCATCGCTTTGTCGATCGTCGCGTCGGCGGGGTAGGGATAGTGGTCGGTGACCGCTTCGAGATGCAAGGAAGCGAGTTCCGAATAGACGAGCGACGACTTCGCCTCCCGGTTGGCAAGATCTTCGAGGCAGCGGTAAGCGGCTTCGTGCGTCTGGGCGTTCTGGTCGAGATAATATTTGCCGTTGAGCACCAGACACGCCGTTAGCCCGGTCTGGATGCCGCTCTGCTCGATGTAGTTGTAGATCGTGCCCGAGGCGGGAAGAGCCGAGCTCAAAATGCCGGAGATCTGGTCCTCGATGGCGGTGTTCGCGCTGTCGCCGGCGGTCAGGTTGCGTGAGAGCAGCACGCGGCCGGTCGCCACGCTTTGCAGCTCGAGCATGATGTCGCCGCTACGCGGCCCGGGCAGGACATCGAATACGAAGCTGGCGGCGTCGGTTACTGGATCGGGCGGGCTGTCGGCATCACGGCCGATGAAATTGATGGTATCGAAGCCGCTGAGGCCGGCGCGCAGCGATGCGGCGACACGGCGAGCCAGGTCGCTGTCGGCCTTGATGGCGATGTAGACCTGGGGGAGGTTTTCAACCGGAGGCGCTGCTATGCTGCCGGTCGCCACCGCGGTCTCGACCGCCGTGTCGCCGCCGGTCAGCAATACCACGCTGCCCTGGCGAAGGATCAGCACACCCAGCATGAGGATGACCAGCGCGATCGCCAGCCAGAAGAACTGCAAATGGCGTTGCAGCGAAGGAGCAGCAGGGGCGACGGCTGGAACGCTCAGCAATGCGGCCGGATGTGCCCGGTTGCGGGCATCTTCCGGCGATCCGGGCGGGGCGGTCGTCGCCGCTTCCTCTGTTGCCAGCTCCGGCTTGCTTTCTGCCTTGGGCTCCACCTCCGCCGGCAAGCGAATGGCGTTGAGTTCGTAGGACGGAACATAGCCGCCGCGCGGAATGGCGATGCGGACCGGTTCAGCAACGCCCTCATTGGCGAAATACTGCTGCAGAAGCTCGCGCAGCCTGCCGGCCTGCACCCGCACCACCGCATCGGTCGACGGATCGAAATCGCCGTCCTTGCCGAACACGTCCATCGCGATGGAGAAGCCCTTGAGCCTGTCGGCTTCGCCTGCCTGCTCGCGCTCGACCAGGTAGCGGAGCAGCTTGCGCGCGCGCTCGGATCGTCCGAACGTTTCGCTGGCAAGCAATCGCTCCAACGTTTCGCGCACTGCGGGGGCGGCAGGCGTGGTATGCTGCAAGTGTCGATCCCTTCGAATTCGGCACAGGTTGAGGTACAATCATATCGCGCTGGCGGCGCCTTACAAGCATGTGCTTATGGTGCGATAGCGTACCCACCGGATAAAATTTCCGGTGGGCTGATGCGCGGGCCTGGCAGTCCCGGCTAGCCGCCCTTTCGGCCGACGATGCGGTTGGCGGCCGAAACCACGGCTTCTAGCGAGGCGGCGACGATATTGGTATTGATGCCGGCGCCGAACAGCTTGCCGCTGGGATGTTCCATCTCGACATAGGAAATGGCCGAGGCATTCGAGCCGCGCTGCATGGAATGCTCGGAATAATCGAGCACCGACATCGGCACCCCGACATGGCGCGACAGCGCATCGACGAAGCCGTCGATCGGGCCGGTGCCGGTGCCTGATATGGTCACCTCCTTGCCCCTGTCGAGGATCACCGCTTCAACCACGCGCCGGCCCTTGACCTCGGTGTCGGGGTAGGTGTGGTGGTCGAGGAACTTCAGCCGCGCGCCGGGCTGGTCGACGTAGGTGTCGAGGAAGCGCTCGTAGATGCGCCTGGCCGGCACCTCCTTGCCTTCGGCGTCGGTGATCGCCTGGATGGCATGGCTGAACTCGATCTGCAGGTTGCGCGGCAGGTTGAGGCCGTAATCCGCATGCAGCACATAGGCGATGCCGCCCTTACCGGACTGCGAGTTGATGCGGATGATGGCTTCGTAGCTGCGGCCGACATCGGCCGGGTCGATCGGCAGATAGGGCACCTCCCAGTGCGGCGTGTTGGCCTTGCGCAGCGCCTTCATGCCCTTGTTGATGGCGTCCTGGTGCGAGCCGGAAAAGGCGGTGTAGACGAGCTCGCCGACATAGGGATGGCGCTCGGGGATCTTCAGCTGGTTGGAGTATTCGTAGACGTCCTTCATGCGGTTGATGTCGGAGCAGTCGAGCCCGGGATCGACGCCTTGCGTGTACATGTTGAGCGCCAGCGTGACGATGTCGACATTGCCGGTGCGCTCGCCATTGCCGAACAGCGTGCCTTCGACGCGGTCGGCGCCCGCCATCAGGCCGAGTTCGGTGGTGGCGATGCCGGTGCCGCGGTCATTGTGCGGGTGCAGCGAGATCAACAGGTTCTCGCGATTGTCGAGATTGCGGCACATCCATTCGATGCGGTCGGCATAGATGTTGGGCGTCGACATCTCGACCGTGGAGGGCAGGTTGATGATCAGCTTGTTCTCCGCCGTCGGCTTGACGATCTCGGTGACGGCGTTGCAGATTTCCAGCGCCACTTCGAGCTCGGTGCCGGTAAAGCTCTCCGGCGAATATTCGAAACGGTAGCCGCCGCCGGCTTTGGCCGCCATGTCGGTGATCATCTTGGCCGCATCTGTGGCGATGCGCTTGATGCCGGCGACGTCCTTCTCGAAGACGACGCGGCGCTGCAGCTCGCTGGTCGAGTTATAGAAATGGACGATCGGATTGGTGGCGCCCTTCAGCGCCTCGAAAGTGCGGGTGATCAGTTCGGGCCGGCACTGCACCAGCACCTGCAGCGAGACGTCGGCGGGCACGTTGCCTTGTTCGATGCACCAGCGGGCGAAATCGAAGTCGGTCTGCGAGGCCGACGGGAAGCCGATCTCGATCTCCTTGAAGCCCATGTCGAGCAGCAGGGCGAACATGCGCGCCTTGCGTTCCTGGCCCATCGGATCGATCAGCGCCTGGTTGCCGTCGCGCAGGTCGACCGAGCACCAGATCGGCGCCTTATCGATCACTTTCGAGGGCCAGGTGCGATCGGCAAGACCGACGGTCGGATAGGGCTGGTACTTGCGGGCAGCATCCGGCATGCCCCTCGCGGGCTTGGCGGTTTCCTCTACATTCAGACGGATATCTTCTCGTGCGTTCATCGTCTTTTCTCCCGGCGGCTCGCGGATCCAGCTTCAGGCGGATTGGTGGCGAGCGGCGCCTTTACCAGAATTTCGTTCGCTTGATGTGACGTGCCAATTTGTGACTGGCCAAGGAGCGTGCGCGTGAGCGGCGAATTCGACCGCCGGGCGCTCCTTCAGCGAACCCGGCGATCGCCGATAAGGCCGAGAAGCAGCAGGGTGGAGGCAAGCGCGCGAACGGTCTGGCCGGCAATGCCGGTCTGACGGGACGCAAAAGAGGTGGCGCGCGGGCTCATGGCGGATTTCATACAGGAGCGGGCAAAGCGAGGCAAGTGGGAGCCTCGCTGTCGCAGAAGCTGCCGATCCAGCCTCAAGACTTGCGTTCCTCGCCGTCGCGAAACGGGGGAGAGGTGGCTGTCCACGGGTCTTGCCTTCGGCAAGCCCAAGGACAGGCTCCGCGGCCGGAGAGGGGGCCTTCGCAGGGCGCAGTCCCCTCTCCGTCTCGGCTTCGCCGAGCCACCTATCCCCATTTCGTGGGGCGAGGAACCCAAGCTGCAATGAAGGCGCGGCGCCGACATGAAGCGATTTTTCCTGATTACAGCAACTTTGTTCTTGCTTTGTGCCGGCAGCTATGCTACTAATTTGGGTATGGTGCTGACTGGCGCCGAGGACCCGCTGTCGAGGCGGGTTTTTTATTTTGCGGTTTTGGCGTCACCTTTCGCGGGCCCAGCCGCTCACCTGATCCAGTTGCTCTTCCCCGAGCCCGGCAAATGCGCCAGAGTCGATTGTCGGCGGGGGTGCGATGGCTCGCCGCCGGGAGGGATCGTCCATGAACTTCGTGTTCTTCTCGCCGCATTTTCCAGCCAATGGCGCCGATTTCTGCGACCGGCTGAAGAAGGCCGGCGCCACCGTGCTCGGCATTGGCGACGCGCCGTTCGATGCGCTGGACGGCAAATTGAAGGCAGCCCTTTCGGAATATTACCGCATCGACGACATGGAGGAGTACGAGCCGGTGTTCCGGGCGATCGGCCATTTCATCCACAAATGGGGCCGCGTCGATCGGTTCGAATCGCTCAACGAGCATTGGCTGGAGCTGGAAGCCAATATCCGCACCGACTTCAACATCTTCGGCACCAAGCTCGACTTCGTCAAGAATTTGAAACGCAAGAGCCGCATGCGGGCGTTCTTCCGCAAGAGCGGCGTCGAAACCATCCCGCAACGCAAGTGCTCCGACCGCGCCGGCGCCATGACCTTCATCCGCCGCGTCGGCTATCCCGTGGTGGTGAAGCCGGATTCGGGCTCCGGCGCCTCGAACACTTTCAAAATCTCCAGCACCGGCGAACTCGACAGCTTCTTCAGGGACAAGCCGGAAGGCGTCAGCTTCGTCATGGAGCAATTCATCGAAGGGCTGGTGGTGACCTATGACGGGCTGGTCAACCGCGACGGCGAGGTGGTGCTGGCCGCCAGCCACCGCTACGACCAGAGCGTCATGGAGGTGGTCAACCGCGACCGCCATATGAGCTATGTCTGTTTTCCCGAGATCAGCCGGGCGGTCGAGGAGGCCGGCAGGAAAATCCTCAAGGCGTTCGACGTGCGCGAACGCTTCTTCCACATCGAGCTGTTCGAAACCAGGGACGACCGGGTCATCGCGCTGGAGGTCAACATGCGGCCGCCTGGCGCCTGGATGACCGATGCCATCAATTACACCTTCGATATCGATGTCTATGCCGCATGGGCCGACATGGTGGTCAAGGACGCCGCCGGCGGCCCTTACAGGGGCAAGTATTTCACCGCCTATGCCAGCCGCAAGCGGCACCTCAAATATGTGCACAGCCACGCCGACGTGCTGGCCGCCCATGGCGGCATGATCGTCCATCATCACGCCATCGAGGAGGTTTTCAGCCGCGCCATGGGAAACTACGCCTATCAGCTGCGCTCCACCGACCCGAAGGCGCTGCGCCGGGCGGTCGACTACATCCATGCGGAAAAGGCGTGAGCGATGGACGTTTCCTACCACAAGGGTTTTGGCCGCAACCTCGGCCGCGACATGGAATACAAGCGCTACGGCCATGCCGGCCGACCCGTGGTTGTGTTCCCGACTTCGCAAGGGCGGTTCTACCAGTTCGAGGATTCCGGCGCGGTTTCGGCTCTCGCCGAGTTCGTCGACACCGGTCGCATCCAGTTGTTCACGCTGGACGGCATCGATGCGGAATCCTTCTTCGACCGCCATGCCGAGCCGGCCCATCGCATCGCCCGGCATGAAGCGTATTTCCGCTATGTGCGCGAGGAGGCGCTGCCGGAACTCCTGTCTGTCGCAGCCGAGGCCAATGGCGGGCGTACGCTGAAGCCGCTGTTTTGCGGCTGCTCGATGGGCGGCTACCATTCGTCGAATTTCGTCTTCCGCTTTCCGGAACTGGCCAGCGGCGTCATCGCGCTGTCGGGGGTTTACTCGACCCACGATTTCTTCGGCAATGCGCTCGACGGACAGATTTTCTTCAACTCGCCGCTCGACTACCTGCCGGGTATCGTCGATCCGGGGCTGCTTGGCAGGCTGAAGGCGCTGCGGCTGATCTTCTGCTGCGGGCAGGGTGCCTGGGAGGAACGGATGCTGGCCGATACGCAGGCGCTGGAACAGATCCTGCGTGACAAGTCGATTCCGGCCTGGGTCGACTACTGGGGCGGCGATGCCGCCCATGACTGGCCGTGGTGGCACAAGCAACTGGTCTATTTCTTCGCTCGCTGGCTGGACGACGACCTGATGCACCGGCTGGATTAGGCCACCTGGAGGAAGGAAATGACCACGCCCGATGCCATCCGCCGCTTTGTCGAAGCTACCAACGCCGGCGACACCAAAGCTTTCCTCGAGACGTTCACGCCCGATGCCTTCCTGAGCGACTGGGGCCGGTCCTTCAAGGGCCGCGAGCAGATTGCGCGCTGGAACCAGTCGGACAATATCGGCGTGCAGTCCAAACTTAGCATCATTCGTATCGAACCGGCGGGCGATACCTACAAGGTGCGCATCGCTGTCACAGGCAACGGCTTCAACGGCGAGGGCGACATGGCATTCACCGTGGACGGCAACCGCATCTCCAGCCTGGTGATCAGCTGAAGGATATTTTGAGGGCCCTTTAGGCCACCTCGCCGCCACGGCCGCCGTTGCTCGCGCGGGACTCATTGGCTTGATGCCAAAAACATGACTATGTTTATCATCTTTTAGTGGAAACGCCAGGCCGGCTGTGGCATGCCGCAAAGGCGCCGACGTCCAGGGCGATCTCGAATTCAACGGCATCGAAAGGCTTAGCGATGGAGCAATTGAGTGCGCAAACCCGGATCAGCGGTGCCGCCATCCGGTCGGTGATGGACAGGCTGCGCGCCGAGCATGGCGAATCCGAGATCGATACCGGCCTTGCCGATCATTGGGAATTTCGCACGCACTACGGCTCGTTGAAAGCGGCGCTCGGTGACGACAACGTGCTGATCCGCGTCGCGGCCGAGGATGAAACCTGCCTGTCCTACATGAAGATGGCGGTCGCCGGCCATTTCTCGCAACATCTCGGCACGACCAGGGGCATCGCTTGGCAGGGCGACGGCAGCGATGCTGGCACGCCGGTGTTCTTCCGCGAGATCACGGTGCTGTCCTCGACGCGGATTTCTCCGCATATGCAGCGCGTCCGCTTCACCGGCAACGATCTCGGCCGCTTTGGCCGTGGCGGCCTGCATGTGCGGCTGCTGCTGCCGCCGCGCGGCAGGCTGCCGGTGTGGCCGTCGATGGGCGCCGACGGCCTGATGGTCTGGCCGTCGGGCGAGGACGCGCTCGTCGTGCGGGTCTACACGATCCGGGCGCTGGACGCCGCAAGCGGCTGGCTGGATGTCGATTTCGTCCTCCACCCCGGTATGGATACGCCGGCGGCCGCTTTCGCCGAAAAGGCAGTTGCCGGCGAGATCATCGGCATGATCGGACCGGGCGGAGGCGGCGTGCCCGAGGCGCAAAACCTGCTGCTGCTCGGCGACGACACCGCGCTTCCGGCGATCGGCAGGATCCTAGAGCAGCTTTCGCCGTCAACCCGCGCCGAAGCGTTCATCGAGGTCGATGGTCCCGACGATCGGATGCCGCTGGCCGCGGGCGAGGCCGTTGCCGTCACCTGGCTCTATCGGCATGGGCGCGAGGCCGGTACAGCCAGGCTGTTACCGGGGGTGCTGCAGCAGCGGAACCGCACCGCCCTTATCGACAATCTCTATGTCTGGGCCGGATGCGAGTTCGGCGATTTCCGCGAGATCCGCAGGATCGTCCGCAAGGAATGGGGCGTGCCGCGCGACCGGCATCTGGTCACCGCCTACTGGCGCCACGGGACGCAAGCGGCGGACGGCGGCGAAGAATAGCGCGCGACGATGCTCCGCGGTCAGCGGCGGTCGGATACGAAGGCGATCGCCGGGGCGGCCAGCAGCGCGACGAGGCCGGCGCCGGCGAAGAACGCGCCATAGCCGAAATACTGCGCGGCGTAGCCGGCCGCGATCCCGCCGGCCATGCTCATCAGTGCGTCCATGCACTGGAACAGCGTGAAGTCGACGCCCGCCTGTCTTGGATCTGACCAGCGCATGAACTGCGCGTAAAGCGCGACGAAACCGAGAGCCATGAAGCCGGACGAGCTGAGCACCGCGATGGCCATCAAAGCGGTGGTCGAGAAGCCGCCGAGAAAATCGAAGACCGAAAAGAAGAACAGCGATCCGGCCTGCAGGAAAAGCGCCAGGACGAGCACGTTGCGCGGGCCGAACCATTTGACGAGAGCGCCGCCGGCGAGTGCGGCAGCCAGGCCGACGAACATGCTGCCGACGCCGTTGACAAGTCCGACCATCGAGAGGTCGAGCCCGGCGTCGATCAGGAATGGTCCGAGCATGGCGAGTGCCGCCTTCTGGGCCAGGACATAGGTGGCCGACGCTGCCAGGCCGCGCCGAATTTCGGGACGCTTCAACGCGTCGAGGAGGCTGGGAACATGCTCGCGCGTCTCCTCGCGCGCGCGGCCGGCCGCGCCGAGCAGGAAGGGGAGGCCGAGCGGCAGGAGCAGCAAGGCCATCGCCCAAACGGCGATGCGCCAGCCATAAGCGTCGACCAGAAGCAGAAACAGGCCGGCGCCGATGGCCGAGCCGAGATAGGCGCCGCCGACCTGCGCGGCATTGCCCCAACCGTGGTTTTCCCTGGCCAGGCTCTGCACGGCGAAACCATCGCAGGCAATGTCGACCGTCGAGGCGGCGAAGGCGACGATGGTCAGGCAGGCCAGGACCGGCCACCAGGCCTCCGGGCCGAGCGCGCCGACGGCCCACAGCCCGGCGATGGACGCAAGTCCACCGGCGGCGACGATCGTGCCGGTGCGGTTCTTGCCGACCGGCGGCAGCCGATAGCGCTCGACGGCCGGCGCCCATAGAAACTTGAGCGCCCAGGGCAGCGCGATCAGCGAAACCAGGCCGATCCGGTCGAGCGGCAGGCCCTGGTCGCGCATCACCGCCGGCAGGCCCGCCCAGGTGATGCCGCCGATCACGCTCTGCGCGACGTAGAGCCCGCCGATCGCCAGGACGATCGCGACAGGCGTCGATGCCCGGCTGGAAACGGCGATCGACATCAGAAGCGGTAGCGCAGGCTGGCGAACAGCGAGCGGCCCTCGTCGCGGTAGCAATAGCCGGCCGAGCAGATGGGTTTTTGAGTGTCGAACAGGTTCTTGGCGTTGACCTGCAGCTTCACGCCCTCGAGCTTGGGGTTGCGGTAGCCGAAATCGTAGGAGAGCGAGGCGTCGACGAAGGCGCGCGCGTCGTTCTTGAAGGTGTTGGTGTCGTCGCCATAGCTCGAGCCGGCAACGCGAACGCCGCTGCCCAGCCCGAGCCCCTGCAGCGTGCCGTCCTCGAACTGGTACTGCCCCCAGAGCGCCAGGATGTGATTTGGCGTCGCCGACAGTTCCTTGCCTGCGGTTCCCGTGGCGCCGCGTTCGATTTTCACGCGCAGATAGGTGTAGGAGGCGAGTATGCTGAGGCCGTTGTCGAGCGAGGCGCTGGCTTCCAGTTCGACGCCGCGCGAGTTCAGGTCGAGCTGGCGCTGCTTGTTGATCCCGGTCGAGGCGTCGAAGACGACGCCATCCTCCTGGTCGATGTCGAACAGAGCGGCGCTGACGGCGGCGTTGTAATCGGCAAACTCGTATTTGACGCCGATTTCCTTTTGCGTCGCGATGGTCGGACGGGCGACACGACCGATGGGGCTGCTGACATCGTCATAGACGAAGCCGATATTGGGCGAGAACGACGTCGAATAGTTGACATAGGGCGTGATGCCCCATTCGGTCTGATAGGACAGGCCGAGCCGCCCGGAAAGGGCACTGTCGTCCTGCTTGGACCTGGTGAAGTCGGCGGCGGTCGAGGTGGTGTCGGCCCAGTCGTAGCGACCGCTGGCGAACAGGGTGAAATCGTTCCACTCCATCTGGTCATGCAGATAGGCGCCGAGCTGGTTCATCTCCTGCCCGCCAGAGTAAGGAACCGGAGCGGCCTTGATGTCGTCGACGGAGACATAGGAGATACCGCTGCCGGCGTCGTAGTTCGACCAGGCGTAATCGATGCCGGCTACCGCCGTGTGCCTGACCTGGCCGGTATCGAATTCGAACTGCGCCATGTCGTCGACGACGAAGTTCTTCATGGTCTCGGTGTAGTGGCCCCAGTAGCGTTTCAGATCCGGGCCGTCCGGGTAATGGCCGCTGTACTCGATGTCGCTGTCGACGGCGCTGTAGCGAAGGTTCTGCCGGACGGTCAGCACGTCGTTGAAACGGTGCTCGAACTCGTAACCGATACGGCCCTGGGTCTGGTCGAAGTCGTTCCAGGCGGGATCGCCCTCGTAGAGGTTCGTCAGAGCGCCGCCTGAATTGTAGAAGGCAGCGGTGCCGCCGGTGACGGATTTCGAATATTCGCCGAGGATGGTCAGCCTGGTATCCTCGTCCGGCTTGAAGGTGACGGCCGGCGCCAGATAGATCTTGTCGTCGGGATAACCGGGCAGGTCGGTGTCGCTGGTGCGGCCGAGGCTGGTGAAGCGGTAGAGAATGCTGCCGTCGTCGTTCACCGGGCCGGAAGCGTCGAGTGCGGCCTGGAAGCGATTGTGTTCGCCTAGCAGCATTTCGATTTCGCGGAACTGTTCTTCCTTGGGGCGCTTGGTGACCAGATTGACGATGCCGCCCGGACCGCTGATGCCGTAAAGCGAGGAGGCCGGACCCTTCAGGATGGTGACGCCCTCGATGCCGTAGGGCTCGGTCTTGAACCAGGCCGAGGGGCCGTTGTACTGGCGCAGCCCGTCGCGGAACATGCCGTTGTAAAAGGCCTGGAAGCCGCGCAGGAAGAAGGCGTCGTAGCGGGTGTCGAAGCCGAAGCTGTTGGGATTGGCGCTTGCGACATAGCCGAGCGATTCGTTCAGCGTGCGTGGCTTCTGGTCCTCGATCTGCTTTTGCGTCACAACCGAAACGGCTTGTGGAACCTTGACCATCGGCGTGTCGGTCTTGGTGCCGATGCGGTCCTTCTTGGCGACATAGCCGTCCTGCACGAGGATCTCGTCGCTCTCGGCATCGACCTCGATCTTGTTGAGAACCGTGACGCCGCCCTGGTCCTGAGCGTGAGCCGGCCCGGACAGGCCGAGCAGGGCAACGCTGCCCGGCAGTGATAACCCCAGGAGCCATGTCATCGTCCGTTTCCGCATCAACTCGTCTCCACTCTTCCGTACATTGACGGAAGGGGCTCTCAAATCTGAGTATTTGAGTCAAGTTATTTTTTGAGCTCGTGCGGGTGCTGGCCCGATACGGTCGGCGACAGCAAAGTGCGACCGGTTTCAAGAAAAGGCTACCAATCAGGGAGAGGCGAGCTGCTATGGTTTGAGGCTTCTCGCCACCAGCCGCGCCACGCTTGGGCCGACCAGAAGCACGATCAGGAAGCGTGCCGATTGCAGCGCCATGACGAAGGAGATGTCGACATGCTGTGCGGCGGCGGCGATGATGGCGACGCTGTCCATGCCGCCGGGGCTGGTTGCCAGATAGGCGGTCAGCGGATCGATGCCGAGCAGGCGGCTGATCAGGAAGGCGAGGCCGCCGCAAAAGACGATCAGGGCAATGATCGAGCCGACGATCTGCGGCAGCGCGCGGGCCGCGTGGCGCAGAATGGCCCTGGTGAAATTCAGGCCGATGCTCCAGCCGATCATCGTATAGCTCAAGGCAAGCAGCCAGGGCGGCAACTGCATGGTCACGCCGAGCCCGAGATGGATCACGGTGCCGAAAATGAAGGTGCCGAGGAATAACGGCGACGGCAGCCGGAAAAGCTTTCCGGCGAGGCCGCCAACCAGCGCCACGCCGAATGTTGCGGCCAAGCCTTGCGGGTCTATCGGCGGAAACCAGACGATGCCCGGCACCTCGATGCCCGAGGTGTCGACCCAGAGCTTGGCCACCAGGGCTGCCGTCATCGAGACGCAGATGACGCGCAGATACAGCATAAAGGCGACGAGGCGCTGGTCGGCGCCGAAGGCACCGGCCATAAGCACCATGGCGGTGGCGGCGCCCGGCGACGAGCCCCAGACCGCGGTGGTGCCGGGCAGGATGCGCCAGCGGCTGATCAGCCAGCCGAGCAGGCTGGATGCCGCGACCGTCGCCATCACGACGCCAAGGAACAGCGGCCATTCCCTGTAGAAGACGGGAAAGATATCGGCCGAGATGGAACTGGCGACCAGGCAGCCGACGACCGCCTGGGCTGAGCCGAACAGAACCCGCGGCACACGCACCGTGGCGCCGTTGGTGCCGGCAGCTATGGCCGCCAGCATCGGTCCGATCAAGAGCGCGGCGGGCAGGGCTGCGAGTTCCAGCGCGCCGGCAAACAGCACCGAGACCACCACCAGGACCGGCCACTGCCAGGCCTTGTGGATCCGCGCCAGGTGCTCGATGGCCGGCGGGTTCGGGGAGGAATCCATAGATGGGCTCTTAGACCGGTCGCGAAAAAATGCGAACCCTTTTTGCGCGGAAAAGGGCTTGGGTGGTAATGGCACCAACCATCCGCAGCGATCCTTCGCGCCCCCCTCTGTCCTGCCGGACATCTCCCCCTCTAGTGGGGAGATTGGATGTCACGTCGGCCTTCGCCAATCTCCAAAAAAGAGCGCTGTCGGCGAAGCTGCCAATCTCCCCACTTGAGGGGGAGATGGCCGGCAGGCCAGAGGGGGCGCTGTCCCATAGGCCTCTCCCTCTATCCCGCCTTCACCGCCGGCAACCCGAACCCGCCAACAGGATGCGTCTCCACCTGGAACTCGAAGCCGGCGATGATCGGCCGTGCCTTGGCGATTGCCGCCTGGACTTCGGGCAGCTGCAGCGAAGCCTTGTGGCTTTCGGCGTCGGTCCACACTTCGGTCACCCAGATCGCGTCGGCATCGGCCGGGTCGGTGGCGATGATGTAGTTCAGGCAGCCGGGCATGGCGCCGGTGCTGGCGAGCAGGATATCCATCATTGCGTCACGCTGGCCGCGCATCGCCCGCATCTTGCCGATCAGTCCGTACATTCGCTTTGCTCCGTTGAGATGACGCAACCAGGAGTATGCAGTTCGCCGTCTACGGCATCAACTGCCCGCCATTCACCTCGATCACCTGGCCGGTGATGTAGCCGCTCAACAGATCGGAGGAGAGGAACAGATAGGCGCCAACGCAGTCCTCGGCGGTGCCGGCGCGGCCCTGCGGGATGGTGGCGATCATGCCCTTCATCTGGTCGTCGGTCGAGTAGCGCTCGTGGAAAGGTGTCGCGATCGTGCCGGGCGCCACCGCGTTGACGCGGATGTTGAACCCGATCAGCTCCTTGGCCATGCCGCGCGTGACGTTGGAGACGAAGGCCTTGGCCGAGCCGTAAAGGCCGGCGCCGCCACCGGCGCCGTTGCGCGCGGCGATCGAGGAGGTGTTGACGATGAAGCCACCCTGCCGCTTCAGCCATGGGATTGCCTTGCGCGAAGCTGTCAGCACGGAACGCGCGTTGAGGTCCATCACCGCGTCGTAATGCGCCTCGGTCTGCTCGGCATAGGCCACGCGGCCGAGCATGCCGCCGGCATTGTTGACGAGGCCGTCGAGCCGGCCGAAATGTTGCGCACTGTCCTCGACGACGCGCTCGACATCGGCGGGGATCGAGAAATCGCCCTGGGCGAGGAACACGTCGCCGCCGCCGTTGCGAATGGTCGCGGCCAGGTTTTCGGCAGCCGCGCGGCTCGAATTGTAATGCAGCGCGACGCGGCATTTCTGCGCGGCATAGGCAAGTGCAAGCGCCGCGCCGATGCCGGTCGAGGCGCCGGTGACCAGGACCGCCTTTCCGGCAAGGTCGGGGATGACCAGAGAGGGGCTGACAAGGGTGGTGGTGGCTGGCACGTCTATTCCTCCGGGGACTCTGCCTGCTCTTCGTAAGCCTTCGCAGTCCTCGCGTTCAAGTCCGTAAAAGTCTAGAGCGGTTCACCGTTTCACGGAAACGGCGAACCGCTCCCTCTTTGTCTTGACGCAATTCCGGACGGAAAACCGTTTCACGCTTTTCCTGGAATTGCCCTATGGCCTGAGATAGGCGTAGCCCTGGCGTTGCAATTCGGCGAGCTTGACGACGCCGCCCCTGTCGGCTGCATGGAAGCCGTCGAGCAGGTCGGCCAGGCCGATATCCATGCCGTGCATGGTGTTGGCGCAGGCGTGCGGGCTGAGCCCATCCTGGACAAGGCCGGCGAACCGCCCGGAAATGGCGGCCGATATGCCCTTCGACTTGAAGGCGGCAAGTGCCGGGCCGTGCACGACAAGCGCGATGTCGACCTTGCCGTCGGTGCCTTCGAAGTGGTTCTTGATGTTGCCGAGCACGAAATTGACCTTGTCGAGATCGCTGAGGTGATAGGCGACCTTTTGCCTTTCCTCTTCGACGGCCTTGACTTCAATGGCTACCGCCTTGGTGGGGCGCAGCCCGAAAAGCCCGGCGGCCCCGGCAAGACCGACGCGGAAAATATCGCGGCGTCGCATGGCTTTATCTCCATTTATCCGGCCGGCGCAAATTGCGTGGCCTCGGCCTCGATCCTAGCATAAATTGAAGCGACGTCTTGTCGGGGCAGGGGGAGCCAGCATGATATCAAGGATCGTGATGGGCGCCGGAGTTGGGGTTGCCTTGCTTGCTGCCGTCGCCGGCTCTGCTTTCGCCGATGACAGGCTCAAACTCACCGAGCTCAGCCCCGACGGCAAGGACGCCTGCTTCGGCCGCGTCTATGACGCCGCGCATCTCAAGTCGCATCCGCAGCAGAAGGTGACGCGCATCTTCTTCTATTACGGCCGCGATCCGGTCAGCCGGCCGAACGAGGAGCCAAGCACCGGCGTCGATTCCTCCTACAATGGCTTCATGGCGACGACGGTGCGCGGCGCCAAGGCGCCTGAATGGCTTGGAGGCTGGTGCAGTCATGAGTCGGAGGACGGCAAGACCGGCCCGATCCGTTGCGGCATGGACTGCGACCGCACCATGGCTTCGCTGAAGGTCGACGACAAAGGCCGGCTGATCGTCTCGGACGTGCAGCCCGACCTCTATCTCGACGCCGGCTCGGAAGACGAGCTCGGCAAGGCGGAGTACGAAAGGCAGGCGCTGGGCAAGGACGATACCGGCTTCAGGCTCGACCCGATGCCGGCCGCGACCTGCAAGGCGGAGTTCGCGCGCATCGACCCGATCGACCCGGCACTTGGCCCGCCATTGCGCGAGCGGCTGAAGCCGGACCAGCCCTTCTGCTACGGACGCGACTACGACGCCGCGCATCTCGGCTCGCATCCCGACCAGCTGACCCAGTCGATCAGGGTTTTCCGCGGAGCGGTCGAGCTGGCGTCTTTCGCCAAAGAGGGCGATCCGGCCAATTGGCCAAGCGGCGCCGATATCGCCGTTTCGGTTACCACGCGGCAGAAATCGGCCAAGGTCACGCAGGTCTATAATTGTCAGGGCGAGGGCGACCAGTGGCGCTGCGCGGCGAGCGCGAAGACGGGTGCTGCGTCCTGTGACATCGCGCAAAGGGAGGTCTTCCTTCGCCGCGGCGCCAACGGCACGATGATGCTGGCCAACCCGAACAGCGGCCTGCCGATCATCGATCTGTGCTCGAAAGTGGCGGAAGGCGACACCAGCTCCGACGACAAGGTCTACCGGCTGGAGCCGATGCCGCAGGCTGCCTGCGGGCTGTAGCAGTTCAGAGACGCGATGCCGGCGGGACAGAGGGGGTGCTGTCCCGCCGACCTCAAGGTTTTGGATGGCGGCGTCCCGCTATCGCCTCACGCGAACGGCACGGCTGTCGTGCCTTTGGGCAGTTTCGCTTCGTCGTCGGGTTCGACATGGATGATGACCCGCACGGAAGGGATTTCGGCCTGCAGCGCGTCTTCGATGCGGTCGCAGATGACGTGGCTGGCGCCGACCGACATGTCGGCGTCGACGACCAGGTGGAACTCGATGAAGGTGGCGCGGCCGGCGATGCGCGTCTTCAGGTCGTGGACCTCGAGCGCGCCCTTGCAATTGGCCGAGATGATGTCGCGTATGCGGATATGTTCCTGGGTGTCGACGGCGCGGTCCATCAGCCCGTTCATCGACGAGCCGATGACGTGCCAGCCCTGCCACAGGATGTTCAGCGCCACGATCACCGCAAGAGCCGGATCGAGAACCTGCCAGCCGGTCAGTACGGCGCCGACCAGGCCGATGAACACACCGACCGAGGTCGCCACGTCGGTCATGATGTGCCTGCCGTCGGCGACGAGAGCCGGCGATTTTTCGCTTCGGCCGGTGCGGATCAGCGTCA
The DNA here is from genome assembly GCF_040318345.1 of Mesorhizobium sp. M1169. Lineage (NCBI taxonomy): Bacteria > Pseudomonadati > Pseudomonadota > Alphaproteobacteria > Hyphomicrobiales > Phyllobacteriaceae > Mesorhizobium > Mesorhizobium sp. M1169. The sequence goes on along the minus strand of NZ_JAMYME010000044.1, from coordinate 30,311 downwards.
AGGCCCAGACGGCGTTGATGACCGTTGCGACGCCATTGACGGCAAGGCCGGTCCATGGCTGTTCCAGCAGGGCGGGATGCTGCCAGGACCACCAGACTTCATTGAGGATCAGCAAGGCGGCAAGCACGATCAGCACGCCTTCGAGGACGGCCGAGAAATACTCGGCCTTGTGGTGGCCGAACGGATGGTCCTGATCGGCTGGCTTGTAGCTGACCTGGATCGCCCAATAGGCGGCGGCAGAGGCAATGACGTTGACGATCGATTCCAGCGCGTCCGAATAAAGCGCGACCGAACCGGTGACGTACCAGGCCACCAGCTTCAGGCCGAGCACGACGCAGGCGACGACGATCGACCAGAAGGCGAGGCTGGCGACCTTCTGCCTGGCGGCGGCTTTGATTTCTGCCGCGGTCACTGGGGAAAAGATCCCAACACTGAGCCCTCGAATTAAGCGGCCTTTTCCTTGGCCTTGCGCGGCAAGTGCGCGACGATGTTCTCGATGATGCGCATGCCGGCATTGTGGCCGAGCGTCATGATCGATTCCGGGTGGAACTGCACTGCGGCGATCGGCTCCTTGCGGTGCTCGAAGGCCATGATGATGCCGTCCTCGGTCTCGGCGGTGACGACAAAATCATCGGGCAGCCGCACCGGATCGGCAAAGATCGAATGATAGCGGCCGACCGTCACCTCCTTGGGCAGGCCGGAGAAGATGATGCCCGGCTTCGACACGCGGATGCGCGACGGCTTGCCGTGCATCGGGATGTGCAATTGGCGCAGCTCGCCGCCATAGGCCTCGGCCAGCGCCTGCAGCCCGAGGCAGACGCCGAAGATCGGCAGGTCGCGCGCACGGGCCCGCTTGATGGTGGCGGCGCAGTCGAAGTCCTTCGGTGTGCCGGGGCCGGGCGACAGCACGACCAGGTTTGGCTTCAGCCGGTCGAAGATCTCGTCCGGCACCGGCGTGCGCACCGTCGAGACGTTGGCGCCGGTCTGGCGGAAATAGTTGGCGAGCGTATGGACGAAGGAGTCCTCGTGGTCGACCAGCAGGATGTTGACGCCGTCGCCGACACGCGCGGTGCTGCGTTCGGTGCTGGCGGCATTGCCTGATTTGGCGTCGCGGATGGCGGAGAGCATGGCGGATGCCTTCAGTTCGGTTTCGGCTTCTTCTTCCTCGGGAATGCTGTCGAAGAGCAACGTAGCGCCGGCGCGCACCTCGGCGATGCCGTCCTTGATGCGAATGGTGCGAAGCGTCAGGCCGGTGTTCATGTCACCATTGAAATTGACCATGCCGATCGCCCCGCCATACCAGGCGCGCGGGCTCTTCTCGTTCTGCTCAATGAACCGCATGGCCCATAATTTCGGCGCGCCGGTGACGGTGACCGCCCAGGCATGCGACAGAAAGGCGTCGAAGGCGTCCATGCCTTCGCGCAGCCGCCCCTCGATGTGGTCGACGGTGTGGATCAGGCGGGAGTACATTTCGATCTGGCGGCGGCCGATGACGCGCACCGAGCCCGGCTCGCAGACCCTCGACTTGTCGTTGCGGTCGACGTCCGAGCACATGGTGAGTTCGGATTCGTCCTTCTTCGAATTGAGCAGCTTCAGGATCTGCTCGCTGTCGGAGATGGCGTCGTCACCGCGCTTGATGGTACCGGAGATCGGGCAGGTCTCGACGCGGCGGCCGTTGACGCGCACGAACATTTCCGGCGAGGCGCCGATCAGATATTCGCCCTCGCCGAGATTGATGAAGAAGGAATAGGGCGAAGGGTTGATGCTCTTCAGCTTGCGGGAAATCTCGGAGGGCTGGGTTTCGCAGCGTTCGTAGAACATCTGCCCCGGCACCACTTCGAACAGGTCGCCGCGCTCGAAGCTCTTCATCGCCTTGCGTACCAGCTTGGCATATTCGCCGGGCTCGTGGTCGCCGCGCGGCGGGATGCGGTCAGCGGTCCTGAACGGCTCGACGATTTCGTCGCGCGGCAGGCCTTCGGTCGAGAAGCCATCGCCGGAATAGTCGTAGCGGTCGGTCCAGGCCTTGGTCGAATAGTGGTCGACGACGAGGATCTCGTCGGGCAGGAACAGCACGAGATCGCGCTGGCTTGGCTTGCGCTCGAGCTTGTAGTCGACCGGATCGAACTGGAAGGCGAGGTCGTAGCCGAAGGCGCCATAGAGGCCGAGATTGGCGTCTTCCTCGGTCTTGAACAAAGCCGTGATGGCGCGCAGCACGGTGAAGACGGAGGGTACGCGGCTGCGTTCCTCCTCGGTGAAGACACGGCCGGGCTTGGCGACCTCGAGGCGGATGAGTTTCTGCGTTGTCTCCGCGATCGTTACGTCGTCAAGACCGGCAAGCGCCTTGCCGATCACCGGCAAAAGCACCTCGCCGCGGCGGTTCAGCGCCTCGATGCGCATGGCGCGGCCGTGTGCCGAGATCACCACCGGCGGATCGATGATGGCGGTGTCCCAGCGCGTATAGCGGCCGGGATATTCGTAATTCGAGGAAAACACGGCGCCGCGGCGCGAATTCAGGCCATCGACATAGCCGTCGATCGCCCCCTCGTAAGGCCGGTCATGGCGCTGGCGGGTAATCGCCACGCCACCCGCCGTGACAAAGCGCTCGGCGCCATTCTCCAGAATTTTCGTCGTCATTGCCGTCTCCATCAGCGTCTTTGGGGCAACGGACCCGGGAATGGCTTGAAAAAACAAATGGCCGCCCGGACATTCCGCTGCGGCCACCCTCTATTGTCACGCGAACGCGTTCGAACAGGCCGCTGTCAGCGAGCCCACCACCAAATGGTCTTGATCGAACGCATATTCATGGCGAAATCCATAGCCGCGAAAAGCGGTATGCGCAACAGGTTTGAAAGTCTGTGGGGTGGCTGCCGCTTTCGCAACCCATGGCACATGGCCAAGACCGGCAGTCCTGCCTAGACTCTGCGTTGCCCTGGCGCATGTGCCGCCGCGCCTTGCCGAACTCGGCGTCGCCCGCGTGAGCCATGGTCCGGTGCCGTACCGGCAGATGGCCGAATGGCTGGAGGCCAAGGCGCGACAGGCGATTTCGGGGTAGCCTGGCGGGGTGCGTCAGTCCTCCAGCGTTCCCGACCTTGCATCGGCGCTCGTCCCGTCGCCGACCAGCTTCAAGAGGTCTTCGCCGGCGCGAATGATGCGGCGGGAACGCCGCGTCAGGATGAGGCCCGCCTGCGGCGCCAACACTTCCGTGCGGCCGTCGGGCTCGCCGGGCGCGTGGACGATGGTGGCAAGGCGCGCACCCTTGGTAACGCGGTCGCCCGGCTTCACGTCGTAGAGGATCGCGCCCGAGCGGGGCGCCGGCATCATCTCGATGTTTTCGAGCGGCGCGACGAGCCCAACGAAGCTGCCAGGCGCGGGCAGCGCCTGATCCTGGATTACGCCGCGCGCCACCAGCAGCCGATAGAGCCCTTCGGCATCGGCGCCGGCGAGGGCGCCGTCGACATCGAGTATGCCGCGATATTCGACGGTGGCGGCGACGCGCCGGTCGAGGCGCGCGACGTCGGCCGGGACGTTCTGATACGGCATGATCGAAGCGCCTTCGAAGGTGCCGTCGGGATCTTCGTCCCACAGCATCACCGCACCGACGCCCATGGCCGCTGCACAATCCGCCATGGCCGGCCACAGGCTGGTGTGGACGTAGAGATAGGCGAGGCCTTCATCGTCGCAATGCAGGTCGAGCACGATGTCGTGGCCAATGGAGAGCTGCAGCAGCCGCGTCTTCAGCCGCTGGTCGACCGTGCCGTGCGCCGGCAGCAGCGTGAGGTCGGGCGCGGCGAGCCGCGGAAAGCCACGGTTGAAATTGGTGCGCGTGCCCAGATGGAAGCGGCCCTGATGGTCGCCGTAGAGATATTGCGCGCGGCCGATCGGATTGGCCCAGGGCACGATGGTCATGTTGCCGGTGATGCGGCCTTCGGCTTCCGCCTTGCTGAGCATCGGCATCAGCGTGTCGATGGCGACGACACCCGGCAATTCGCCGGCATGAAGTGCGGCCTGCAGATAGGCGGAAGGCGCCGTCTTGTCCGTTCCGGCGAAGCGGAAGACGGGGAATTCGTAGGAAACGCCTTCGCTGTCGCCGGCGACGCGTTCGATGGACTTCTGCATGGGATGCCTCCGGGAGAAGAGGCGGAACACATGCCCTTTTGCCGCTGGGCTGTCGATTGGTCCAGCCGCTGCCGCTATGGGCGCAAGATTCTACCCGGCCGTCACACCAGCGGCTTGAGTTCCTGGGCGATGGTCGGCAGAAGCTCCGAGACGTTCGGGTGGATGTGCACGGCGCGCGCCAGCGTGCTGACCGGCGCCTTGGCATACATCAGGTCGAGCACGCAGTGCACCGCCTCGTCGCCGCCCGGGCCGAGCACCGAACAACCGAGGATCTCCCTGGTGTCGGCATCGACCAGGATCTTCATGAAGCCTTGCGTCTCACCTTTTTCGACTGCACGGCTGACGCGGGTCATTGGCCGCTGGCCGACCAGGGCGCGGCGGCCGGATTTCCTTACCGCGGCTTCGGTCATGCCGCAGCGGCCGAGTGGTGGGTCGATATAGAGCGCATAGGCCTCGATGCGGTCGCTGACCTTGCGCGGATCGTTGTCGAGCAGGTTGGCGGCGACGATCTCGTAATCGTTGTACGAGGTGTGGGTGAAGGCGCCCTTGCCGTTGCAGTCGCCCATCGCCCAGATGCCGGGCACGCTGGTGCGCAACTGGTCGTCGACGACGATGAAGCCGCGTTTGTCGACCTCGACGCCGGCTTTGTCGAGGCCGAGATCGTCGGTGTTTGGCGTGCGGCCGAGCGCCAGCAGCACATGCGAGCCGACCGCAGCCGCCTTGCCTGGCGAGAAGGTCACGGCGATTTCGTTGCCTCGCCTGGCGAAGCGGATGTCGTCGGCGCCGAGATGGACGGCAATGGCTTCGTTTTCGAGGATCGACAAAATGGCGTCCGAGACATCCTCGTCCTCGCGACCGATCAGACGCGGGCTTTTTTCGATGACCGTGACTTCGGAACCGAAGCGGCGGAACATCTGCGCGAATTCGAGCGAGACATAGCTGCCGCCGACAACGATGAGATGGCGCGGCAGCACGTCGAGATCCATCATCGACGAATTGGTCAAATACGAAATATCGTGGACGCCGGGCAGGTCGGGCACCGAGGCGCGCCCGCCGGTGTTGAGGAATATCTTTTCGGCGCTCAGCAGATCGTCGCCGACGCGCACCGTGTTGGCGCTTACGAAGCGCGCATGGCCGCGATAGAGCGTGCATTTGTCCATGCCGGCAATCCAGTCTTCGAGATTGCCGCGGGCGTCGTTGGAGACCTTGTCCTTGCGCGCCTTGATCGCCTTGTAGTTTACGCCGACGGGACCGGACAGCGTCACCCCGTAATCCGCGGCGGAGCGGGCGAGATGCGCGGCATAGGCGCTTGCCACCATCGTTTTGGTCGGCGTGCAGCCGGTGTTGACGCAAGTGCCGCCGACCAGCTTTCGCTCGATCAGCGCCACGCTCATGCCGGCCGCATTCAGCCGGCCGGCGAGCGGTGGGCCGGCCTGCCCGGCACCGACGATAATGGCGTCGAATGTCTTTGCCGTCATGCCGCCGCCGCGATCAGAAGCCCGCCGACGATCGCCACCGCGTCCTCGATGAAGGCGGCCGGCGGGTCCTTGCCGAAGGCGGCGGCCAGGCGCTTGCGCGCCTCGGCACCGCCCAGCGTGCCGATCACCGCGCCGATGGCGCCGGCGATCAGGCCGCCGATGGTGGCGCCGCCGGTGGCGCCGATCACCGCGCCGGTGAAAGCGCCCAAGACGATGCGCGTGCCGAATTGCTGCGGCACCTTGCGGCTCGGCGCCAAGGGCAGCTGGTCGGTGACCAGTTCGGCGATGGCCAGGATGGTGAAGATGCCGACGGCGATCCAGTGGCCCATGAAGCTCGCCCAGGTGTCCGCGACCGGCAACCAGCCAAGCCAGGCGCCCCAGGCGACGGCGGCGGGCGCGGTCATGGCGCGAAGCCCGGCAACGATGCCAATCAGGAGTGCAAAAATGTACAGCATGATTGATCCCTCGATGGCCGGCTTGGGACAGGTCCGAGAGAGCAAGCTACCATAGGTCCGGTATTTGACCAGAGGTGGTGTCGCCGCCGGCGCTTCCGTATTTGCAGCACTTGTGCTTTGGCAAAGATTGAGACTGGAGTTGCGGCCATGGCCGAAAGCGAACGCACGAAAATGGCGGCGGGCGAGTGGTATTGCTGCCTCGATCCGGAACTGGAGGCGTTGCGTATCACGGCGCGAGACGCGGTGTTCGAGCACAACAGCCTGCCGCCCCGGCAGCGTCGCGACATCGGGCCTGGATTGCGGACGCTGCTCGGCGCTGCGGGCGAGGGCGCCCGGATCGAGGCGCAGTTCCACTGCGCCTATGGCTTCAACATCTTTCTCGGCGACCGCGTTTTTCTCAATGCCGGCTGCATCATTCTCGATACGGCGCCAGTGCACATCGGCAAGGGAACGCTGCTCGGCCCCAATGTGCAGATCTATTGCGCCGAGCACCACAAGGAGGCTGCCGGGCGACGGGCAGGGCTGGAGATCGCCAGGCCGGTCGAGATCGGCGACAATGCTTGGATCGGCGGCAGTGCCATCATCCTCGGCGGGGTCAGGATCGGCGATGGCGCTATCGTCGGCGCCGGTGCTGTGGTGACGCGCGACGTGGCGGCGAACACCACGGTGGTCGGCAATCCGGCACGCGTAGTCAGCAACAGCTGAGCACCGTGCTTCTGTCGCCGGTCACGTCCTCGTTCTGATGGACATGGGCGGCTGTTTCACTTGGCCGGAGGTGGATGCAACCGTGTGTCGAGCGCAAACGCCTCCTGGGTCTTCATGGCGTATGCCCCTCTGGCGAGGCTCGCGTCGAAGATCAGGTTCCAGCTACGCTGCGATACGGCGCTCGGAATCACCACGAACCGGTGCCGTTGCAGAAGATCGTCGCCAAACGCCTGTTGTCCGGAGCTCGGAATGCTAGGGCGCAACCACTTGGGGTTGGGCACGGCGGCGGGGTCGACGATATGCACATCCGCGACATCGCTGACGATTGCTGCCGTCATGACATGCGCAATCGTGTCGAGCGCCCTGAAGCCCTTATGGACCGCAACCTCGAGGATCGCAGTCGACGGATCGATCGAGCAGTAGACGGCGCGCACGCCCTTGCTGTTCCAGCGTCCGCCCACCCTGTATGCGCCCTCGCCACTATCCCATGTAGGCGCAAACGCGGCTTGATCGAGGCGCCATCCGATGAGGTCGGAGCCACCAAGCGCCGCCGGCAGCGGCGTCATGCATAAACGCCATATTCAAGCCGTTCCAGATAGTCTTCTACAAGCTCGATCCCCGCCGGCGTCGCCAGAAGGTCGATTGGACGACGCTGGTCTAGCCCAATCGCCGGGCGCTCCAGCCATTGCTCTGCCTCCGCCTGCGAACCGAACACGTCGGTAGCTTTCGACAGGATCTCCGCGAACTTCCAGGTTCGTCCGCTCTGGTCCTGATTGAGAGGCTTGGACGGAGCATCCTTGCGGCGCTGGTAGGTGCGCAGGCTCATGCCGACGGCCTTCTCCAGCGAATCGGTCTTCTGGATGAAGACGAGTTGCCCGATAAGATGGTCCAGCGCTGAAGCCGGCAGGCCGTGCAGAAGCAACTCGTGGGCATCCAAAGCGCTGCTGAGGCGCCTTGCCAGAATGCGGCTGCCGCCTAGCAATTTCGCCACCTTCTGAAGTTCATTGTTTTTTGCTGCTGGCGCAGCCTTTTCCAATGCCATCGCCACGGCGAGCCTCTTTCTTCGCGTCATATGTCGCTTTAATATATGACAGATGACGCAGAGCCTTTCAAGCACGACAGGATCGAGAGCAGGGCAATCGCTTCGAGAGAAAAGATAGCCGACTCGGGCCAGCTGGCAGTCCAACGTCGGCACTGAAGCGATTGCCCTGGAATCGAGCGCGAGCCGAATTTCACCTCGGCATGTGCGCCACGCGCTCCTCCTGAGCACTCCTCGAGAATTCGCGCCGGTACTGCGCCGGCGAGGTTCTGAGGCGCGCTGCGAAGTGCTGGCGCAGCGAGGTGGCGCTGCCGAAGCCGGCCTCGAAGGCAACCGTGTCCATCGATTTTTCCGTTGCTTCCAGCAGCCGTTGCGCCAGCTGGACGCGCTGGTCGGTCAGCCAGTCGCCGAAACTGGTGCCGATCGTTTTCTGGAAACGGCGCGTGAACGTCCGGCGGGTGAGGCCAGCGAGACCGGCAACGCTGTCCAGACTGTGCGGATCACCCAGGGTTTTTCGCACCGCTTCGAGAGCCTGGGTAAAGCGGTCCGCATTGCCGGTCCTGGCGATGGGACGTTCGATGAATTGCGCCTGCCCGCCCTGCCTGTGCGGAGAAAGCACGATCTGCCGGGCAAGGCGAAGTGCCGCCTCCGCGCCGTAACGAGCCCGTACGACGTGCAGGCAGCAGTCGAGCCCGGCGGCGACGCCAGCGGATGTCACGACATCGCCATTGTCGATGTAGAGCACTTCCGGTTCGACGAGAATGTCGGGATAGAGTTCCTGCAGTTGATCCGCGTAGGCCCAGTGGGTCGCCGCTCGCCGCCCCGAAAGCAGTCCGGTCGCCGCAACAGCGAACGTTCCCAAGCACAGTCCGACGATCAGCGCGCCGCGCTCGTGCGCGCCAAGCAACGCGTCGATCAATGCGGCTGGAGGCGAGCTCCCGAGATCCTTCCAGCTTGGCACGATGACGATGTCGGCGTCATCGAGCGCGGAAAGCCCGTGCGGGACGCTGATTGTCAGCCCGGCATCGGTGCGGATCGGCCCGTCCTCAATCGCGCAGACCCGGAAGTCGAAGCGCGGCAGGCCGAGCTCCGTGCGATCCGCGCCGAACACGAGACACGGCACGGAGAGATGAAACGGGCTGATGCCATCGAAGGCGATGGCGGCAACGGCAGGATCGGTCATGGGAGCTCCAGCAACGGGTGAGGCCGATTGTCCCAATTCTTTCGAATAATGTCAATCGGGACACTTTTTGCAATCCGGTGCCGAGCTTATCGTCCACCCATCAATGTCCAACGGGAAAGGAAAACCCCATGTCGCAACCAGCCAAAGGCAAAGCTCCACGCCGCGCCCTCATCGTCATCGATGTTCAAAACGACTATGATGGCGGCAACCTCGCCATCCAGCATCCGCCCTTCCGCGACAGCGTTGTCAATGTCGCGCGAGCGATGGACGCGGCCACCGAGGCAGGCGTCAAGGTGGTGGTCATCAAACAGTTGGCGCCGGAAACCTCACCGGTCTTCGCCAAGGGCAGCCATGGCGCCGAGTTGCACCCGGAAATCGCCAGGCGAGACCGCGACCACTACATCGAAAAGAACTTGCCCAGCGCCTTCACCGGCACGGACCTCGAGGAGTGGCTACGCGCCAACTCCATCGATACGATCACGGTCATCGGCTACATGACTCACAATTGCGATCTGTCGACGGTCATCCACGCCGTGCATATGGGTTTTGAGGTCGAGTTCCTGTCGGACGCAACGGGGTCGTTGCCGTACGCCAACAGCGCCGGCTACGCTTCGGGGGAGGAAATTCATCGCGTCGTGACGATCGTATTGCAGTCGCGCTTCGCGGCCGTTCTCAAAACCGCCGAGTGGATCGATTGTCTGAAGACCGGCGTGGTACCCCAGCACGACACACCCTATGCCTCCAACCAGCGCGCGCTGGCGCGAAGCGCGGCTTAGGGACGAGCTCGTCGCGAAGTCGCCAAAAAAGGGCGCCGCAGCGTTGCGGCGCCCTTTGCCGTTCAAGCGTTGATTATCCCTAAAACAGGCCTTCGATCTGGCCCATTTCGTTCAGGAAGATCTTTTCCGAGGATGGCGCTTTGGGCAGGCCGGGCATGGTCATCACCTCGCCGCAGATGATGACGACGAAGCCGGCGCCGGCAGACAGTCTGACCTCGCGCACCGGTACGGTGTGGCCGGTCGGCGCGCCGCGCAGATTCGGATCGGTGGAGAAGGAATATTGCGTCTTGGCCATGCAGACCGGCAAATGACCATAGCCGGCGTGCTCCCAGGCGTGGAGCTGGTCGCGCACCGATTTGTCGGCGATCGCTTCGGAACCGCGATAGATGCGCTGGACGATGGTGTTGATCTTCTCGAACAGCGGCATGGCGTCGGGATACAGCGGGGCAAATTGCGACGCGCCGGATTCGGCCAACGCCACGACTCTTTTGGCCAGTTCCTCGATACCGGCCGATCCCTGGGCCCAGTGCTTGCACAGGATCGCCTCTTCGCCCATCGAGGCGACGTAATCCTTCATCGCCTGGATCTCGGCCTCTGTGTCGGAGTAGAAATGGTTGATGGCGACCACAGCCGGCACACCGAACTGGCGGATGTTCTCGATGTGGCGGCCGAGATTCGCACATCCCTTCTTGACCGCCTCGACGTTCTCCTTGCCGAGGTCCTCCTTCTTGACGCCGCCATTCATCTTCATGGCGCGAACCGTGGCGACGATGACCGCCGCGGCGGGCCTCAGGCCGGCCTTGCGGCATTTGATGTCGAAGAACTTTTCGGCACCGAGATCGGCGCCGAAACCGGCTTCGGTGACGACGTAGTCGGCAAGCTTCAGCGCCGTCGTCGTGGCAACGACGGAGTTGCAGCCATGCGCGATGTTGGCGAAGGGGCCGCCATGCACGAAGGCCGGGTTGTTCTCCAGCGTCTGCACGAGATTGGGCTGCATGGCGTCCTTCAAGAGTACGGCCATGGCGCCGTCGGCCTTGAGGTCGCGGGCATAGACGGCCGACTTGTCGCGACGATAGGCGACGATGATGTCGCCGAGGCGCTTTTCCAGATCCTTCAGGTCGGTCGACAGGCACAGGATGGCCATGACTTCCGAGGCGACTGTGATGTCGAAACCGGCCTCGCGCGGGAAACCGTTGGCGACGCCGCCGAGCGAACAGATGATCTCGCGCAGCGACCGGTCGTTCATGTCCATGACGCGGCGCCAGACGACGCGGCGGGTGTCGATGCCGAGCTCGTTGCCCCAGTAGATGTGGTTGTCGATCAGCGCCGACAGCAGATTATGGGCGGTGGTGATGGCGTGGAAATCGCCGGTGAAGTGGAGGTTCATGTCCTCCATCGGCACGACCTGCGCGTAGCCACCGCCGGCGGCACCGCCTTTGACGCCGAAATTCGGTCCGAGCGAAGCCTCACGGATGCAGACGATGGCCTTCTTGCCGAGGCGGTTGAGGCCATCGCCCAAGCCCACCGTCGTCGTCGTCTTGCCTTCGCCGGCCGGTGTCGGGTTGATGGCGGTGACGAGGATCAGCTTGCCATCCTTGTTGCCCTTCACCGACTTGATGAACTCGGCCGAGATCTTCGCCTTGTCGTGGCCGTAGGGCAGAAGATGTTCGCTCGGAATGCCGATCTTCTGGCCGATCTCCTGGATCTGCTTCTTCCTGGCGCCGCGCGCGATCTCGATGTCGGACTTCACTTCGGCCATGGACGACTTCCCTCTGAATTGGACGGATTTGACTAGTGTGGTCGCAAGAATAGCCCGGCATTGCAGGCGCGGGCATGTTCTACCCCTGTCGCTGCCGCGGCGTCAACTTTCATGCAACTATGTTTCCTACGAAGAAAATGCCTCTGCGGCCGGCTGCCCTGCTACAGGTTCTTTTCGCGCCGGTTGCCGCGCCGTATAGAAGCCAGAGCAGGCGCGGTTCCGCCGTCTCAAAACAGCCGCGTAATACGCGAAAAGCGACAGAAGCAACGGCGCAAATTCACCAGCGCCGGCTGTGCGGGACGATCCGCTACTGCGTCAGCACGTTGCTGATCTCGACCATGTTCGAGCGCACCCTGAGTATGTAAAAACCCATCGTCGTCAGATGTGTCGGCAACAGCCAGCCGTCCTCGCGGCCATTGGCGATGATGAAGGGCTGGATGCGCAGTGCCGAGACGAACTGCGCGTCCATCGTATCCCACAGGTTCTGCAGGTGCTTTTCCTTGATGACGTCCTCGAAGTCGGCCTGTGCGCCCTTCATCAGCCCGTAATAGGCATAGAGCTGGCCATAGGCGAACCAGAAGCGGTCGTCGGCGCGAGTGTCGAACCAGCCATTATTGTGGTTTTCGGCACGCTCCTTGAGGATCGCCGAGGTCGAACCGATGTCGGACGAGATGCGGTCGATATACTGCTTGAGATTGTCAGCGCGGGCATCGAACGTCGCCTGGCAGGCTGCGAGGCGGGCGTTGAAGGAACGCAGCTTGCGCACCGCGTCACGATAGTAGCTCGGCGTCGGCGTCTTGGGGCCGAACGGGTTCAAGCCGAAATACCAGGTTTCCTCGTCGAACTGCAGATTGCCGCGGGCATCCTGCAGGTCGGCGTCGATCTGCGAGGTGGTGCGGACGCGGCCGAGATTATCGGCAAGCTCGGTCGCCGTGCGCCGCACCGCCTGGTTGATGCCGCGCTGGAACGAAGCCTTGTTGTCCATGAACGGCGTGTGATCCCAGTCGATGCCGAACAGGCCGAGCTTGTAAAGAATCATCGACGACACCCAGGCATTCTGGTTGACGTTGAAGTCGGTCAGGTCGGCCGCAACCTGGGCAATGGCTGAATTTCCGCAGGTCTTGGCCGTGTCGGTGCCGGCGCCGGCGGAAACCTGTTCACCGGCGGAGCTGTTGCGTTTTTCGAACGTGTATTTGTCGACGTAATTCGGGTCGAAATTGTTCCACCACTGGGTGGCGTAGAAGAAGTTGACATAGAGACCGATCAGCACGAGCACAGCCAGGCCGAGCACCGCCTTCAGGATCCAGCCGCGTTGCGTGTACCAGCGCCCCGCCCACAGGAACGGCCACAGGATCGCGCCGATGAGCAGGCCGATGCCGCGGCCAATCCACTGGAAAATCCGGGTGAAGAAACTCACGATCGGATCAAGCATGGCGATGTCACCCCTCAGTCAGTCAAGCCGTAGAGGCGCGTGCGAAACGCCACCTTGTCCTTCAGATATGTGGTTTTCAGAACGTCCACAACATGCGATCGCCAGGCGTCGCTGAAGCCCTCATAGTCCCTGTAGAAGCCCGGCTTGTTGAAGACGTAACGCGAAACGAAGTCCTGCGGCACGAAGTCCGAGATCAGCTGGTTGGTCAGCCAGGCGTCGGCATGGTCCGGCTTGGCGCGGATGACCAGGAAGCGCTGCTGCGGGAACACGTCCTCGATCTTGAGATGGCCGAGCTGGGCGATCTCGCGCTTGGCGGCGTTGAGGAAGGGAAAATTGCCGTCCCTGGTGATCAGATCGGTATGGCCGTGGATCCAGGTCTGCAGCCAGACCTTGTCGATGTCGGTCAGATTGCGGTCGGGATCGGCGTCGCGGATCAGCGCGCGCACCACCATTTCGGCGCGATGCTCGAGATAACCGGAGGTTTCGATCCATGAGGCGCGCGGCAGCTCGATGCGGCCGGTCGAGGCGAGGAACTTGAACACCTTGTCGGCATCGTGGATCGAAAGGTAACTCACCTGCCACGGCCGCGAGCGGCGGAAACCGGGCGCTGCGGGGTCGCTGATCACCGTCGTCACGTCGGGATCGACGAACACATAGAGCCCGCCGAAATGGCTGGTCCAATAGGCATTGTGACGGAAGATCACCTGGTCCGGCACCAGCGCATTCTCGCGGATGTCACCGCAGACCTTCGCCAGCTCGACCATGTGGGCCAGCATGGCGTTGTCGCGCCAGGCATCCGGCTCCTGCTTCAGCCGGTCGACCAGCTTGCCGAGCTCGGCGGCCTTGCCGAGCACATCCTCGGCCGACAGCACCTTGAACTCGACCTGGTTGATCGACAGCAGGTCCTCGATGTCGTCGACCTTGGGGACCGAATCCTCGATCTCGCCGTAGATGACGTCCTTGATCGTCAGCGCATCGACGGCGCGCTGGTTCTTGGACATGAACTCGTACATCAGCAGCGAGGTGTTGGAGAACGCCGTGTGCACCACCGGCAGGTCGATCTGCGACGGCGTCAGGATGATGAAGCGGCGGTTGACCTCGTTCGGATCGAGGTAGCTGTAGTCGCCGCATTCCTCGGCGACCTGCGGCGAGAAGCCAGTGCGGTCGATCTCGAAGCTTTTCAACTTGGTCGGCTTCAAGCCGAACGCGACCATCGCCTTGTTGTAGCGCTGGATCAGGTGCGGCTCGTCGATCGTCAGCAGCCGGCCGTAGATCAGCTCGTTGTCGCGCAACAGATCGGGTTTCTTGGCCATTATTCCTTCTCCGCGTTCACGGGGAGACGGTGCCCGAAGGGCGGATGCGGGGCGCGAACGCTCCTTCTCCCCTCGTGGGAGAAGGTGGCCGAGCGAAGCTCGGTCGGATGAGGGGTGTTCCAGCTTGACGAATACCCCTCATCCGTCGCCTTCGACGCCACCTTCTCCCACAAGGGGAGAAGGTGGCGTCGGCGCATCTCACGCATTCCACAGCCCCTTTTTCTTCAACCCCTCGATCTCGCGGACGGCACGCTCCCGCAGACGGGTGTCGCGGATCATCTTGGTCACCGCCGCATCATCGGACTTGTCGGAATAGCGGAATTCGGAATCCGCATAGCGGTTGATCTCCTGCATGACCATGTCCATCGAGAATGGCCCGCGCAGCTCCTCGATCATCGCTTTCTTGTCGTCGTAACCCTTGTGCATGAAGGCTTCCGGCTTTTCGAACCACTCGTCCGGCAATTCGATGTCCATGGCGCGCATCTTGATGGCATCGGTAACGTTCTTGATGGCGCGGCCGGTAAAGCGCGGCTCGGCATCCTTGATCAAGTGCAGATAGGTGCCGATGTCAGCCATCGTCTTCGGCGCGCCGTTTTCCTTCATGTAGCGCTCATAGACCTTTATCAGCCCGTCTTCCTGCGGCTTTTCATGCTCCTCGTAGGCTTCCATCACCGCGCGCTGGATTTCCTGGGCAGCGTAGAGCTTGTGCTCGCCGAGCGGGATCTTGTGGTTCTTGCCGGCGAGCAGAACGAAGATGTCGATGTAGTCGTCGCGGCTCTGCGGGCCATCGACCAGCCAGCGCGCGCCGGCGCGCTGGCGCAATGCGTCGTCGACGTTCTCGGGATAGTTGGAAAACATGCCGAACGAGCAATTGCCGCGCACCACGGTCGCCGCACCTCCAAAGGCGTCCATCAGGACGCCGGTGATTTCCTGCTGGCCGGCCGAGGCGCGGTCGTCGGACCGGCGTGCCGCCACCTGGTCGATATCGTCGATGGTGCCGAAGCCGATGACGCGCGGGTTCAGCACATTGTTGATGAACTGTCGGCAGTTCTGGCCCGACTTGCCCTGGTAGGAGGAGATCTGGTCGACGCCGAAATTCTCGTAAGCGAAGGGATAGCCGGCGACCTGGCAATAACCATTGAGAAGACCGGCGATCATCTGGATCAAGGTTGTCTTGCCGGTGCCGGGCGCGCCATCGCCGATAAAGGTGAACAGGAAGCCGCCGAGCTCGACGAACGGGTTCAGCTCGCGCTCGAAGTCGTAGGCCATCAGCATCTTGGCAAGCTTGACTGACTGGTATTTGGCGATGTGGTTGCCGACGACCTCTTCCGGTTTTTTGAAGGTCATCACCAGCGGCTTTGCCCGCTTACCCGGCGCGACGTCGAAGCCGTCAAGGGTAAAATCGTCGACGTCGATGCGGATATGCGCGTTCTCGAACGGACCGATGCCGTCGAAGCGGCCCTTTCGCGCCAACAGCCCGTCGATGGCGACGCGGGCAAAGGCGCGGGCGCGGGTCATCAGGTCGGCATCGTCCTTCGAACCTGCTATCGCCCTGTCGAGCCCGGCCACGATCGACTTCACCGCATCCTGTGGCGTGTCGAACAGAAAGTCCGGCTCGGGCGTGTCGTTCGGCGCCTCGCCGTCGCTGTCGATCAGCTGGAACAAATAGGAGGCAAGGCTGAAGGCGGAGATGTAGGCAGAGGCCGACAGCAGCTTCTTGAAGGTGGCAGCTTCATCGCCTTCGAGCGGCGAGCGGGCGTTTTTCGCCTGCAGACTTTCGAGGTCCGAGCCCTCGGCGAAGACATCCGATATGGCCAGCGCTATCGCTGTGCCGCGCCGGGCGCGAAACAACAGCGTGTGCTGCGGGATGGTCAGCAACTGGTCGTCGGAATGGACGGCGGCGACGGTTTTGGAGAGCTCGACCTCGCGCGTGCGGCGCACCGAGCCGACCGAGACGGTAGAGACGAAGCGGCGGTTGGTGCCGGCAAGCGCGGTGCCGGACTCGCGCGATGGGTCCTCCAGCACGACGATGCGAGTGATGAAACTTTGCGCAGTGGCACGGTGCTTTTCAATTGCCGCTTCCGGGATGGTGGTCAGGCCGGTGTCCATGGAGGATGCTCCGCGATTTGACGGTCAGACGTCGCTGATGACCTGCCCTTTGGACAGGATGTGGACCTTGTAGCCCGAAAAGATCTTCTGCGCCTCGCCGGCGGCATAGAGCGCCTGATAGGCCTCGTGCGGAATCAGCGCATGGTTCTCATAGCTCGACACGCCTTGCCGCGCGGCCTCGAGATCGTCGGTATTGATGAAGAATTCCTGTGTCGTCTTTTCGCTCGAAAACAGCCCCTTGCGGCCTGGCTTTTCGGCCTTGGAAAAGACCTCCTGGATGGTCCAGGTCAGCAGCCAGGCGTTTTCCGGCTTGCGCACCTTGGCCAGCACTTCGCTCACCGTCGAATTGTTGTCGGTAATCCCTGCAGAATAGAACGGGCCGAGCACGACGCGACGCAGTTGCTTGGGATGCAGCGGCTCGAAATCCTTGTCGAGGTTGACCGCGATGGTCGCCGGCGACAGCGCGTAGGCGGAATTCTTTTCGGTGAAATCGTCGAAACGGTGGGCAAGCTCGGGATTGAGCAAGCCGTCGACCGGCAGCGGAATGTCGATCCTCTCATTAAGTTTGCCGCTGGAGTCGACAAGCTGCCGGATCATGTCGTCCGAGGAATCCTCGACCGTCACCATATAGACAAGCGGCAGGTTGGCGCTGCCGTCGAAGCAGGCCCAGTGGACCAGATAATAGGGGCGCAACGTCTTCGGATTGACCGACACCTTGACCGTCTGGGCCAGCGTGAACGGGCCGAAGGTAGTCTCGCTCTTGACGTCCTCGAGGTAAAGCCGCTCGGCCATCGACTTCTGCAGTGCTTCGGGAAATTCCTTGTGGCGCAGGATGAAGTCCGCCATTTCCTCGCGCAGCTCATCGGCCAGCGGAAGGTTGGCGAGTCGCGCATCGGCCTGGAGCCGGTCGTTCTCCAACTCGAGCAGGTTCTGGAAGACCGGAAAACCGCTTTCGGCGCGCGAGATGCGGAACGTCTCGGTGAAGCCCAGCCGGTTGCGCCAGCACGAGAACGACTTGTCGAGCCGCGCAATATATTCGGCGACGACCTTGGCGACGATGCCGTGCCGGTAGAGCGGCGAGCGATCGTCGCGCATGAACACTTCGAGGCCGCCAAGTGCCGCCGCGATCGCCGAGAAATAACGCGCCGCAGCTTCGTTTTCGGGGGTCATGCTGCCAGCCCTTGGGAGCAGTGCACGTGCAGCAATTACGACTGCACGTAATTTGCCGAATTGTGCTTCTTCATCACATCGTCGAAGCGGCGGGCGAAGGCATCGTCGGCGAGCTTCTTGCGGCGCTGGATGTCGGCGGTGGCGACCATGTTTTTCTCGTGCATTTCAAGCAGATCGCCGATGTGCTTTTGCGAGGCGGCACCAATGCCGGCCATGGTCTCTTCGGCGGTATTGTCGACCTGGCTGCCCAGCGTGTTGATCTTGTGGGCGACATCCTGTTGGGCGGCGGTCTTCAGCGAATCTTCCAGCGCCTTGTACAGAACGATGCGCTGCTCGGTATCGATGGTCAGTTTGTTGATCAGCGTCGATTGCGCCGCGATCTGGTTGTTGAGGGAATCGACGAAGGTCTGGAACATCGAGGTGTAGCGCTCCAGCGTCTGGCTTTCGGCCAGCAATTCCTGCTCCTTGGCCTGCTTTTCGTTGTATTCCGTGGCCAGTTTCGAGCGTTCGCCTTCAAGCTGCGTGCGCTCCTTCTGGCTGGTCGAGGCGGCGATCTTGTTCTCGATGTCGAGCAGCATCGGGTTGAGTTCTTCGATGCGTTTCTGCACGGTCTCGAGATTGGACATGGTGGTCTTGCGGCGCTCGATCACCTGCGACAGGCTGGCCTCGGAGGTCTTGTAGCGCGTGTCGAGAACCTGCTTCTGCGCCTTGAGGATGCCGACGATGCTGTCGGATTTCGCCAGCAGCTCCTGCAGATTGCCGGCCAGCGACATGTTGCGGACGCGGTCGGTGCGCAGGCGCTGCTTGCGCTGGCTGGAGAAGACACCGACGAAATTTTCCCAGCCGGTGTAGTTCTTCATGCTCTCGAATTCGGCGCCGAAGACGTTGGTGGCGTCCTCGAGGCCGATAATCAGGTCGGCGATATTGCCTTCCATCACCTTCTGCTGCTTCAGCACGTCCTCGATGCGGGCATTCTCGATGTCGAAATTGGCGTCGCCGATCTTCTTGTCGGCGGTGGCGAGCGTGTCGAGCACAGTACCGGACTGCTCGATCTTGGTGCGCATGTCCTCAACGACCTGCTTGGTCTTGGCAATCTCGGCGTCGAAATTCTGCAATGTCGCCATTGGGGCCTCCCGCTTCGGCATCGGTTTCGTTTCGCAAACCGCCGCGAATATATGTGCCGGGTTTGGCGAATGAAAGACGGAAGACATGGGATTACAGGAAAACAAAAGAATTTCAGGAGGCCGACCGCAGGATAGTCAGGCAATGATTACGGTGTAACCGCCGTCCGGTCAGACACCGCTTCAACCGCGGCTGGACTTTAGGTCGGGGAGCGACGCTCAGGGCTTGGGATCGGCCTTGAGGTAGGCGATGACATTGGCGATGTCGTCGTCGCTGGTCAGGCCGGAGAAGGCCATTTTGTTGCCGGGGACCTTCTGCCGCGGCGCGCGCAGGTATTCGGCGAGGATTGCTTCGTCCCAGACCAGGCCGGCGGCGCCGGCGTCCTTCATCCCCTGCGAGTAGCGGCTGAGATAACTGTCCGCGGTGCCGGCGGTGCGGCCGACGACACCCAGCAGATGCGGGCCGACCTTGTCGTGGTCGCTCGTTGCCTCATGACAGGCCACGCATCTGTTGAAGACTTTCTTGCCGAGAGCGGCATCGCCGTCGGCATGCGCGGCAAGAGCGCCGGCGATGAGGAAAGCAGCGGCAGACGAAATGGCTCGAAGCATGGGAACTCCCCGACGGCTCTGGCTGAGAGGTTCTGAAATAGGAAGCAGGCCTTAAACAAGCGCCACACGATGGCGCGATTGGCGAACGAATGTCGGCCGGGAGGTCGGATGAAGGCAATAGCGCTGGTCAGGTTCTGGTGAAGCCGATGAAATCGTCGGGCACGGCGCGGCCCATTTCCTCTTCCCAATGGCGGCGGCAGAGCGAGACATAGACATCCTTGCCGATCGCCACCTGTTCGCCCTGTTTCGCCACCTTGCCGTCGGCGCCGAGGCGCACCACCATCGTCGCCTTGCGGCCGCAACGGCAGATGGTGCGCACCTCGCGCAGGTCGTCGGCGATTGCCAGCAGGGTGCGCGATCCGGAAAACAGCTTGCCCTGGAAATCGGTGCGCAGGCCGTAGCACATGACCGGGATGTTCAGCCGGTCGGCGATGCGGGCGAGTTGCCAGACTTGCTCCTCTTCGAGGAACTGCGCCTCATCGATGAAGACGCAATGGACCGTGGCGTGGTCGTGATGCTCGGCGACCCGGGCGAACAGGTCGTCGCCGTCGCGGAACATCTCGGCTTCCGTCTCCAGGCCGATGCGCGACGAGATCAGCCCGGTATCGCCCTTGCGGTAGTGGCCGGCGATGAACAGCATCGTCGTCATGCCGCGCTCGCGGTAATTGTACGAGGCCTGCAACAGCATCGTCGTCTTGCCGGCATTCATCGTCGCATAATGGAAGTACAGCTTGGCCATACCGTCCTTTTAAGCCGAGTTGCAACAAAGCGGGGAGGGGGAGCGCCTACATTCCACCGGGAAAAGACGACTTCCATCCGGAAAGCGGCGGGCGTGTCGCTGATCGGCCAGCCTGCGCCGTTGTTCGTGATTGCCTTAGTGCTTGAAACCGCAGCAGAATGATGTTTGGCTGACGGAACAAAGGCGGAGATAAACCGTCGCTTCGCTTCACCGAGAACTGAAATGGGAGAATTTTCATGTCGCGTATGAGTTCATTCGTCGCCGGCCTCGGCCTGGCGGCTTTTCTATCCACGACTGGGGCCTTCGCCGGCGATCCGGAAAGCTGCAAGACGGTGCGGCTGTCCGATGTCGGCTGGACCGACATCCAGGCGACCACCGGCGTCGCTTCGGTGCTGCTCACGGCGCTCGGCTACGAGCCGCAGGTGATCCAGCTTTCGGTGCCGGTGACCTATGCGTCGCTGAAGAACAAAGACCTTGACGTGTTCCTCGGAAACTGGATGCCGTCGATGACCAACGACATCAAGGACTATGCCGCCGAAGGCTCGGTCGAGACCGTCAGCGAAAATCTCAGCGGTGCCGGCTACGGCATCGTCGTTCCGACCTATGTCGCCGATGCCGGTGTCAAGACGCTGACCGATCTCGGCAAGTTCAAGGACAAGTTCGACGGCAAGATCTACGGCATCGAGGCCGGCAATGACGGCAACCGCATCATCCTCGACATGATCAAGGATCCGAAGACCAATCTCGAAGGCTTCGAACTGGTCGAATCTTCCGAGGCCGGCATGCTCACCCAGGCCGAGCAGTCGATGAAGAACAATGAATGGATCGCCTTCCTCGGCTGGACGCCGCATCCGGTGATGGGCGCCATGAAGATCACCTACCTCGAGGGGATGGGAGATAGCGGCTTTGGTGCTGCCACCGTGCATACCAATGTACGCAAGGGCTACATGAGCGAATGCCCGAACGCCGGCAAGTTCATCGCCAATCTGAAGTTCAACCTCGACATGGAAGGCGAGATGATGGACGCGATCCTGAAGGGCGGCGATGCCAATACGGTCGCGACCGACTGGCTGAAGAAGCACCCGGACGCGGTCGCTCCCTGGATCGCCGGCGTCACCACCTTCGACGGCGGCGATGCGGCGGCTGCGGTGAAAACGGCGCTCGGAAGCTGACCCGACCATCTGGCATGACGAGACAAGGGGCAGCCACGGTAGAAATGGCTGCCCTTTTTCGTATCCTGTGACAAGATGACCGTCCGGCGAAGGACGGCGCCGGCAGAAGAGGGGCTAGATGGATCCGATCTCCAAATTCCTGGTCAGTTACAAGATTCCCATCGGGGCATGGGGGAAGGCGTTTTTCGGCTTTCTCACCGACAATTTCGACACCATCTTCAGGGCTTTTTCCAACAGCCTCAACTTCCTGCTCGACGGCATCGTCGACGGGCTGCTGTTGCTGCCGCCGGTTCTGCTGATCGCGCTGATCGCTCTGCTCGCCTATTTCCTGCAGCGCTCGAAAGGCCTGGCTTTGGCGGTATTCATCGGATTGCTGTTCATCCTCAACCAGAACCTGTGGAAGCAGACGGTGGAGACGCTGGTGCTGGTGGTCGCCGCCGCCGCCGTGTCGATGGCCATCGGCGTGCCGCTCGGCATCTGGGCCGCGCACAAGCCGAAGGTGTATCGCGTCATGCTGCCGGTGCTCGACCTGATGCAGACATTGCCGACCTTCGTCTACCTGATCCCGGTGCTGACCCTGTTCGGCCTCGGCAACGCGCCCGGCCTGATCGTCACCATCATCTTCGTCATCCCGACCTCGGTTCGGCTCACCCATCTCGGCGTCACCTCGGTGCCGAAATCGATCGTCGAGGCGGGCGAGGCATTCGGCGCCACCAAGCGCCAGCTGCTGTGGAAGGTCGAGCTGCCTTCAGCGCTGCCGACCATCATGGCTGGGCTGACCCAGTCGATCATGCTGTCGCTGTCGATGGTGGTGTTCGCCGCCCTGATCGGCGCCGGCGGCCTCGGTACGGAAATCAACCGGGCGCTCGGTTCGCGCAGGATCGACCTCGGGCTTGAGGCAGGGCTCGCCATCGTCGTGCTCGCCATCGTGCTCGACCGGATGACGCGCATCGGCGTGGGAGGCAAGAAATGACCGTCGCCGTCGATTTCAGGAATGTCGACATCGTCTTCGGCGCCGACCAGGCAGGCTCGCTGGCGCTGATCGACAGTGGTGCCACCCGAGCCGAGATCCTCGAAAAAACCGGCAACGTACTGGGCTGCGCCGGCGCCAGCCTCACCGTGAACGAGGGCGAGATCTCGGTGCTGATGGGGCTTTCCGGCTCCGGCAAATCGACGCTGCTCAGAGCCGTCAACCGGCTGAACGTCGTCTCGCGCGGCCAGGTGCTGGTCAAGGATGGCGACGGCACGGTCGACGTCGTCACCTGCGACGAGGCGACGCTTCGGCGGCTGCGGCAGAAACAGGTGGCGATGGTGTTCCAGCAGTTCGGCCTGCTGCCGTGGCGCACGGTGGAGGAGAATGTCGGCCTTGGCCTCGAGCTCGCCGGCGTACCCGAAGCCGAGCGCAAGGAGCGGGTGAACAGGCAACTGAAGCTGGTTCATCTCGACCAGTGGTCGAAGAAATATGCGCATGAGCTGTCCGGCGGCATGCAGCAGCGCGTCGGCCTGGCGCGCGCCTTTGCCACCGAGGCGCCGATCCTGCTCATGGACGAGCCGTTCTCGGCGCTCGATCCGCTGATCCGGACCAAGCTGCAGGACGAGTTGCTGCAGCTCCAGGCCGAGCTGAAGAAGACCATCATCTTCGTCAGCCACGACCTCGAGGAGGCGCTGAAGATCGGCACCCATATCACCATCATGGAAGGCGGGCGCATCGTGCAAACAGGCGCGCCGGAAGACATCGTGCTGCGGCCCGCCAACGACTATGTCCGCGACTTCATCGCCAATGTGAACCCGCTCTCGGTGCTGACCGCGTGGAACGTCATGCGCGACCGACGCGACCTCGAACATGGCGAGAACGGCTGGGTGTGGCTCGACCGGCGCAGGACGACGCGTTTCAAGATCGACGAGCATGGGCTGGTGGCGGCGGCCGAGCGCGACGGCAAGCCGGCGGTCTGGGTGTCCTGCGCCGATGTCGAAGCCCAGCCGGAGGAGACGGCTCAGGTATTCTGGGCCAATCCCGGCACCTCGCTGAAGACCGTGATGCTGGCCATGCATCGCTCGCAGACCGCACCCGTCGCGCTATTCGACGAGCAGTCGCGCTTCGTCGGCGCCATCGGCGTCAGGGATGTGTTGAGCGCGGTGCTGCGAAGATAGTTTTTCTCCTTGGGGAGAGAACCAAGACCAAACGCCGAGTTCTGTCGCGCCCCCTCTGTCCTGTCGGACATCTCTCCCACTTGGGGGGAGATCGGCGGCTTCGCGGACGGCTCTCACATTCCAACGTTTGTAATTGGCGAAATCGGCGATGACGGCCAATCTCCCCACCTGTGGAGGAGGTGTCCAGCAGAACAGAGGGGGCGCGAAGGAACGCCGGCTTAGCCCGATACGCAAGCTAAACCGCCAGCGGCAGGCGCAGCTCCGTCATCAGGCCGCCATCGGGATGGTTGGACAGGCTGACTTCGCCGCCGGCGCTACGGGCGATGTTGCGGGCGATGGTCAAGCCGAGGCCGAGGCCGCCGGTCTGACGGCTGCGCGACTGTTCCAGGCGCACGAACGAGCCGAACACGGCGTCGAGCTCGGCTTGCGGGATGCCCGGACCCTCGTCATGGATCGCCAGCGTGATTGTCTTGCCTGATTGACGCAGGCTGAGATGCGCCCTCTTGCCATAGTTCACCGCGTTCTGGACGAGGTTGGTGACACAGCGCCGTAGCGCGACCGGCTGCGCGACGCAGATCAGGCCGCGCGAGCGCGCGTCCTCATTGTCGAAGGAGACCTCGTCGAAGCCGTCGGCGATCGATTCTACCAGCGACCAGAAATCGATCCTCTCGCTCTTCTCCTCGGTCACCTCGAAAGTGGCGAAGTCGATAACCGAGCTGGCAATGCCTTCGATGTCGGCGAGGTCGTGCGCCAGTGCGGCGCGCACGGACGAATTCCTCAGCAGTTCGAGGCGCAGCCGCATCCTGGTCAGCGGCGTGCGCAGGTCGTGCGCCAGTGCGGCGGCAAGATGCTCGCGGTCCTCGACGTAGGCGCGCAGTCTTGCCTGCATGGCATTGACCGCCTTTGCCGCGGTACGCACCTCGCGGCTGCCGCTCTCGGCGATCGGCGGGCTCTTCAGGTCCTCGCCGATCCGCTTCACCGCGGTCTCCATCATCCGGTAAGGCGCCGTCAGCCGGCGCAGCGACCAGATCGAGGAAGCCACCACCAGCCCGGCGATCAAGGCATAGAGTGGCAGGCTATCGAAGCTCAGTATCGGCCCGGCCGGCGTGTTCGGCTCGGTGAAGTTCAGCCATTGGCCGTCGGCAAAGCGAAGCGAAGCGGTCAGCTTGTCGCTCTGGGCGAAATCGGCCGCCAGCACCAGCAGGTCGCGCTCGACCTGGCCGATATCGGGACCGGCGACCGTCCCGCCGGGAGCGTCGGCTTCGTGCGTTGCCGGGTCGCGGCGGACCCGCGCGTCGGTGATGCCGAACTTCGATAGCCGTCCGACCAATATGTCCTCCAATTCGGCCAGCTCGTCGTCGCCGGCTATCGAGGAAGTAACGGCGGGCGTGTTGGAAACGGTGAGCGCATAAGTGGCGTTGAACAGGCCGGAGGCCGTCGCCTTGCGCTGTTCGGGGGTGGCGTCATGCATCAGCTGTACCAGCGAGAAGGCGCGGTCGTTCAGCCGATAGAGATCGACGACGTCATTGGCGGCGGCACGGTCGCGCGAAACGATGTAGAGGGTCGCGATCTGGCTGATCAGCAGGCCGGCTATGACGATGAGCAGCACCCAGACCGGCAGTGTTTGCGGCAGAATACGTCTCATTCGGCGGTCGTCTCAGGCAGGAACTGGTAGCCGCCGCTGCGCACAGTCAAGATCAGCTTCGGCGTTTTCGGGTCATCCTCCATCTTGCGCCGCAGCCGGCTGACCAGAATGTCCACGCTGCGGTCGAAACTGTAGCCGCTGTCGCCGCCGGACAGCTCGATCAGCTGCTCGCGGCTCAGTACGCGTTGCGCGCTCTTGACGAACGTCTGCAGTAGATTGAATTCGGCCATCGTCAGCTCGATCCTGACGTCGCCGGGCGCCATCAGCCGGCGGCGCGAACAGTCCATCGTCCAGCCGGCGAAATGGTAGATCTGCCGCGAGGCCGCGCGTCGCGGTTCGGCGGCGCCATTGCGTCTCAAGACGGCACGAATGCGTGCGAGCAGCTCGCGCGGATCGAAGGGTTTCGGCACGTAGTCGTCGGCACCCATCTCCAGCCCAACCACGCGGTCGGTAGTTTCGGTAACCGCGGTCAGCATGATGATCGGCGTCGAATAATTGGCGCGCAACTCGCGGCAGAGCTCCAGCCCGCTCTTGCCGGGCAGCATGACGTCCAGGACGATCAGGTCGACCTGGGCGCGGCGTAGGATGGTCTCCATCTCGGTGCCGTCGGCGGCGACCGATGTATGCAGCCCTCGCTTCTGGAAAAATTCCTGAAGCAGGTCGCGAATGCCCTTGTCGTCGTCGACGATCAGTATGTGGGGGTCGGATTTCACAGGGAACCTGTCATTTGTGGATCGCCCAAGCGCTGCTTCGGCTGTCAGCCAGACGATAGAATTCAGGCCATAAGTTGGCCAGTGGAGATCGGCGGCCCGATCCGGGCTGCCCAGAAACAATCCAGAAACAAAATTCTACAATCCGGAAAAACTGCCGAAAAAAATCAAAGGCATAAGTGGTGCCGTGGCGGTCAGGTCATCGGCTGCGACACGCGTTACGGGATTACGGACAGACCAATGCAAAGGTTCTCGATCAGTCTGATGGGTGCGTTGCTTTCCATTTCGCTCGTCACGGTCGCGGTCGAACATGCCGATGCAAAACTGGCCGATGCGAAGGTGGCCAATGCAAAGGCGGCCGATGCAAAGGTGGCGACCACCCGCAGCGAGCGTTGCATCGATCTGAACCGCCAGTTTGACGAAGCCCTCGAAACCCATGCCGCGGCAACGCAGGTCACCGCGGCGAAAGCACTTCAAAGAAAGGGAAACCGGTTCTGCGCCAACAAGAAACAGGCACAGGGAATCCGGATGCTCGCGAACGCTTTGAAGCTGCTTGGAGTGACACCGATCGATCCCGTTCAGTGACACTCAATCCGATCTGCACAAAAAGGAAGTGAAGCCATGAAAAAGTCCCTCCTCTCCGCCCTCGGTCTCGCCATCGCGCTGGCCGTCTCGATGCCGGTTCTCGGCGCCAGCAGCGCCAATGCCGCGACCACCACCCCGGCTGCGACGACAACGACGACCGCTGCGCCGGCCAAGGCCGTGAAGAAGGTCGCTGCCAAGAAGACCGTCAAGAAGCACAAGAAGCACGCGGTCAAGGCAGCTCCGAAGGCCTGATCAAGCGACATCTTTCTACCCTATGAGAAGACCGCTCCAGTTGCGATTTGCCTGGAGCGGTCGTCTTTTTTGTTGCGTGCATACAATAGGGCCAGTCCCGGCCCACACCGCCCAGGTGAACGCCAGCCGGCAGTTCCCACATAGGCACGGATTTGTGAACTGCGCTCGCCGGCAAGCCGATCGCGCGCGGTTGAATGGACGACCGCTTTTGCCCATGTCAAAATGACCGCAAAGCTGTCGTACGCAATTGCCGGTCCAATGCCTGAAATCACGACAAAACCCCGTACCAGCACGAAGCCGAAGGTCGAACGGCCGAAGCTCTACAAGGTCATCCTGGTCAACGACGATTTCACGCCGCGCGAGTTCGTCGTGACGGTGCTGAAGTCCGAGTTCAAGCTCAGCGAAGACCAGGCGCATAGGATAATGATCACCGCGCACCGGCGCGGCGTCTGCGTTGTCGCCGTCTTCACCAGGGATGTCGCCGAGACCAAGGCGGCGCGGGCAACCGATGCCGGCAAGGCCAAGGGCTACCCGCTGATGTTCACGACGGAGCCGGAGGAGTAGGGCGGTTCGCTTTCTTCCTTCTCCCCTTGTGGGAGAAGGTGGCCGCGCGAAGCGCGGTCGCATGAGGGGTGTTCCAGCTTGGCAACGACGGCACTCCGTCCAACACCCCTCAACCGTCTTGGCGCTGCGCGCCAATCAACCTTCTCCCACAAGGGGAGAAGGATAAACCGCGTTACCGCCCTTCGCGGTACCACATCGAGCCCATCGCCAGAAGCAGCAGGCCGAGGCCGAGGAAGCCGCCGAACAGCGGCACGCGCGAGACGGCCTTGAGTACGCTGTCGTCGGTGGTGCGCAGGCCGATCCAATCATCGCCGGAGGCAGCGCCCGAGGAACGGACCGGGACTACGGATGGCAGCGTGACGGTGCTGGTGAGAGTGCCAAGTGCTGAGGCCGGCGCCAGCCGGCGAACGCTGCCGCCGGTTGCCTCAGCCGGTGGTTTCAGCCGGTTCTCGGTGGAGACGACGTCGGTGAATTCCGGGGCGTTGACCGGCCCGACATGGGCCAATGCCGTCAGGTCGCCATTGCCGACCTGATAGAGACCGATTTCGTTGGTCTCGACGCTGCCGAGGAAGACGCCTGGTTCGGATTTCTCGAGCCTGACGATCAGTGCCTTGCCGGACGGCGTGATGACTTGCGCCGGGCCGGGGTCGTCGCTCATCGTCTGGCGGCGGATTTCAAGCACCATGCCGCGGCCGTCGGCGGTCAGCCGCTCTTCCTCGAGTTCGGGCTCCTTCATCAGCCAGTGGGCGATGCGCCGGTAGAGCTGGACATGGGGGCCGCCGCCCTCGAAGCCGCGCGCCCACAGCCAGCCTTGGTCGGACAGAAGCATGCCGACGCGGCCTTCGCCCTTGCGATCGAGCAGCAGCAGCGGCCGGTTGTCGGCGCCCTTCATCACAACCTCGCCCTCGGGGTTCTCGACGCCGATGGTGCGGAACCAGCGGCTCCAGTGCGGCGGCTCGGTCGCGGAGCCGTCGAGCCCGCGCGTTACCGGATGACGCTGGCCGGTATCGGTGAGGCGCGGATAGAAGGCCTTGTCGATGACCTCGCCGGTCGGCATTGCCGGCAGCGCCGACATCAGCGGCGTGCGGGCGATCGAGCTTTCGCCGGCATATTCGGGGCCTGCCGCGATCAGCAGCGCGCCGCCCTTTTCGACATATTCGGAGATATAGTCGTAATAGAGGATCGGCAGTACGTCGCGGTGCTGATAGCGGTCGAAGATGATCAGGTCGAAATCCTTGATCTTCTCGACGAACAACTCGCGCGTCGGGAAGGCGATCAGCGACAATTCGTTTATCGGCGTGCCGTCCTGCTTTTCCGGCGGGCGCAGGATAGTGAAGTGCACGAGGTCCACCGAAGCGTCGGATTTCAGCAAATTGCGCCAGGTGCGCTCGCCCGCATGCGGTTCGCCGGAAACGAGCAATACGCGCAGATTTTCGCGAATGCCGTCGATCAGCGCGATGGCGCGGTTGTTGGTGTCGGTGAGTTCGCCCGGCTCGTGGTTGATGGCGAGTTCGACAATGTTGCGCCCGGCGCTGGGAATGGTCACCTGCAGCGGCATCGCCTGGCCGATGTTGGCGTGCTCGACCGATACCTGCTCGCCATTGACCGATACGCGGACATCGACCGGGCCGGTTTCGTTGTTGGTGGCGATGACGCGATAGGTCATGTCGAGCGGCTTGCCGACGAGGCCGAAGCGCGGCGCATTCTCGAAGCGAATGCGACGGTCCTTTTCATGCTCGTTGCCGGTAATCAGCGCGTGCAGCGGGGCATTGAAATCGGGTGCGCCGGACGGCGCGTCATGCACCTCGCCATCGGTGATCATGATGGCGCCGCCGATGCGCGATGGCGGCACGTCGCGGAAAGCATTTTCGAGCGAGGAAAACAACCGCGTCTCGGTGCGCTCGTCAGCGGCTTCGGACTTGCCGGCTTCGACGACACGGACGTCGAACTGCTTGAAGCGGCCGAGACGCTGCTGAAGCCCGGCCAACGCCGCGTCAGTCTGCTTGGTGCGGTCGCCGATATCCTGGCTCTGGCTGCGATCGACGACGACGGCGACGATGCTTTTCAGCGGCTCGCGCTCTTCGTCGAGGAACACCGGATTGAGCAGCGCCGCAGCCAGCGCAATCAGGGCTGCCAGGCGGAAGACCGCGCCGCGCTGGCGAAACCAAAGGCCGGCGAGGGACAGCAGCAGCAGCGGCACCAGAACCACGGCGAGCAGCGGCCAGGTGATGAGCGGTTCGAAGGCGAGCGACCAGTTCATGGTCTATTGCCCCAGCCGTTCGAGCAGCACCGGGACGTGCACCTGATCGGATTTGTAGTTGCCGGTCAGCATGTACATCATAATGTTGACGCCGGCACGCAGCGCATAGATGCGCTGCATCGGATCCGAAGGCACCGTCGGCAATAGCGGGTCGCCATTCTCGTCGACGGCCCAAGCGCCGGCGAAATCATTGGCGGTGATCATGATCGGAGAAACGCCGTCGCCGGTGCGCACCGGGCGGTTCTCGGTGTTGCTGGCTTCGAGCGATGCCTCGACCCAAAGCGGGCTGCCGGCAAAACGGCCAGGAAACTCCGGAAGGATATAGAAGGATTTGGTCAGCACGTGGTCCGACGGCACCGGCTCCAGCGGTGGCACGTTGAGGTTGCCGAGGATGTCGCGCAGCCGCTCCGTCGCCGGGCTGGTCGAATCCGCACCAATGCCATTGGCGAACTGGTCGCGGGTGTCGAACAAGACCGTTCCGCCCTGCTGCATGTAGGCGTCGATGCGGGCGATGGCGGCCTCGCTCGGCGTCGGGGCCGAGGGATCGATCGGCCAGTAGATCAGCGGGTAGAAGGACAGTTCGTCCTTCGAGATGTCGACGCCGGCCGGTGCTCCGGGTTCGAGCGCGGTTTTTTCGATAAGAAAGCGGGTCAGGCCTTCGAGCCCGGCGCGGCTGATCGAATCGACACCCGGCTCGCCGGTCAGCACGTAGGCGATCCGGGTCTTTGAAATGTCCCCGATCGCCTCCGTATCTCCCGGTTTGGCGTCGTCGGCACGCGCGACGTCCGCGTGGCCAATCAAGGCGCCGAGCGCAATCAGCAGGACGGCTGCCGTCGCCGCCGCGCCCGCCCCGCGCCGCCCGCGCGCCAAAAACCCCCCCCACCCGAAAAAAGCCAACCTGGGGGGCACCCACAGCCCCCCGGCGGCCCGGACCAACGGGCCGGTTAGGGTGGGGGGCGGGGGGGAGG
>NZ_JAMYME010000043.1:0-49893 GCF_040318345.1 Mesorhizobium sp. M1169 | reverse complement strand
GAAGTCTCCCTCCCCCTTGTGGGGAGGGGTTAGGGGTGGGGGTACGTCGTAGAGCGAAAGCCTCGGCGTTCCATCTGCGATAGCCCTGCCCTCGAGGGGGAGATGTCGCCGAAGGCGACAGAGGGGTCGCCTATCCACGCGCGACGACCCCCTCTGGCCTGCCGGCCATCTCCCCCTCTAGGAGGGAGATCGATGCGCCATGGCCTTCGCCAATCGCCAAGGGCATTTTGTGCCGGCCGCAGCAACTTTGTTCTTGCTTTGTGCCGGCAGCTATGCTACTAATTTGGATATGGTGCCAATTGGCTCCAACGACCCGCCTCCCGAGGCGGGTTTTTCTGTTATGGCGCCATTCACGGCAAAATGGCCAAGCGGAATGCGATTCCGTTGCGGCCAATCAGCTTTCGTCTGGTTAGAGGATCCTTCTGAATCGACGGTCGCGGAGTTCGACGCACTCGTTCCGAGCCTTCAGCCGGTTCAATCAATTCGATCCCGAACTGTCATTTCTTGCTCGGATCGTCTGCCGGGTTGACGTAGGTGATCTTGAATGGCCCCTCGCCATGAACCTGGATGATCGTGTCGCTTGTCGTCCAGGCGAAGTGATTCATTCCGGCCGGCGCGACGCCGAAGCCGCCAGCAGTCAGTTCGACACCTTTCGACTCGTCGAGCTTATCGCCCATTCCAATATGGAAGTTGCCGGAAAGCACCGTTACGTATTCCGTGGTGGGATGATTATGTGCGGCAATTTTGTAGCCGGCGGGTGTCTTCAACCGCAGCACAAAGGCGCCGTCCTTTGAGGGGTCTCCAGCGACAACAGCCATTTCCGCGCCAGCGGGAATGACAGCAGGAGCAGGACCCCATTTGATGTCTTTGGCGTTCATCGGCATCTCATCGGCAAACAGAGGCGCCGTCCCAACAAGCAGCAGTGCCAGGGCAGAGGCAAGCTTGAGCATGACAATCTCCCAGTGTCTGTAGAGGACGGCGTCGAGTATCGGCGCGCCGATCCACTTGCCAATTGGAGTCTATCAGGGCAGAGCGCCCGAACGCATCCTGCGAACGGGGGACGCGCATTCGCGGTAGCCGCGGAAGCTGCCGCTAAAAACATTTCCAGGTGAAACGATTTTGTTTGTATAACTGTAGGTGATCGGCCTCGCTAGCTTCCAGATTTCTCTACGGCAAAAGACGGCTTGACGGCCCCTGCCCGGCATCTGAAAAGGACTGGCCTGCGGATGTGGCGGAATTGGTAGACGCAAGGAACTTAAAATCCCGTCCTAGTCCTTTGCACCCTCGCAACTAACCCCTCAAGGCTTGTAATTCCCCGGTTTGCGCCGGGGTTTTTCATTTCACCACTCGTGCAACGGATTTTGTGGGAAACACGCCGTTGTGGGAATCGTGTGGGAAAAGGAGAACCGACGTTCATGGCCAAACCAATCCACATGAATCTGCAGGCCGGCACCGACGACGAGTTAGACAACTACGCCAAGGGTGGCTCCAGAAGAGGAAATCGAATTAAATCAGCACAATCTTAGAGGTGCGTGAGGCGGTTTCTCAAGCACCAGCACATGACTGCCAAGAGGTGATGTGTGAGTGCTCTTAACCTTGAACCCCTCGTCAGAAAGCGTTTCGATAAATTCGCCATCCGTTCCAGGCGGAACGCGGGCAACGACGTTCGAGGTGCGCCTCACAATATTGGAAAGCACCCTTCGTGCCTTGTCCGGGCCGATGTTGCGCTGCATGTGCTGATAGACGGCCAGCAGCAGGACGATATCGTATTTCGGTAGAAGGATATTACCGAGGCGCCGGCTGCCGAGATTCAGGCGATCGAACCGGGCATGCACCGGGGAGCCGCTCAACAACATCTTTGCAGTCTCGATATGCGGCTTGGCAACGTCGATCCCATGGATCGAACTGGGTTTCAGCTTGGATATCTCATAGGCGACAACACCCATATTGCAGCCAACATCGAGAATGGATTTCCAAGCATAGTCGATCTCCAATGAGAATATCCCGTCCAGTCTATCCTCCCATGTTCCTGCAAAACCTCTTTTGAACCTTGACCACCACAAATCATATACTCGTAATATTAGAGATCGCCGAAATATAGCGCTCGTTACCTTCTACTATTCATAAGTCGTGGCCAAGAAAAGCCTGCCCCCCACAAAAACACAGAAAAACATCATGGACACCACGTTCAAGCGCGCTGCGAGGCGCCTTGCTGATCTCAACTTGCGGGAAACTAGGCGCCCGCATTGGAGTAGGAGAGGACGGTGTTTAGGACATCGCCTTCAAAGCTAGTCCAGCCAACCCCATTAACGCATCACGACTACGATCTCCTGGCAGTCGCCTGATGGCTCAGAACCGCAAGGGCATCCACCGTCTGATGCAGCACAGCGACGTCTGCGACATCGGCAAGTGGGAGGTCATAGAGGTGTGGCGCAGCATCCGCGAACACATCCCAGGACTGTCCGACACCGTGGTCTACACAACGCGGCATACGTGCTGCTCGTGGCAGATCATCCGTGGCATCGACATCCGGCGCGTCCAAATCTGGATGGGCCACAAGTCGATCCAGACCACCCTGAACTACGCCCACCTCGCACCCAATCACTTGCTCGACAACCTGACCGCCCTCGAAGGTGGCGCGGCTCCGAGGCTCGTGGTAGTGAACGGCAAATCCTAAGCCGACCGTGTGGGAAAGCCATGTGGGAGACCGGTGGGATTTCCCCACAATGTGGGAAGTGGGCGTGGCGGAACTGGTATACGCAGCAGACTTAAAATCTGCCGGTGTTTCAAGCACTTACGGGTTCAAATCCCGTCGCCCACACCAAGCCTCGCAAGGGACTTAATATCCCTCGATCTCTGATCGTACGGGTTCGATTCCCGTCGTCCGCACCAGCAACATCGGCGCCATTGCGGCCTAAAGCGTGTCGCGTTCGATCGGCCTCATGCGACGCGCTTTAGGTTCTTGTTTTTATGCATATCGTTATCGCAAAACCGCTGCACACTTTTGCGCGACATGCATTAAGCAAGAGCGTGAACTCGCCGCATACAGGCTGCCACATGCCATTTCTCGACCAGGAGCCGGCGAGCCGATGCGGGATCTGCGATATGCGTATTCCGGCGTCCGCATGTTCGTTTGCCAGCTTCCAAAGCGCACTCAGGCAAGGGCGGCGGTATCGGTCACACGCATCATCGCCAGCAATTTCGATATGATCTTGTCACATCGGCTGCTGTATGGTGGAAAAGGAGTCCGCCCATGCGAACCACCCAGCCGATAAGTATCACCCTCCCGCGCGACATGGCCGAGGCCGTCGCGCGCAAGGTCGAATCCGGCGCCTACGCCTCCGCCAGCGAAGTGCTGCGCGAGGGCGTGCGCGCGCTGCTCGACCGCGACGCCGCCGTTGAACGCTGGCTGCGCGAGGAAGTCGCCCAGAGCTACGACGAGTACAAGGCGAATCCGTCCAGCGCCATCCCTGCCGAGCAGGTGATGCTGCGTATCCGCGACCGCGCCGCCGCGCGGCGCGACGATGCCAATAAGGAATGACGCGCAGGGTTGTATTTTCCGCGCAAGCGGAGCACCGGTTGGGTGCGCTGTATCGCTACATAGAGGAATATTCCTCCACAGCCCGTGCGGAATCGTTCGTTGGCGGCATCGTGGCCTATTGCGGGGCTCACCCACCAATCGGGTTCAGCTTCAAATGCTGGATCAGGATAATCGTCTTGGCGTCGATGATCCGACCATCGTGGATGCCGGCCAGCGCCTCGTCGAGCGGCATTTCCAAAACCTCGATGTCCTCGCCTTCGTCATGGGCGCCGCCGCCGTCGGAAATGCGGTCGGCGGGCGAATAGCGGGCGACGAAGAACCAGAGCCGCTCAGTGACGCTGCCGGGGCTCATATAGGGCGAAAACAGCCGCTGCACGTGCTTCAGCCGGTAGCCGAGTTCCTCCTCGGCCTCCTTGCGGATGCAGGTTTCGGGATCGTCTTCGTCGAGCAGGCCGGCGCAGGCCTCGATCAGCGGCTCCTTGTGGCCGGTTACGTAGGCCGGGTAGCGGAACTGCCGCACCAGAAGCACCGTCGAACGCTCCGGATCGAAAGGCAGGATCACCGCGCCGTCGCCGCGATCGTAGGTCTGGCGGGTGTGCGTTTCCCATTTGCCGTCGCGCCGGCGGTAGTCGAAGACGGTCTTTTTCAAAACCGCCCATTCGTCGGAAAGGACTTCCTCGGAGCGGATGCGAATGCGATCTTCCATGGTGGACTCCCTGCTGCCGCGGCAAGGCGTAGCCGCGAACGGCGGTTCGTGCAATCGGGTCAGCAATTGGTCCAGGCATGTTGATATTCAGGTGATGCCGGCCTGACCTGAATTTCAAACATGCCTAGTGCGCCGGTTCACCGTCTCGTGTCTGGCGCTGGCACAATCGGCTGCCTAAATAGCGGCAACCCTCTCCGGAGTTTTTTATGACCTCATCGCTTTTCCAGCCGATCACCCTCGACGGCCTCACCTTCCCCAACCGCATCGCGGTCGCGCCGATGTGCCAGTATTCGGCCGAGGACGGCTCGGCCAGCGACTGGCATCTCTATCACTGGATGAACCTGGCGATGTCCGGCGCCGGCATGGTCACCGTCGAGATGACCGATGTCGAACGGCGCGGCCGCATCTCGCATGGCTGTCTCGGCCTTTATTCCGAGGACAACGAGGCGGCCGCGCGACGCACGCTGGATGCAGCCAAGCGTGTCGCCGCACCGGACACGAAATTCGGTACGCAGCTTGCCCATGCCGGGCGCAAGGCCTCGAACCGGAAACCCTGGGAGGGCGGCGGCCCGCTGCATGCCGATCAGGATCCGTGGCCGATCGTGTCGGCCTCGGCGATCGCCTACGACACCGGCTGGCAGGTGCCGCGGGCGCTGGAGGACGACGAGATCCTGCAAATCATCGAACGCTTCGCAGAAGCGGCACGGCGGGCCGAGCGCGCCGGCTTCGACTTCATCGAGCTGCATGCCGCGCATGGCTATCTGATCTTCCAGTTCCTGTCGCCGCTGTCCAACCGGCGCACCGACCGCTGGGGCGGCTCGCTGGAAAACCGCATGCGTTTCGCCGTCGAGATCGCCAAGGCGGTGAAGAAGGCGGTGCCGAGACTGATGCTGGGCGCGCGCCTGTCGATCAAGGAATGGGTCGATGGCGGCTTCGAGGTCGAGGATGCGATCGAAGTGGCAAAGGCGCTGAAGGAAGCCGGCGTCGCCTATCTCTGCTGCTCGAGCGGCGGCAATTCACCGTTGCAGAAGCTGCCCTCCGGGCCCGGCTACCAGGTGCATCTGGCCGAAGCGGTGCGCAAGGCCGTCGGCATCCCGACGCGGGCCGTCGGCCTGATCGACGATCCGAAACAGGCCGAGGCGATCGTCGCCGACGGCCGCGCCGACATGGTGGCGCTGGCGCGCGCCTTTCTTGCCGATCCGCGCTGGGGCTGGCGCGCCGCGGCCACCTTCGGTGAAAAAATCCACCCGGCGCCGCAGCTTGCCCGCTCGGTGACGACGATGCAGCACTGGATGAAGGCGGCGAACTGACGGCGGGTTCGTCTCGCTGGACGGGCCAGCACAGCTTCGCATGGATCCTCTGCCGGAGTAGAGTGGCCGGGGGCCGCGGCTGGGCGCGGCGGGTTGGGGGAGCAGAGACATGTCGTTCAGGGGGATTTCCATTGCGGCCGCCGCCGCGGTTGTGGCCGGGCTGTCGTTCGCCGCGCCGACGCCGGCCGGGGCGCAATATTGCGAAGGCACGGTGCACGGACTTTCCAGGCACTACAATCTAGCGACGGGAAGCGGCTTTCTCGCCGTTCGGGCCCGGCCGAACTCGTCGTCGCGCATGGTCGGGCAATTGTTCAACGGCGACCAAACCGAGATCTTCGACCGCCGCGGAAACTGGTACAAGGTCGATTTCGGCGGCCGCACCGGCTGGGCGAATGCACGCTGGCTGCGCAACGACTGCGGCTATTGAGCTATTTTCGCCTGAGCTAAAATAGCTGTTGCAACCAAATCGGCCGCTCCGCGTTGGCGGCGATGATGGACAGCAAGCCATTTGAAAAGCCGGTCGTGGTCGAACTCGGCCATGTCGGCAAATATCGGCAGATCCGCAGCGCCCAGGAGGCGGCGGAGTGCTTGATGACGATCTGGCCACTCAACCGCGGGCCGCGTCATCGTGATGCCCTCGACACTTGCCTAAAAGTGCTGGAAGGTTATCGTTCGACGGCGGATGCGCGCCGGGCACTGATCGAAGCCGCCAGGGAATCGGACGTGCTGGTCGCAGATGACAGGCTGCCAGACGACAGACTGGCCGACGACAGGCTGCATTGAGGCAACGGGCTTTCAACCGGAGGGTTTCATGGCGAAACTGACCTACAAGATCGTCGAGCATGACGGAGGCTGGGCCTACAAGGTCGGCTCGACATTCTCCGAAACGTTCCCCACCCATCAGGACGCGTTACGCGCCGCCGAGATCGCTTCGGCCGAACAGCAGGTCGCCGGCAACACCGACGGCATCCAGTACGAGGACGCCGACGGCAAATGGCACGACGAGCTCGCCGACGGCCGCGACCGGCCGCAGACCGAGGTTTCGGATTAGAGTGTGCGCCGATATCCAGGTGATGCCGGCGTGCTTTACAGGTCGGTTTGGTAGCGCTACCGTCTCACATCGCGCGTGACCGGGGAGGAGCCTGGGCGCCGTCGCGGGCCAGGCAGGAAAGCGGTTTCCTTCGAAGTCGTTGCAGGAATCAATCGGGAGGAGATCGATGGCGTCTGTCGCAATCGGCGATGTCTACAAATCATTTGGGACCGTCGAGGTCCTGCACGGGGTCAGCGTCGACATAGACGACGGCGAGTTCGTCACGCTGGTCGGTCCTTCGGGTTGCGGAAAGTCGACCCTGCTCAGGATGATCGCCGGCCTGGAAAAGATCTCGCGCGGCCAGATCGCGATCGGCAAACGTGTCGTCAACAACGTTGCGCCAAAGGAGCGCGACGTCGCCATGGTCTTCCAGAACTATGCGCTCTATCCGCATATGACGGTCGCCGAGAACATGGCGTTCTCGCTGATGCTCAAGGGCGTTCCCAAGACGGAGAGCGATGCCGGCGTGCGGCGCGCGGCCGAAATCCTGGGACTGGTGCCGCTGCTCGACCGCTATCCGCGCCAGCTTTCCGGCGGGCAGCGCCAGCGCGTCGCCATGGGCCGGGCGATCGTGCGCGATCCGCAGGTCTTCCTGTTCGACGAGCCGCTGTCGAATCTCGATGCCAAGCTCCGGGTGCAGATGCGCGCCGAGATCAAGGAACTGCACCAGCGCCTGAAGACGACGACGGTCTACGTCACCCACGACCAGATCGAGGCGATGACCATGGCCGACAAGATCGTCGTCATGCATGACGGCATCGTCGAGCAGATCGGGCCGCCGCTCGAACTCTACGACCGGCCGAACAACCTCTTTGTCGCCAGCTTTATCGGCTCGCCCGCCATGAATATGCTCAGGGGCGAGATCGTAAGCGACGGCTCGCCGTCGTTTCGCGGCGCCGGCGGGATTTCGGTCCCGTTGGCGTCTGCACTTTCCATCGGCAATGGTGAGCCGGTCGTGCTGGGGATACGGCCCGAGCATTTACGGCTGTCCGACCATCAGGGCATCCCGGTCACCGTCGTGGTGGTCGAGCCGACAGGGTCCGAAGTGCAGCTCATCGGCCGCACCGCCGGCGGCGAGGAGATCGTCGCCAACTTCCGCGAACGCCATTCCTTCACGCCGGGCGAAACCATCCGGCTTACGGCCGAGCCTGGCCTCATCCATCTCTTTCACGGCAAAACCGGACAGCGGTTCGAAACACCCATCGAGCAGTAGGACGGCAATGAAAATAAGCAGGAGGAAGCGAGCATGAAATTCACCAGACGCGACGTGATCCGCACCACCGCCGGTGCGGCGGCGGGAGCCTTGGGAAGCCGGCTCATCGGCTCTCCCGCCTTTGCCCAGGAGGGGTTGAAATACAAGCCCGAGGACGGCGCCAAGCTAAGGC
Organism: Mesorhizobium sp. M1169; assembly: GCF_040318345.1. Taxonomy (NCBI): domain Bacteria; kingdom Pseudomonadati; phylum Pseudomonadota; class Alphaproteobacteria; order Hyphomicrobiales; family Phyllobacteriaceae; genus Mesorhizobium; species Mesorhizobium sp. M1169. The sequence goes on along the minus strand of NZ_JAMYME010000043.1, from coordinate 41,861 downwards.
TGTTGCGCTGGTCGCCTTTCGTGAAGGGCGACGAGGACCAATGGCTGGCCAACACCAAGCGCTTCACCGAAGCGACCGGTGTCGAGGTTCGCGTCGACAAGGAAAGCTGGGAGGACATCCGCCCCAAGGCGGCGGTCGCCGCCAATGTCGGCTCCGGCCCGGATCTCATGTTGGTCTGGTTCGACGACCCGCATCAATATCCCGACAAGCTGCACGACGTGACGGAATTGGGTGAATATCTGGGCTCGAAATATGGCGGCTGGTACGACGGACCGCACCAGTATGCGACGCGGCAAGGCAAATTCCTCGGCCTGCCTCTCGCCACCATCGGCAATGCCATCGTCTACCGCGAGAGCTGGGTGAAAGAAGCGGGTTTTTCGGAGTTTCCCAAGGACACTCAAGGCTTGCTCGAACTTTGCAAGGCGCTGCAGGCGAAGGGACATCCGGCCGGCTTCACGCACGGCCACGGCGTCGGCGACGGCAACAACTACGCTCACTGGCTGCTGTGGAGCCACGGCGGCCAGATGGTCGACGAGAGCGGAAAGGTAACGATCAACAGCCCGGAGACGCTCAAGGCGATCGAATACGCGCAGCAACTCTACAAGACCTTCATTCCCGGCACCGAAAGCTGGCTCGACGTCAACAACAACCGCGCCTTCCTGGCCGGCGAAGTCAGTGTCATCGCCAATGGGATTTCCGCGTACAACACGGCCAAGATCAACAAGGACAATGATCCGAAGCTGGCTGAAATAGCCAAGGACATTCGCACCACCAACCTGCCGATCGGCCCGGTCGGGAAATCCGTCGAGCTGTTCCAGGTGACCACGGCCGTGATCTTCGACTACACGCCCTACCCCAACGCCGCCAAGGCCTACCTGCAGTTCATGTTCGAGGATCCGCAAATGTCGCAGTGGATCACGTCGTCGGCAGGCTATTGCTGCCAGACGCTCAAAGCCTTCGACAACAACCCGGTGTGGACGGCCGATCCGAACAATGCCGCCTACGCCAAGGCCTCGGCGACGCTGCGGCCCAACGGCTATGCCGGCCCGCTTGGCTATGCCTCGGCAGCGACCATGGCCGATTATGTGCTGGTCGACATGTTCGCCAAGGCGGTGACAGGCCAAGCGACGCCGCAAGAAGCGATGGAAGAAGCCGAGAAGCGCGCAAACCGCTACTATCGCGTTTGAGCCGGGTTAAGCCGGGCAGCCATGCTGCCCGGCTTCGAATCGCGCATGGCCGCCCGGCCGTTCAATGAGACCTTAGAGGAGCCGACCCATGGCCGTGACCTCCGCTGCCGCTCAGCCACGCCGGTCGGCGCTGTCGCGCATTCTGACGTTCGTGTCCGAAAGTCATAACGCGCTTGGCTTCGGCTTCATGCTGCCGGCGGCGGCGCTGCTGCTGGTCTTCCTGACCTATCCGCTCGGACTCGGCGTCTGGCTCGGCTTCACCGATGCCCGCATCGGCCGCCCCGGCATCTTCATCGGTATCGAGAACTACGAATATCTGTGGGATGACGCCGTCTTCTGGCTCTCCGTCTTTAACACCTTGCTCTACACGATCAGCGCCTCGGTCCTGAAGTTTGTGCTCGGCCTGTGGCTGGCGCTTATCCTCAACCAGAACCTGCCGTTCAAGTCGTTCTTCCGCGCGATCGTCCTGCTGCCCTGGGTGGTGCCGACGGTGCTGTCGGCGATCGCCTTCTGGTGGATCTACGATTCGCAATTCTCGATCCTGTCCTGGGCGCTTATGGAAATGGGCCTGATCGACCATCGCATCAACTTCCTCGGCGATCCCGAGAATGCGCGGGCTTCGGTCATCGCCGCCAATGTCTGGCGCGGCATTCCTTTCGTGGCGATCACGCTGCTTGCCGGCCTGCAGACGATTCCGCAGTCGCTCTACGAGGCCGCCACGCTCGACGGCGCCAGCCGCTGGCAATTGTTCCGCTATGTGACGCTGCCGCTGCTGACGCCGATCATCGCCATCACCATGACGTTTTCGGTGCTGTTCACCTTCACCGATTTCCAGCTGATCTATGTGCTGACACGCGGCGGGCCGGTGAACGCCACGCATCTGATGGCGACGCTGTCGTTCCAGCGCGGCATTTCCGGAGGCCAGCTTGGCGAAGGCGCCGCGATCGCAGTCGCCATGATCCCGTTCCTGCTGGCGGCGATCCTGTTCAGCTATTTTGGCCTGCAGCGCCGCAAATGGCAGCAGGGCGGCGGAGATTGACATGACCGCGATCGAAACGAGCAAACGCCCGGAACTCGACGAAGGCGGCATGGGCTACCTGCAGAGTTTGCCGCGCCGCGTGGTGACGGTCTACCTGCCGTTGCTGATCTTCGTCATCGTGCTGTTGTTTCCGTTCTACTGGATGACGATCACGGCGGTTAAGCCCAACCTCGAGATGACCGACTACGCCAATTTCAATCCGTTCTGGGTGGTGCATCCGACGCTCGAGCATATCCGCTATCTGCTCTTCGAGACGTCTTATCCGGGCTGGCTGCTCAACACGATCATCATCTCGACCGCCGCCACGTTCCTGTCGCTGCTGGCTGCGGTGTTCGCTGCCTATGCGATCGAACGCTTGAGGTTCTCCGGGGCGCGGCAGGTCGGCCTCGCGGTGTTCCTCGCCTATCTCGTGCCGCCCTCGATCCTGTTCATTCCGCTGTCTGTGATGGTGTTCAACCTTGGGCTTTACGACACGCCCTTCGCGCTCATCCTCACCTATCCGACCTTCCTGATCCCGTTCTGCACCTGGCTGTTGATGGGGTACTTCCGCTCGATCCCGTTCGAGCTGGAAGAATGCGCGCTGATCGACGGGGCGAGCCGTTGGCAGATCCTCACCAAGATCGTGCTGCCGCTATCGGTGCCGGGCCTGATTTCCGCCGGCATCTTCGCATTCACGCTGTCATGGAACGAGTTCATCTACGCCTTGACCTTCATCCAGTCGTCCGAAAATAAGACTGTGCCGGTCGGCGTGCTCACCGAGCTGGTGCGCTCGGACGTCTATGAATGGGGGGCGCTGATGGCGGGAGCGCTGATCGGCTCGCTGCCGGTGGTGGTGCTCTATTCGTTCTTTGTCGAGCATTATGTTTCCTCGATGACCGGAGCCGTGAAGGAATAGCCGACGTGATTAAGTTCGGAGGTATTCCCGGCGGCCGGGATGCCCGGGGCGGGCACCCTGCCGGCCGAGACCGCGTTCCGGGAGGGTGTCAGCTGCTGGTGTCGGACTTCGGCGCAAATGCGCGGTCGGCAATGCGTTCTATGAAAGCGACGACCCGTTCCGGCTCGACGAATTGCGGCATGTGGCCAAGCCCCTCGACAGGCTCGAAATGCAGCCCGCTGATCTTTTCCATCACCGGCCAGCCGTGGATATCGATGCCCAGCACGCGGTCGGAAGCACCAAACAGAATGCCGGCCGGCAGGGTGATCTCGCGATAGCGTTGCTCGATGCGGCCAAGGTCATGCTCGATGGCCACGACATCGGTCGACGTTGCATAGAAATGGCTTGGCCTCAGCCCGCACCAGCCGCCGCCCTCGACCATATAGTCGGCCGGCGCCGTCTGCGGCGCGAAAATGAAGGCAAGCGTCGCTTCGGCATATTTGAGAGCCGCCGGGATCGCCACTGTATAAGCCATGATCCGGCGCCGCAGCGGCGACTTGACATATAGCGGGCCGAACTTCTCGCGCGCGTCCGGCTCCAGATGGGTCAGCGGTGCCAGCAAGGCGATACCGGAAATCGCCGTGGGATGCTCGATAGCCAGCGTCAGCGCGATGGCGCCACCCAGCGAATGACCGACGACCAGAGGCTTTTCCAGCCCAAGCGCGTCGATAAAATGCCGCACGACCTCGGCCTGCTCGGACAGCCGTCCGCTGGCGCCCCTGGCCCGCACCGAATAGCCGGAGCCCGGACGGTCGAGCGCGATCAGCCGATAGTTCGGGCCGAACCGTCCGAACAGCGTGTGGCCGAATTGATGAAGCTGCGCGCCGAGGCCGTGCAGGAAGACGATCGGCCGCCCCTCGCCCGTCTCGACATAATGGATGCGGTTGCCGTCGATCTCGATGAATCTGCCACTGGCCGGCACCAGCCTTTCGGCCTTCGCCGCGATCCGCAGCGTCGCCAGCATCGGATAGGCTGCCACGACGAGCGCCAGCAGAAACAGCGCGCCGGGTAGCCATAGCAGAATCGATGCCGGCATGTCTTGCTCAGGGCTCCAAACCGGCACGCAGCATCACCCGCCAACGGGTGTACTGCAAGGGAGGTGGCACAGGTAGATCCGTCGTTTGGCGGCATTGCCGCCGGCCGTTTGCCGCGCTATCTCAGGCGACCCGTTTGCCGGAGCCAGTCATGACCGAAATCGTCACCGCCGCCATGCTCGTCATCGGCGACGAGATTCTGTCCGGCCGCACCAAGGACAAGAACATCGGCCACCTCGCCGACATCATGACGGCGATCGGCATCGACCTGAAGGAAGTCCGCATCGTTCCCGACGAAGAAGACGAGATCGTCGCTGCGGTGAATGCGCTGCGCACCCGCTATGCTTATGTCTTCACCACCGGCGGCATCGGCCCGACGCATGACGACATCACCGCCGATTCGGTTGCCAAGGCCTTTGGCGTGCCATGCGAATACGACGCCAAGGCCTACGCCCTGCTGGAGGCAAGCTACGCCGCCCGCGGCATCGAATACACCGAAGCGCGCAAGCGCATGGCGCGGATGCCGCGCGGGGCAGACCACATCGATAATCCAGTGTCGGTTGCACCGGGCTTTCGCATTGGCAACGTCCATGTCATGGCCGGCGTGCCGGCGATTTTCCAGGCGATGCTCGACAATGTCGTGCCGACATTGCGGGCCGGCACCAAAATGCTGTCGGCAACCGTGGAATGCCCGTTCGGCGAAGGCCTGATCGGCGGGCCGCTGGGCGACATCCAGAAGGCGCATCCGGACACGATCATCGGCTCCTACCCGAAATATGGCGACGGCAAGTTCTGGACGGAACTGGTGGTGCGCGCCCGCAGCCAGCAGGCGCTGGACTCCGCACGCGCAGACGTAGAGGCTATGGTGGCGGGCTTGATCAAGGCAAGCCGAGTGGGCTGATCGGCCGGCCTGACGGAACCAGCATCGCGCAGTGACGTTTGTCACGGATGGGATCGCCGTAAGAAGTGAGGGACTGCCATGCGCTTCAAGACCATCGTCGCCATACTACAGAACGAACAGGATGCCGAGCGCGTCCTCGACTGCGCGATCCCGCTGGCAGGCCGGTTCCAGAGCCATCTGATCGGCATCCATGCCGAGGCGCTGCCCGTGCCCTACACCTCTGCCACCGGCTTTCCGGACACCGAGTTCCTGCAGGTTTCCGCCGATATGAACCGGGAGCGCGCCGAGAAGTTGCAGGCCGCCTTTCACAAGCGCATCGAGAATTCCGGCCTGTCGTTCGAGTGGCGCAGTCTCGAGAGTTTTTCCGGCGACAGTGCGCTGACCGGCATCTCGACCGTTCGCACCGCGGACCTGATCATCGCCGCGCAGCGCGAATCGGGCAGCGACCCGAGCGCCGACGTCGACACGCTGGTCTACGATGCCGGCCGGCCGGTGCTGGTGGTGCCGCATTCGGGTCCGCTCGTCACTAGCTTCAAGCACGTGCTGCTCGCCTGGAACGGCAGCAAGGAAGCCGCGCGCGCGGCCTTCGATGCCCTGCCCTTCATCATCGAGGCCGAGAAGACGGACATCGTCGTCATCGACCCGCCAGATACGCTGGACGAGGCGCCGGAAACAGCCGGCGCCGAGATCGCCGCCTCGCTGTCCAGGCATGGCGCGACCGTCAGCGTCTCGGTGCTGAGGTCCGGCGGCGCCTCGGTCGACGACATCATCCAGACCAGGGTCGCCGAGTCGGGTGCGGACCTGCTCGTGCTCGGCGCCTACAGCCATTCCTGGCTGCGCCAGCTGCTGTTCGGCGGGGTGACGCGAACGGTGCTGCGCACCGCCCCGGTGGCGGCTTTCCTGTCGCGGTAGGTTCACAGGGATAGCTGGCAGGACAATAGCTTTGCCGCGCCCTTGCCAAGGCCAAGCCTTTCCAGTTAATTCCGCGCGCATTCCATAGTGTCTGCGCGCGATGCGCGCTTTGCGGAGTGCGCGAAAGATGTCCCTGCCCGAAAAAGCCTTCCCGGTCTCCTGGGACCAGTTCCACCGCGATGCGCGCGCGCTCGCCTGGCGGCTTGCCGGCGCCAACAAGGGGCAATGGAAGGCGATCGTCTGCATCACGCGCGGCGGCCTGGTTCCGGCGGCTATCATTTCGCGCGAACTTGGCATCCGCATCATCGAGACGGTCTGCGTCGCCTCCTACCACGATTATACCAGCCAGGGGCAATTGCAGGTGCTGAAGGAGGTCACGCCGGCGCTGCTCGCCGATGACGGGGCCGGCGTGCTGATCATCGACGACCTCACCGACACCGGCAAGACGGCGGGCATCGTGCGCGCGATGATGCCCAAGGCGCATTTCGCCACCGTCTATGCCAAGCCGAAAGGCAGGCCGATGGTCGACACTTTCGTTACCGAGGTCAGCCAGGACACCTGGATCTATTTCCCCTGGGACATGGGCTTCACCTACCAGAAGCCGATCGCCGACGACCACGCCGGCTGATTCGCGGCAACGCCGCTTGATGCACCGAGTCCGCCCAGGGGACCTCCGCACACCGATAAAGGCGTGGCGCGACGCTGCTGCAGTCGCGCAATTAGGCTGAGATCGGCGCAGATTGACGGAATCTGGCCCATCCGTGAAACATTTTTTACTTTCATTGCTTATAATTAGCCGTAAGATTCGTAAGACGGCAAACGATTCTGGAAGCTGGGGCAAGCTTCTCCGATGTTGACGAGGCCAACCACGCACAACCATCTGGCCGAACGGGTCCGGCGACTCTTCGGCACGGTGCCGTCCCGCCTGCAGGTTGCAGCGCTGCCCTGGCGCGATGGCGGCGACGGCGTCGAAATCATGCTGATCACCAGCCGCGATACCGGCCGCTGGGTGCTTCCCAAGGGCTGGCCGGAAGCAAAGGAGCCGCTTTGCGAGGCGGCGGCGCGCGAAGCCGGCGAGGAGGCCGGGCTGCGCGGCACGATCTCGCATCACGAGGCCGGCCGCTATTTCTATGCCAAGGTGCTGGATTCCGGCGAGGAAGTGCCGTGCGAGGTGCTGGTGTTCCCGCTGCAGGTCGACAAGGTCGCCGACCGCTGGAAGGAAAAGCGGGCACGCATCCGCAAGTGGGTCAGCGCCGCCGAGGCTGTGCGCATGGTCAACGAACCCGACCTCAGCCAGATCATCGCCCATTTCTGCGCGGATCCGCATCGGTTCTCCTGAGTCTCAGTCGAGCATAGCCTATCGCTCAGGTGCTGTGAACGTCGTTGCCGAAGCGCCTCCACCCAGAGCCGAACCTTCTTCGCTGCGCTCCGCTTCTATCCCCGTTATCCACATATGTGACACACAAGATGTTGGGGTCATAAAAGCTACGCAAACGAATCCTTGACGGCGCAAAACGAGTCGCCTTTTATAGGCCATGCGCTCCTGTTGAGAGTGCGACCGGAAAAGTTTCGAGGCCGGTCTTTTTCCCGGAATATGTGCGTTTTGAGCCGCATTCCCGCCTGTTTACGAGGCCGGCGAAGGCGTGGGATTTTGAAGCCTTGGGGGGCGAAAGGGGAGGATTGTCGGACTTGAATAAATTGTCTGTTAATACTATATTTAGTGTTTGCAGGTAGGTTCGACGCTAGATAATGTGAATTTCCCTCGATCGAGGGCGTTACAAAAAGTTTTCAGTTTTGAGGGACCCACAGGGTCCGTGAGCGCGTTGGACAGCGGCCTCGCAAGAGGTTCGACCGGCAGGGCGGCGGAGACTGTGACGATGAGAGCCGGCGGTTTTCGAACGCCGGCAGATGGCGGACATGCGCGTTTCGTCAGGAGGGCAGAAATCCTCTGGGAAAAGCGCTATATGTAGACAAAAGGGACCGGACCAATGCGCATCGAGCGTCGTTTCACCAAGCCAGGACAATCTGCCTATTCGGAGATCGAATTCCGCAAGGCGCTTTCGGAGATCAAGAATCCGGATGGTTCGGTGGTGTTCCGCTTGGACAACATCGACGTGCCGGCGCAGTTCTCCCAGGTTGCCGCCGATATCCTGGCGCAGAAATATTTCCGCAAGGCGGGCGTCCCGGCACGGCTGAAGAAGGTCGAAGAGACGCAAGTCCCCTCCTTCCTGTGGCGCTCCGTCGCCGACGAGGCTGAACTGGCCAAGCTGCCGGAAGCCGAGCGCTACGGTTCCGAGATCGACGCCCGCCAGGTCTTCGACCGGCTTGCCGGTACCTGGACCTATTGGGGCTGGAAGGGCGGCTACTTCAAGTCGGAGGAAGACGCGCGCGCCTTCCGCGACGAGCTCGCCTATATGCTGGCCACCCAGCGCATCGCGCCGAACTCGCCGCAATGGTTCAACACCGGCCTGCACTGGGCCTATGGCATCGACGGCCCGAGCCAGGGCCACTTCTATGTCGACCCGTTCACCGGCAAGCTGACCAAGTCGAAGTCTTCCTACGAGCATCCGCAGCCGCATGCCTGCTTCATCCAGGGCGTGCAGGACGACCTCGTCAATGAAGGCGGCATCATGGATTTGTGGGTGCGTGAGGCGCGCCTGTTCAAATACGGCTCCGGCACCGGCTCCAATTTCTCGTTCCTGCGCGGTGAAGGCGAAAAGCTGTCGGGCGGCGGTCGTTCGTCGGGGCTGATGAGCTTCCTCAAGATCGGCGACCGCGCGGCGGGCGCCATCAAGTCGGGCGGCACGACGCGTCGCGCCGCGAAAATGGTCATCGTCGACGCCGATCATCCCGATATCGAGGAATTCATCGACTGGAAGGTCAATGAGGAGCAGAAGGTCGCCTCGCTGGTCACCGGCTCGAAGATCGTCAAGAAGCATCTCGAAGCGATCATGAAGGCCTGCATCAACTGCGAAGGCAATGGCGACGATTGCTTCGATCCGGCGGTCAACACCGCGCTGAAGCGCGAGATCAAGGCGGCCAAGAAGGACGCGGTGCCGGAGAACTACATCTACCGCGTCATCCAGTTTGCTAAGCAGGGCTACACCTCGATGTCGTTCAAGACCTACGACACCGACTGGGATTCGGACGCCTATCTCACCGTTTCCGGCCAGAATTCCAACAATTCGGTGTCGCTGAAGGACGATTTCCTGCGCGCGGTCGAGCAGGACGGCGACTGGCATCTCACCGCCCGCAAGGACGGCAAGGTGCTGAAGACGCTGAAGGCACGCGATCTCTGGGAAAAGATCGGCTATGCCGCCTGGGCGTCGGCCGATCCCGGACTGCACTTCAACACGACGATGAATGACTGGCACACCTGCGCCTCGGCCGGTGCGATCCGAGCGTCCAATCCGTGCTCGGAATACATGTTCCTCGACGACACCGCCTGCAATCTGGCCTCGATCAACCTTTTGCCCTACCGCAACGCCGACGGCACTATCGACATCGCCGCCTACGAGCACACGGTTCGGCTGTGGACCATGGTGCTGGAAATTTCGGTGATGATGGCGCAGTTCCCGTCGAAGGAGATCGCCAAGCTTTCCTACGAGTACCGCACGCTCGGCCTCGGCTATGCCAATATTGGCGGCCTGCTGATGACCTCCGGCATTCCCTATGATTCCGACGAGGGCCGCGCCATCTGCGCCGCCCTCACCGCGATCATGACCGGCACGGCCTATGCCACTTCGGCCGAAATGGCCGCCGAGCTCGGCGCCTTCCCCGACTACGACCGCAACGCGCAGAACATGCTGCGCGTCATGCGCAACCACCGCCGCGCGGCCTATGGCGAAAGGGACGGCTACGAGAAGCTAGCCGTCAACCCGGTGCCGCTGGTCGCCTCGGATCTCAAGCAGCAGGAGCTTGCCGACCATGCCAAGGCCGCCTGGGACCGCGCCATCGAGCTCGGCGAGGAGCATGGCTACCGCAACGCGCAGGCAACGGTGATCGCGCCGACCGGCACGATCGGCCTGGTGATGGATTGCGATACCACCGGCATCGAGCCCGACTTCGCGCTGGTAAAATTCAAGAAGCTGGCCGGCGGCGGCTATTTCAAGATCATCAACCGCGCCGTGCCGGAAGCGCTGCGCACGCTCGGCTATTCCGAGGCCCAGATCGCCGAGATCGAGGCCTATGCCGTCGGCCACGGCAATCTCAACCAGGCGCCGGGCATCAATCCCGGCTCGCTCAAGGCAAAAGGCTTTACCGACGACAAGATCGCAGCGCTCAATGCGGCATTGAAGTCGGCCTTCGACATCAAGTTCGTCTTCAACCAGTGGACGCTGGGCGCCGACTGGGTGAAGGAGACGTTCGGCTTCACCGACGAGCAGCTAAACGATTTCTCGTTCGAGATGCTGCCGGCGCTGGGCTTCTCGAAGAAGGACATCGAGGCCGCCAACATCCATGTCTGCGGGGCGATGACGCTGGAAGGCGCGCCGTTCCTGAAGGCCGAACACCTGCCGGTGTTCGACTGCGCCAGCCCGTGCGGCAAGATCGGCAAGCGCTCGCTGTCGATCAACAGCCACATCATGATGATGGCGGCGGCACAGCCCTTCATTTCCGGCGCCATTTCCAAGACCATCAACATGCCGAACGACGCAACGGTGGAAGATGCCAAGGGCGCCTACATGCTGTCGTGGAAGCTGGCGCTCAAGGCCAACGCGCTCTATCGCGACGGCTCGAAGCTGTCGCAGCCGCTCAACGCCTCGTTGCTTGCCGACGTCGAAGACGACGAGGACGAAGCCATCGAGCAGCTGATCGCGGCACCGGCCGCGCAGCGCGCCGTGCAGGTGACCGAGAAGATCGTCGAGCGCGTCGTCGAGCGTCTCTACCGCGACCGCGAGAAACTGCCGAACCGGCGCAAGGGCTATACCCAGAAAGCGGTCGTCGGCGGCCACAAGGTCTATCTCAGGACCGGCGAATTCGATGACGGCCGCCTCGGCGAGATCTTCATCGACATGCACAAGGAAGGTGCCGCCTTCCGGGCGATGATGAACAACTTCGCCATCGCCATCTCGCTCGGCCTGCAATATGGCGTGCCGCTCGAGGAATTCGTCGAGGCCTTCACCTTCACCAAATTCGAGCCGGCCGGCATGGTGCAAGGCAACGACGCCATCAAGAACGCCACGTCGATCCTCGACTATGTGTTCCGCGAACTCGCCGTCTCCTATCTCGGCCGCAACGACCTCGCCCATGTCGACCAGTCGGACTTCGACAAGACTGCGCTCGGGCGCGGCATCAACGAAGGCAAGGCAACGCCCTTCTCCAAGGGCCTGACCCGCGGCGCCTCGCCGGTCAAGCTGGTGTCGGGCATGGGCGCCGAGCCGAAAGGCTTTGCGGGTTCCGGTTCCGGAACTCCGGCCCGTACCGCCCCGACCGCCTTCTCCGGCTCCAACGTGCTGACGCTGAAGCCGGCCAGCGACGAAGCCATCGCCTACAAGCGCGACTACGAGGAGCGCGCCAGGGAACTGGTCGAGGACATCGTCTACGCGGAAGCCTCCGACCCGACGGAGCTGTTCACCGACGAGGCCGCGAAAGAAGCAGCCGAAGCCAAAGCGCTCGCCGCCAACCGGCGCCAGCAATCATTGATGCAGGGCTACACCGGCAACGAATGCTCGGAATGCCATAATTTCACGATGGTGCGGAACGGCACTTGCGAGAAGTGCGATACTTGCGGGGCCACGAGCGGGTGTAGTTGAGACCAACAGCGCCTCACTGCAGCGGATCTGCGGCAGTGAGGTTTTTTTTCGAGGGAGCGTTTCACCTGCCGGTGAAAAAAGAAAGGGAATCAAAATGGCGGAAAAAACTCTGACGGCGTTTGGGTCCGCATGCCGGGAAATCAGAATGGCACGAAAGCTGCGGATGATTGATCAAGCAAAGGAGATCAAGTGCTCGCCTTCTTTTATCTCAGCTGTTGAGACTGGAGGAAAACAGGTTCCAGAAGGGTACGTTGAAAACTTTGGAAATTGGCTGAAATTGGACGTGATTACAAGAAAGCACTTACAAGCTCTCGCTGATGCTCGAATAAACGTTATTCGATTTACACCGATCAACAAAGAACGCGCCGCTCTCGCTAGAAGATTGTTTAGGAAGATCAACAAGATGTCTCCAGACGAGATTCGAAAACTTGATGCGGAACTTCCAGGAGACGAAAGATGAGCCACGACTATTGCGTGTCCGCCAAGAGCCGCGCTGATATTGAGATACTAGCAGCGGCATGGCGCCAAGCACTGCACATAGGAACGACTTGCCAAGCCCCTGATATGGCTAGTGTCCTTGAAAATGAAATGCCACGGCTTTTTGGCGATTTCGCACTTGTCGTGAAAGACGATCATCTTATGGACGATGCAGAAGGATATACCGAATTTGATCCGCCTCGCATTGTCTTGTCAGCAATAACATATCAAGCTGCAGCGGACTTCGAGGGCCGTGGCAGGTGGACGGCTGCGCACGAGCTGGGGCATTTGGTCCTTCACAAGTCTGCCGTTCCTCTGGATCGAGCTCCCAAACGATACTCTCAAATGAAGGAGTTACCTGCGTACGCGAGCGCAGAGTGGCAAGCTAACGCGTTTGCGGCCGCATTTCTCATGCCGGAGACTCTAGTTCGCGATTTCACCGACATCTCGGAAATTGTGACGTTCTTCGCAGTCAGTCGGAAAGCTGCCGAGAACCGCCTCAAAACCCTTGGGATTTCAGAGCCAATCATAGTTCCGCATCAGGTCAAAGCGGCAATCGGACTGCTGCAAACCAAGGCTGAAGAAACACCAAAGCCGGCTCGTTAAGGCCGGCTTTGGATACCGCGAAGAAGCCGAAGCCCACGCGGGGCGAAGAGGTTTGATTTCCCTCTCCTGTAGCAAGGTTATTATAGGGGAATATCATTCTCGGAGTCGAGGTAGCTTTGGCGCATCACACCTATGAGAAAATGCAATGTCAGACAAAGAGCGTAAAACCTTCGACGTAGGCAGGGACTCCAAATCTGGTCATTTTGTGCCAGTGAAAGAGGCCGAACGCCGGCCTAGCACTACGACCGTTGAGCGAGTTCCGAAGCCCGGATACGGTGACACGAGAAACGAGCCGTCCAGGAAAAAATAAGCCGCTGCGTATATCGAGTCCCTTCTCCCCTAGTGGGAGAAGGTGGATCGGCGCGCAGCGCCGAGACGGATGAGCAAGGGGTGTTCCAGCTTGGCATAGAGGGGCACTTCGTCCTACACCCTCATCCGTCTTGGCGCTTCGCGCCATCACCGCCAAGCCCGTCTGAAGAGGTTGCGCCAGGAACACTGAACAGCATCCTCAAGCAGTCCGGTCTGAAGGAGCGATGACATGCGATACGCGGTGGTGATTGAAAAAGCCGGAAACAATTTTTCCGCCTATGTGCCGGATCTGCCCGGCTGCATCGCCACCGGTGCGGACGGTGCCTGAGGTTGAAGCCGAAATTCGTGACGCAATACGCTTTCATATCGAAGGCCTGCGGGCCGATGGGCTGGATGTGCCCAAAGCGGTCAGCCTGGCGGGATATGTAGAGGCGTAGAAGGTGCGATCTCCCCTTCTCCCCTTGTGGGAGAAGGTGGCCTCGCGAAGCGAGGTCGGATGAGGGGTGCTCCAGCTTGGCACCGGCGGCGCTCCGTCCAACACCCCTCAACCGTCTCGGCGCTCCGCGCCGAGCCACCTTCTCCCACAGGGGGAGAAGGGAAGAGCGCGCTACCGCCAAGGCTGCAAACTCTCGTCCCGTGCGTAGGCGATGATGGTATCGCAGACGGCGTTCAGATCCCGCAGCACGTCATCGTTCCAGAAGCGCAGCACGCGAAAGCCCCTCGCCTTCAATTCGGCATCCCGCTCCCGATCATAGCCCGAATCCGCGTGCTGGCTGCCGTCGATCTCGACAATCAGCCTGCCCTCGGCGCAAACAAAATCGGCGATGAACCGGCCGACCGGGACCTGACGCCGGAATTTGATGCTGTCGAGCTTGCGTCCGCGCAGCTCATGCCACAGGCGGTCTTCCGCCTCGGTCGGCTCGCGTCGCATAGAGCGGGCGAAACGACGCTTAGTCGGCGCGACGGGCTGGTGCGGCATGGGACGAGGGTATCCAATCTGGGCATGACGTCCAAGGAATTTGAGACCAAGTGTGGAAAACCGAGCGCTATCCCTTCTCCCCTTGTGGGAGAAGGTGGCCTCGCGAAGCGAGGTCGGATGAGGGGTGTTCCAGCTTGGCACCGACGCACTCCGTCCAACACCCCTCAACCGTCTTGGCGCTGCGCGCCAATCCACCTTCTCCCACATGGGGAGAAGGAAGAAGCTGCCGCGCTACTCCGCCTCGGCCACCATCTGCCTTCCACCAACCCAGTCGCGCCACGCCTTCTCATCGCCGTGGAACACGTTGAGGTCGATACGGCCCCTCACCCCGTGCGACAGGCCGGAGCCGGAATATTGCCAGAACAGCCATTTGCGGTCGGGATAGACCTTTGATGGGTGCGCCGCCACGGCGCGCAGCCAGAATGGATAATCGGGGAAGGCGCCCCTGAGATTGTCACGGTAGAAGTCGGGCGCGGTGTAGATGATCGGGCGCTGGCCGTAGTAGCGCTCGAGCTTGTCCATGAACACCTGCATCTTCTCCAGCACCTTTTGCCGCGACGGGCGGCGCTTGCAGCTGGATTCGCCGTTCCACTCGACGTCGATCACCGGCGGCAGCGCGCCCTCGACCCTCGGCACATTGCGGATGAACCAATCGGCCTGCTCGCCGGCGGTGCGGCACCAATAGAAGAAGTGATAGGCGCCGCGCTTGAGGCCGGCGGCGTCGGCACTGCGCCAGTTTCTGGTGAACATCGGGTCGAGATGGTCGCCCCCGTCGGTGGCCTTGATATAGGCGAAGTTGGCGCCCTGGGCACGCAGCTTTCCCCAGTTCACATTGCCCTGCCAGCGCGAAACGTCGACGCCGTGGACGGCGAGACGCCTCGGCGAGGATGCCTTGCCGAAATTGATCGGCTTGGCATCGCGAAAACCATAGCGCGTGACCGGTTCGGCAAGCATTGCTGGTGCCGGGCGTGTCAGCCGCTTCGGCGGCGACATCAGCGCGATCACCTCGGCCGGCGGTTCGACGTCCTGATCGGGTACGTCCATCGCGACCTGTTGTTCGTCCTGCTCCTGTTCCGCGAAGGCTGGCGCAGCATCAGTTTTCGCCACGGATGCCACCGGCGCGGGTGGCCGCACAACCGAGCTGGTGGTCTCACTGGACGGCACTTGCAGCGCATCGACGCCGGAGGTCGACGTGCAGCCGGCAAGGCACAGCGCTGCGATCGAGAAGATGACGACGCCTGATAACCGCATCTGGACCTGTACGCAAAACACAACAGACCGTAGGCAGGACAACGCCGCCGGACAAACCAAGCTGGATTCCTAACAAGAAACTACCAACAAAGTTTGAATCGAATTGTTAGGGCTTTGCATCGGGACGTTGGCCCGGACGGAGGTGCGCTATCCCCCAGCGTTCGGCCACCTGGCTGCCTCGCAATCCCGCTTGACAACTCACGGCATGAGATTAGTCTCCACTAATCTTACGGTGTAAGGCCATACTTGGGAGGAAGTCATGCAGCCCGCCGCCTTGTCAGAATTGCAGCCCGTAGCCCCGCCCGAGCCACACTCGCCCGCCATCGGGATCGACGAGATATCTGGCGATCTCAGCCGCGTCATCGAACGCGCCGAGGTCGATGCCTGGCTCGATCTCTATCGCGCCGCCCCGGCAGACTTTGCCGCAAGGCAAGGCCTTGCCATCGCCGAAGATGGCGATCTCGTCTGGACCACCTGCACGACGATCCCGTTCATCCATTTCAACTGCGTCAAGAATTTCGGTGTCGATAGCGCAGCCACCGAGAGCCGGCTTGACGCGCTTCTGGCGCATTATCGCGAGGCCGGTATTCTGAGGCCCTGGTTCTACACCAATCCACATACCGAGCCGGCGACGCTCAGCTGCTGGCTCGAGGCGCGCGGCCTGCAGCGTCAGGGCGGGTGGGAACGCATCTTTCGCGACGCCGCCCCATTGCCAACGGAGCCGCTTTTCCCGAAGAAGAATGTCTCGGTCGAGCGGGTGACGCCGGCAACGGCAAGGGAATGGGCTGGGTTCATCGACAGCCAATATCGGTTGCCGACCTCACCGTGGTTGCTGGCGCTGGCCGGCCGACGCGGCTGGCATCATTACATGCTGCGGCGGGACGGCGCGGTGGCGGCGGTGCGCTCGATGTTCATCGGTGTCGACGGCATGGCCTGGAGCGGCATCGACGCGCCGGTTCCCGGCATCATGGCGCCGAGCTTCGACCTCGATGCAATGCTCGGCGAAGCGATGGTGCGCGACGGACTTGCGGGCGGTGCAAAACTGTTCGTGGCCGACATCGAGGCGCCGCGCGCCGAACGCGACGGGCCGGCGTATCGCAACTATGCGCGCCTCGGCTTCAGGCTCGCTTATTTCCGCAGCCATTACAGCTATTTGCCGGCAAATTCCGGCTGACCGCTTCAAGACCCTAGCCGCACAGCCACAGCTTGTGGCAGGTCGTGGCCATCAGGTGGGCCGGCGGTACAAAACGATCGTTGACCGCCACATCATCGTCCGCCCGGCGGACCTTTTCCTCGAGCAGCGTACGAAGTTCTGCCGGCTGCACGCGGTCGCGCTCCATCACCAGCTTGATCATCGGATCGCTCAAGAGCTCGTCCAGGGTGTTGATGCTGTCGTTCATTCCGTCGCCTCCTCGACTGCCGCCCGCACGCAATAGATAGGCAGCAATGATGGCCCGCCAATGACGCTTTGCCGGCTATCTCGTGTCGCTTCGGATTAAATTTTGTCCAGATTTGACCTCAAGCCGGAGGTGGCGCGCCTTCATAGTGCGGCAGGCCGTCATCAATCTGCACCCAGGGCTGCTTCGAGGCGGTCCAGATATGCATCTCAGGCCTGAACACCGAGGGATCATCGAGGGAGCCGGTGGTGATGCCGATGATACCGGCGGAATCGCGTCGGGAAAACATCGTCGTGCCGCAGCGGGGACAAAAGCCGCGCTTGAGATCGGGCGAGGAATTCACCGTCGCCAGCGGTCCGTCGACCGTCACATCGTCGATGCGGAACAGCACGCGCGCGTTGAAGGCGGCACCCAGTGCCTTCTGGCAGAGCCGGCAATGGCAGACGCGCTCATTGATCGGTGCCGCCTCGGCACGGTAGCGCACCGCGCCGCACAAACACCCGCCCTGATATCTTGCCATTACCCGCATCCCTGCCCTGTGAGGATAGGCGGCATACCTATCGATAGGCGTGGCAGCGTCAATTGAAAAGCTTTGATGGCGCCATCTATAGCTGTGATGCGGCCAATACACGATTGGCCGATGCGCCGGGCCAAGGCCCCATGGGCGAAATGCCGGCCATCTCGCGGAAGACGGCCGGCAGACAATTGACTGGGCGTCAGTTCGTTTCGTTGACGACCTCATTCCAGGTCTTGACCTTGGTCTCGCCATTGAGGAACGGCAGCGTGGCAGCTGTCAGTTCCGGCGCGAAGAACACGTCGTAGTGGGTGCGGTTCGGCACGATCGCCAGGCGGTTTTGCGACAGGTTCTCGCGCATCCAGCCGGCGTCCTTCAACCCGCCGCCAAGCATCTGGTAGAACTTGATCTCGTGCTCGGGCTGGTACATGTCGCTGTCGCCGAACACCAGCATGACCGGCATTTTCAGCTTCGGCACGTCGGCTGAATAATCGTAGTCCTTGCGCATATAGGCGCCGAGCTGGTCGAGCAGTTTCGGAAAATCCTCCGGATGCGGCGCGACCGCGACATAGGATTTGTACATCGGCGTGTCCTTCATCATGTCGGCCATCGCCGCGCCGACTTGTGCCTGCTGGCCACGCATTTCGGCGTAGAAGCCGTCCGCGGCGTAGCCGGTCGAGACCAGCACCAGGCGGCGCACCGTTTCGGGATGCTGCACGGCCATGCGGAAGGCGACGCCGCCACCCTGCGAATAACCCATGACGTCGACCTTGTCGTAGCCGAGTGCCTTGACGATCGCCGCCATGTCGTCGCCCATCGCCTCCAGGCTGAGCGGCCGGTCGCCGAGCGCGGTGCGGCCATGGCCCTGCAGGTCGACCCCGATCACGGTGCGGTTCTCGGTAAGCTTCGGCAGGATCGGCGCGAACATGTCGATCGTGCCGAGACCGCCATGCAGCAGAAGCAGCGGCTCGCCCTTGCCATAGACGGCGTAATAATAGTTCAGGCCGTTGATCGGCAGCAGGCCGGATTTTTCCGGCGTCGGCAGTGTTGCGGTTGCGGTCGTCATGGCGGGCTTGGCCTCCTCTGCGTTGATGGTGCCCGGCGCGGCAAATAGCGCGGCGGCCGAGGCGAAAATGGCGAAAAATACCGATCTGGACATCAGTCTCCCTCTCCCGTTTGCATCAAAGTCGCTTGGCGACCTCCTCAAGCTGGTCGACGCACTGGCCCCAGCCGTCGTGAAAACCCATTTTCTCGTGCTGTTCGCGGTCGGCGACCGACCAATGCGCGACGCGGGCAATGTAGCGGGTCTTGCCCTCGCCCTCGTCCTCGAAGGTCAGCGCGACCGTCATGAACGGCTTTTCGGACGGCTCCCACGCCTTCGTATAGGCATCGGTGAAGACGAGCTTTTTGCCCGGTACGACTTCGAGGAAGATGCCTGGATTCGGGAACTCCTTGCCGTCGGGATCGGCCATGACGACAAGGAGCCACCGGTCCGCACATCCAATTCGGCGCGCGGCGTCATCCACGGCTTCGGCGAGAACCATTGCGTCAACAGCTTTGGCTCGGTCCAGCAGCGATAGACGTTCTCGTGCGGCGCATCGATGATGCGCGCGAGAACCAGCTCGCGGTCGGAGTTGGGGGCGATGTCGAGCTTGGTGGTCATGGTGTTTCCTCACACGTCGGTTTTGGCTTCCGTGTCTAGGACGAACCGACAAGACGCAAGCCGACACGGTTCGCGAAAAAATCCGCGGGACAGGAGATTCGAACGACGGAAATAAGTGGCTTCAGTGGCGCTTGGCTTGCACCAGATAGGCGTCGATCTCGGTCTCGCCGAGCCACTTGGCCGCTTCCAGCCGATGCAACCCTTCGACCAGGATATGGCGCTTGCCGTCATGGCGCACTTGGATCGGCATCTTCATGCCGTTTTCCAGAATGTCCTCGGCCAGATGGCGGACGGTCTCGGGATGCAGCGTCTTCTTGCGCGCCGTCGGCACGTAAATGTCGTTGACCCTGACCTTTTGCACTCTCAGCATGTCGGCTCCCGTGGCGGACAAGGCCGCGTTTTGTGAGATAGTCTGTTTGTCCGGCAAGGCCAAGGGGAGCGCCGGGCAATGGCTGGCCCGATCGTTTCCAATTGACGCTTGGCCGGCGGATGGCCGAAATGGCGGCCTTCGAGCTTAGCGGTGTGCATGAACCATCTGCCGACCGAGTTTCCCGATTTCGGACTGACGCCGGAGCAGCGACGCCAGGCGGTGCGCAGCCATTACTGGGAATGGCCGGGGATGGATGGCGGGCGCGGCGAAATCTGGTGCTACAGCGACCGTTTTTCCTATCGCCCCGGCGAGATGGTGGCGCTGCATGTCAGTTCGACGGCCGTCAGTTTCGGCATCGCGATCATCCGCGACGGCGGCGCGGAAACGACAATGTTCGAAGGGACCGGAATCGCGGCGCGCTGGCAAGATACGCCGGACCAATGTTCGGTCGAAGGCTGCGGCTGGCAAGCGTCGTTCGAGTTTCGCATCGGCGACGACTGGCCGTCCGGCGCCTATCGCGTGACGCTGACAGCAGATGGCCGGGACGGCAAGCCGATCCGCTGCCACCATCTTTTTATCGTCGCGCCACAGCCCGGCAAGAAGCCTGGCCGTGTGCTGCAGGTGGCGGCCACCGGCACCTGGCTCGCCTACAATACGTGGGGCGGTTCCAACCATTACGAAGGCATCACCGGGCCAGGCCGGGACCAATATGCACGAATGGTGTCGACCCAACGGCCGTGGTGCCGCGGCTTCGTCGTGCTGCCCAGGGAAGCGCCGCGCGTGCCGCTCGAAGTCGCCGTGCCGCCAAAAACCGTGCCGCGCTATCCGCACATGGAATGGGCCTTTGCTACCGGCCATTCGAAGAAATACGCCTCGTCCGGCTGGGCAAGCTACGACAGCCATTTCTTCCGCTTCGCCGAGCGTGCCGGCTACGCCGTCGATCTCGCCAGCCAGCACGATCTGCATTTTTCGCCCGACATTCTCGACGGCTATGACTGCGTCGTCCTGGTCGGCCACGACGAATATTGGACCTGGGAAATGCGCGATGCGGTCGACACCTATGTCGAGCGCGGCGGTCATGCGGCGCGCTTTGCCGGCAATTTCATGTGGCAGACCAGGCTGGAGGACGAAGGCCGCCGGCAGGTCTGCTACAAATACCGCGCTCGCGCCGAAGACCCGGCCTATCGCGGCGGCGATATAAGGCGCGCCACCAATTCCTGGGAAGCGCCGGAAATCGGCCGGCCGGGTGCCGCGACCTTCGGTCTCAACGCGACAAGAGGCGTCTATGCCGGCTGGGGCGGCTGCGCGCCGCGCGGCGTACGCGGCTTTCCGGTCTACCGGCCGGAGCATTGGGCGTTTGCCGGCACCGGCATCTACTATGGCGATCTGCTCGGCGCCGACAGCCATGTCTATGGCTACGAGGTCGACGGGCTCGATTTCGAGATCCGCGGCGGCCTGCCCTACCCCACGACCACTAGCGGTGCGCCGGACGGCCTGCAGGTGCTCGCGGTCGGCATGGCGAGCCAGGTCGAGGAAAGCGCCGACATTGCGTTCGAGGACCAGTTTCTCGGCGACGAGGACGGACGCTTCACCGCCGAGACGCTGTTCGGCGAGGCAAGCGATGCCAACCTCGACAAGGTCAAACGCGGCAACGGCATGATCGTCAATTTCCCGCGCGGCAAAGGCGAGGTGTTTCACGCCGGAAGCTGCGAATGGGTTGCCGGCCTGCTAAGGCAGGATGCGATTGTCGAGCGCGTCACCAGAAATGTCCTTGACCGCTATCTTGGAAAGCCATGACATGTTGAAGTCTCCTGCCCCGGAAACTCGCGAAGCCTCGCATCTGTTTTATCTATCCAGCCTGCGCCGGCCGATGATCGACCGCGCCGAAGGCATCTACATGTGGACGCAGGATGGCCGCCGCTTCATCGACGGATCGAGCGGTCCGATGGTTGCCAATATCGGCCACTCCAATCGCAACGTGCTCGACGCGATGAAAAGGCAGATGGACCGCGCCACCTTCGCCTACCGTCTGCATTTCGAGAACGAACCGGCAGAGGAGCTCGCGCGGCAGCTGGCGGCCAAACTCCCTGAAGGCATGGACCGCATCTTCTTTGTCTCCGGCGGCTCGGAAGCGACCGAATCCTGCATCAAGCTGGCGCGGCAATGGGCGGTCGCCACCGGCCAGCCCAGCCGTTGGAAGGTGATCTCGCGCTTTCCCTCCTATCATGGCGGCACGCTCGGCGCGCTCGCCGTTACCGGCGACGATGCGCTGTCCGAAACATTTGTGCCGATGATGCAGATGATGCCGACCGTGCCGGCGCCCATCGCCTGGCGCGACCGCGACAATCTTTCGATGGAACAGCGCGGCATCCGCTACGCCGACATGCTGGAGGAAAAGATCCTCGCCGAGGGACCGCAGAGCGTGCTCGCCTTCATCATGGAGCCAGTCGGCGGCGCTGCCACGGCAGCACTGGTGGCGCCCGACAGCTACTATCCGCGCATCCGCGAGATCTGCGATCGCTACGGCATCCTGCTCATCCATGACGAAGTGATGAGCGGTGCCGGCCGCACCGGAAAATTCCTCGGCGGCGACCACTGGAACTGCAAGCCCGACATCGTCGCGCTGTCGAAGGGGCTGGGCTCTGGCTACGCGCCGCTCGGCGCGCTGGCGGCACCGATGCGGCTGGTGCAGCCATTGCTCGCGTCGGGCGGCTTTCAGCACGGCCACACCTACGCTGGCAACCCGCTCGCCTGCGCCGCCGGGCTCGCCGTACTCGGCGAAATGGACCGTCTCGGCCTGATCGCCAATGCGGCTGACATGGGCGAGCTTTTGATGGACGAGTTGAAGCGATTGGCGAAGCGGTTTCCATTCATCGCCGACGTCCGTGGCAAGGGCCTGCTCACCGGTGCCGAGATGCTTGCGGATCCCGACACTCTGAGGCCGATCGAGCCGGCAAAGAAGGCCACCCAGCGGCTGCTCGACCTCGCCTATGAGCGCGGCCTGATCATCTACGGACGCAAGGTCAAGGGCGGCGTCGACGGCGACAATTTCATGGTCGCGCCGCCGATGATCGTCACCGCCGCGCAGATCGGCGAGATCATATCCATCATCGGCGACTCGCTCGAGGTGCTGGCCGGCGAGCTCGACCTGCCGGTCGAAGGCTGAGAGGCGAACCATGGCGTCGCGAAAAGTCATCATCACCTGCGCCATCACCGGGTCGGTGCACACCCCGTCGATGTCGCCGCATCTGCCCGTGACGCCGGACCAGATCGCCGCAGACGCGATCGCCGCCGCCGAGGCCGGCGCTTCGATCCTGCATCTTCATGCCCGCGACCCTAGGGATGGGCGGCCGACCGCCGACCCCGAGGTGTTCATGCAGTTCCTGCCGCGCATCAAGCAGGCGACCGATGCGGTGATCAACATCACCACCGGCGGATCGTCGCTGATGACGCTCGACCAGCGGCTGGCCGCGCCGCTCAGGGCCGAGCCGGAAATGTGTTCGCTCAATATGGGTTCGATGAATTTCGCGCTGTTCCCGATGCTCGAGCGGCCGCGAGAATGGCAGCACGAATGGGAGCCGAAGCTGCTCGAGGCTACCCGTGACACGATCTTCAAGAACACCTTTGCCGACATGGAGACGGTGCTCGAGAAGCTCGGGCGTGGTTGCGGCACGCGCTTCGAATTCGAGTGCTACGATGTCGGCCATCTCTATTCGCTGGCGCATTTTCGCGATCGTGGACTGGTGTCTGGACCTTTATTCATCCAGTTTGTTTTGGGCATTCTTGGCGGCATCGGTGCCGATCCAGAAAACCTGATCCATATGAAGCGCATCGCCGACAAACTGTTCGGCGACAGCTACCGGTTTTCGGTGCTGGCCGCCGGACGCCACCAGATGCCGATGATCTCGATTGCGGCGGCGATGGGCGGCAATGTCCGCGTCGGGCTGGAGGACAGCCTCTACGACGGGCGCCAGCTCGCCAAGTCCAATGCCGACCAGGTGCGCCGGATCCGCGGCGTGCTCGACGGATTGTCGCTGGACGTCGCGACGCCGGCCGAGGCGCGGCAGATGCTGGCGCTCAAGGGCGGCGACCGCGTGGCGTTCTGAGATGCGGCCGTGACCAACCCACCGTCAAGAGACATTGTCATCCGGCCCGGGACCGTCGAGGACGTCGAAACCATCCACGCCGCGCTCCTGCGGCTCGGCGCGCATGTCGGCGCACATCAGGAGATCACCTCGACAGCTCAGGATCTCCGCACCTATGGCTTTGGCGAAAAGCCTGCCTTCTCGACCCTGATCGCCGAAATCGGTGGCGAATTTGCCGGGCTTTGCCTGTATTTCCCGATCTTCTCGACATGGATGGGACGGCCCGGCGTCTATGTGCAGGACCTCTATGTCGAGGACCGTTTTCGTGGCCGCAGGATCGGCGAACGCCTGCTGCGCCGGGTCGCGGCGCAATGCCGGAAGAACGGCGGCGCCTATCTCAGGCTGTCCGTCGATACCGACAACGAGACCGCCAAGGCTTTTTACGAACGATTGGGCATTGCCTGGTCGAGCTACGAGCAGGTGCAGAAGATCGTCGGCGACGCCTTTTTCGCCTTTGCCGATGCACCGGAGGAGCCAACATGAAAGCCTTCTATGCCGAAGAACAGAAGCGCCACGACCCGAAGGCGTTCCTCTCAAGCGGCGCGCCGCAGCCCAATCCGGAAAGGCCGGAACGGGTCGAGCGATTGTTGGCCGGCGCAAAGGCTGCCGGCTGCACGATCGAACGGCCGCGGGATCACGGGCTCGGCCCGATTGCCGCGGTACATACGCCGGAATATCTCGATTTCCTTCAGCATATCTTCGCGCGCTGGCAGCGCATCGAGGGCGCCTCGGCTGAGGTCATCCCCAACATCCACCCGATCGCGCGGAACGGCTCCTATCCGGCCTCGGCGGTCGGCCAGGCCGGCTATCACATGGCCGACACCGCCTGCCCGATCTCCGGCGAGACGTGGCAGAGCGCGCTTTGGAGCGCCTGGAGCGCGGTTGAAACCGCCGAGGCGGTGATGTCGGGAGCGCCGGCCGCCTATGCGCTGTGCCGGCCGCCCGGCCATCACGCCTTTGCCGATGTCGCCGGCGGCTTCTGCTTCATCAACAATTCGGCCGTCGCTGCACAGGTTCTGCGCAAGCAGGCGGCGCGGGTGGCGATCCTCGATGTCGACCTGCACCACGGCAACGGCACGCAAGGCATCTTCTATGCCCGGCCGGACGTGCTCACCGTGTCGCTGCATGCCGACCCGGTGCGCTTCTACCCGTTTTTCTGGGGCTATGGCGACGAGCGCGGCGAAGGCGCCGGCCTCGGCTACAATCTCAACCTGCCGCTGCCGCGCAAATCCGGCGATGCAGCGTTCCTCGAAGCGCTGGAGGCATCGTTCCAGCGCGTCAACACCTTCTCGCCCGATGCGCTTGTGGTGGCGCTGGGGCTAGATGCCTTCGAAGGCGATCCGTTCGGCGGGCTGTCGGTGAGCACGCCTGGTTTTTCGCGCATTGGCGAGGTGATCGCCGGGCTCGGCTTGCCAACGGTCATCGTCCAGGAAGGCGGCTATCTCTGCGACGAGCTCGGCGACAATCTCACCGCCTTCCTCACCGGTTTTGGCGGCGCCCACAAGCGATGATCCGCCCGCGAGGGCCGCTCAGGATCGTTCCTGCCTCAGCATGGCGACAACGCGGTGCACGCTCTCCAGCGTCTCGTCGATTTCGGCTGAAGTGTTGTAATGAGCGATGCCGATGCGCACCACCCCCTGCTCGGCCGGAATGCCGAGCTGGTGGACGATCTCCCAGGCGTAGTTGTGGCCGGACCACAGGAAGATGTTTTCGGCATTCATCTGCCGCACGATCGTCTCCGGCACGATGCCTTCGACAGTGAACGACACCGTCGGCACACGCTCATTGATCCGCTTCGGATCGGTGATGCCGTGGATGGTCAGGCCGGCAATATCCGACAGACAGTCGATCAGCTGTTGCGCCAGCGGGTTCTCGTAAGCGATTGAAACTTCGAAGGCCTTGGCGATTTTCAGCCGACGCGATCCTTGCGCGCCGGCTGCCGCGCCCAACTCGGCAAAATAATCGACAGCCGCCGACAGGCCGGCCATCAATTCAATTTGCGGCGTGCCGAGCTCGAAGCGCTCCGGCAAGGCATTGGACGAGCAACGGCATTTATACGGCTTAAGCGCATCGATAACGTCCAGCCTGCCCCACAAAATCCCCATATGCGGGCCGAAGAACTTGTAAGCCGAGCAGATCAGGAAATCGCAGCCGAGGTTTTGGACGTCGATCAGGCCATGCGGCGCGAACTGGACGGCATCGACGTAGACCAACGCACCAGCCCGCCTGGCGATGCCGGTCAACGCCTTCACCCGGTTGATCGACCCGGTGAGATTGCTGGCGTAGTTGAGCGCGACGAGCCGCGTCCTCTCGGAAAGCAGCGCGGCGAGCGCCGCCTCTTCGATCTGCCAGCTCTGCTGGTCGAAGGGCAGCCAGCGCACGACAAGGCCAAGGTCTTCTGCCAGTTGCAGCCAAGGCGAGACGTTGCCCTCATGGTCCGTGCGGGTGAGGATGATCTCGTCCCCGGGCTTCATCGTGCGGCCGAGCGTTCGCGACATGTGGTAGGTCAATGTCGTCATGTTGGCACCGATGATAATTTCCTGCGGGCTCGCAGCGCCGAGAAAATCCGCCATCGCCAGATGGGCCTCGTCCACGATGTTTTGTGCGGCAACGGTGGTCTCGAAGAAGCCGCCGAGGTTAGCATTGGTGGTCAGCAAGCAACGCGATACTGCGTCCGCCACCGCCTGCGGGACCTGCGTGCCGGCAGGATTGTCGAGATAGATGCGCCGGCGGCTCTTGTCGGTCAGCGACAAAGCCGGAAATTTCGCGCGCACCGCGTCGATCCGGAAGTCCATGGCTGTTCCCCCTCCTTATGACGATCGGACAACCGCGTCCCGACGCATCAAGGGCACGGATTGCCAACGCGCTGGTGGATCGCATCAACGGCTTTCTGCATGTCCTCGGTCCAGACCACGTCGGCGGAAGAGAGCGCCATTTCGAGTTGCGAAATGGTGGTGGCGCCGATGATGTTCGAGGTGACCAAGGGCCGGTTCGAGACATAGGCATTGGCAAACAGCGCCGGCTCCATGCCGAAGGTGCGCGCCAATCGGTTGTATTCGAGCTGCACCTCGGCAGCATTCGGAGTCTCGTAGCGCTGGCCGCGGTTGAACAACTGCGAGCGCGAGCCCTGCGGCCGCGCGCCATGATCGTATTTGCCGGTTAAATAGCCTTGCGCCAGCGGCGAATAGGCAAGCAGCGACACCTGCTCGCGCTCGCAGACTTCGGCTAGGTTCACCTCGAAGGTGCGGTTGACGAAATTATAGGCGTTCTGCACGGAGGCGACGCGCGGACCGAGGCCCTTGTCGGCTTCGCCAATGAAACGCATGACGCCCCAGGAATTCTCGTTCGACAGGCCGAAATGGCGGATCTTGCCGGCCTTCACCAGTTCATCGAACACGGCAAGCGTCTCGGCGATCGGCGTCTCGCCCTCCGGCACGCCGGCGGCATCGGAGCGTCGCGGCACGGCGCCGATCCGGTTCGGATTGGCGCCCCACGGCACGTCGCGTTCCGGCCAATGGATCTGATAGAGGTCGATGTAATCGGTGTTGAGCCTGGCGAGTGACTTATCGATAGCGTCGAAGATATCGGCGCGCACCAGCTTAGACGGGCGGTCGCCGCGAAACCAGGTGTTGGCGGTGCGACCAACTGCCTTCGAGGCGATGATCACCTGGTCGCGATTGCGCTTTTTCTTCATCCAATTGCCGATGAATGTCTCGGTACGGCCTTGTGTCTCCGCCTTGGGCGGGATCGGATAGAGTTCGGCGGTGTCAATGAAATTGACGCCGCGAGCAAACGCCAGATCCATCTGGGCGTGACCGTCCGCCTCGGTGTTCTGCTGGCCCCAGGTCATCGATCCGAGGCAGATTTGCGACACGAAAAGATCGGTCTGGCCGAGACGGCGTTTGTGCATGGAGTTTCTCCGGCGGGAATTTTTGCGCGGCTGCGCGAGGAGGAAGCAATAGCATACAGGAAAGCGCCGCCCGCTTCCAAGCCCACCGACGGCAGGCCAGGCGACTTTCCCAGGACGCCGGCGGACGGAGTTTATCCCTGCGGCTAACAAAAAAGCCGGACTGCATGTGAATGCAGTCCGGAAGTTCGCCAGGAATGGCGAGGAAAAACCGGCCAAGTGCCGGCACTGAGGCCTACGGTCGAAGCGCCACAGAAGTTTCGCCGGAACAGCCGAATTATGTCAAAAAAGATCAGGGCAGCATGGCTGCCACGCGAATGCTGCACTGCACAATCGTCATGATCTGCTTATATTGACCGCCTTGGAGGTTCAATAAGGGGCTTGAATCATGGGATTCTTCACTGAAATGTTCGCTCGTCCGCGTCCGCGGGAACAGCTGCGCTATCGAGCGGCGCTGGCGCTGCTCCATTCGATGAGCAATGCCGATCGCGCCGATATCGGCGTCAAGCCGGCCGATTTCCCGCGCATCGCCCGGGAAATGTCCCTGCGCTAAACAACCGTGAGATATCCGCCGTGGCGGATATCTCCCGAGCGGATCTCAACGCGATCCGAGGAAGATCGACTTGCCCAATGGCACGCCGTTGTGGCGCAGGATGTCGTAGGCGGTGGTCAGGTGGAAATAGAAATTGGGCATGGCGGCATGCAGTAGATACTGCATCCCCGGCATCGAAACCTCGCGTCCCGCTAGCCGCAGTTCGACTATCCTGTCATCTGAACCATCGAATTCGGCCGCCGAAAATGTCGCGAGATAGTCGAGCGTCTTGGTAAGGCGGGCCTGCAGATCAGCGAAGTTCGCCTCATTGTCCTCGTATTTTGGCACCTCGCGTCCCGCAAGCCGTGACGGGGCGCCTTTGGCGTGATCGGTGGCAATCTGTACCTGCCTGGTCAGGGCAAACATGTCCGGCGCCAGCCTCGCCGTCAGATACACCTGCGGATCAATCTTGCGATCAGCCGCATTTTGCTCGGCAATGTTCAGCACATTGGCTAGTGCCTTCAGCCTCGCCGAAAATACCGGCACGGATGCTTCATACATTGATATGGTCACAAGAAATCTCCACGCGGCCCGACTGCCGAGGGCGAGAGGTAGCGCCTTCGCAGGCGATTGTTCAAGCGTCACCACGTCGCCGCAATCGATATGATAGGATTTTTCATCGAGTGGAGGTTCCCGATGAGACGCGCCCTTTTTGCAGCGACCGTTTTTGTGTCTCTTGCCATTGCCGGCCAATCGGCGCTCGCCGCAGACGCGCCTTATATCGACGACAGGTCGAATGCCGAAGCGGTCATCCGGTCACTTTATAGTGCCATCAGCCGGCACGAATTCGCGCGCGCCTGGGACTATTTCGGCGACACCAAGCCGGCCAAGGATTTCAATTCCTTCGTCAAAGGCTATGACAGCACGGACACGGTCGAAGTCAAAACCGGTGGCGTATCCGAAGACGGGGCTGCCGGCAGCATCTACTACAGCGTTCCGGTCGCCATCCGGGCGACGGCCAAGGGCGGCAGCGAAAATGTCTTTGCCGGCTGCTATACGCTGCGCCAGATCAACGCCTCGATCCAGGAACCGCCATTTCGCTCGATCTTCATCGATAAGGGTGCGCTGAAACCCTCAAAGGCCGATTTCGAGGATGCCGTGCCGGCAAGCTGCGGCGAAGGACCGCCGCCGCCGAAGAAGGACGCAGCGCTTGAGCAAGCCAAAAAGGCGTTTGCCGCGACTTATGGCGACCAGTGTGACAAGGATCTTTTGGCGCAGGAGCCGGACATTTTCTCGATCCACTATAAGGGCAAGGATGCGTCTGCCAGTGATCCCGAAAGCGAAACGCGGCTTTTCCATTTCGCCTGCTCGGCCGCGGCCTACAACGAAAACTCGATCTATTACATGAGCGACGACGTGCTTGGCGTGAGACAATTGCAGTTCGCCGAACCTGAGATGGACATCCGCTACGAGAACAATGACAGCGACGGCAAATTGCTGGGCATGACCATAGTTGGCTTCCAGACCTCCGGCTGGGCAACTAATTCCGATTACGACGAAGACACCAAGACGATCACCAGCTTCGACAAATGGCGTGGAATCGGCGATGCCTCTTCATCAGGGACCTATCTGTTTCGCAACGGCGATTTTTCCCTGGTCCAGTACGATGTCGACGCGTCTTATGACGGCGAGGAAAATCCGCAGACGGTCGTCGACTACAATACCGCGCCTTAAGGAGCCTTCGACAACATCCAGTTGAGCGTGCCGCGCCAGTCGGTCATGCGGATAGGGGTGCCATGCGTGCCGGTCTCGAAGCGGACGAAGCGGGTCGGATAGGCTTTCGATTTGGCCAGAATCGATCGGAAGAAGGCTTCCTGTTTCTCGATTGGAAACACCGGGTCCTTGCTGCCCTGGCCGAAGAAGACCGGCACACGACGCTTGAAGGCGGGGCTTGAGAAGAAACTCTCGTCCCATAGCGAGCCGAGCAGCAGCAGCCCGTCGATGCGCCCGCCGGTGTCATGGCGGGCGGCCAGCTTCCAGCATATTGAGCCGCCCATCGAGCCGCAGGCGACGAAGATTTTTGCGCTCGGCGATTGTTCGGCATAGTGGTTGATCAGCGCGGCGATCTGGGTGGCACCGGTGTCGCCGAAATCGGAAAAATCCGGCGACAGATAGAGGCCGCCATTGCCGGCCATCAGGTTCTTGATGCGGTTGAAATTGCCGCCGAAGGTGAAGTCGTCGCTGCCCTGCTTACGGCTGCCGCCCTGCCCGTGCAGATAAAGCACGATGATGCTGGCGCCCCCGGTCTTGCCGACGGCAATATGGCGGACATCGCCTGCATCGGTCGGCAGCAAGAGATCGTGCTGCACCTTACGCACACCGGTGTCGGTGTATTGCGCGTGCACACGACGCTCAGGCACTTCGTCACGAGCGTTGATGTCGCGCAGCTCACGATAATCGACAACCGTATAGGCGCCGTTGCTCTCGGACGAGAGCGTGCCCGGGTAGGCGAACAGATCGTCCTTGAAGGGTTTGAGTTCGAGAGCGTTGGCGTAGGCGGCACAAGAGAGCGACAAAAGAATCGCCATCAGCAGGGCCGGGAGGCCGGAGGAAGGCAAGCGGAACCGGAAGCAGGAACGAAAGGCCATCCCTCAGCCATGCGTTTTTCGGCTTCGGTTTGTCAATCCTGCAGCACGCCGCCGGCGCCTTCCAGCGCCTCGCGCGTGTCGACGTCGACGGCTGCCCCTTCGCCGATCTCGACATCGATGACATCTAGCCCTTCGGCCTCGACCAGATGGCGGGCGCCGGTATCGCCTTCGAGGTGAGCGATCGCGGCAAACAGCGAACGCGGCAGCAGCACCGGATTGCCGCGCCGCCCGTCGTGCGAGGCCCGCACCACCGATCGGCCTTCGGACCTGCGGAACGCCTCAATCAGCCTGTCGAGGTCGGCCGAGGCGACGCCGGGCATATCGCCGAGGACAATCATGGCGCCGGCGGCGTCGCCGGAAATCTTGGCGATGCCGGCCTTCAGCGACGAAGACAGACCCTCGCCGAAATCCGGATTGTCGGCGAAGGTCACATCGAGGCCAGACAGTGCATCGCGCACGCGCTCGCGCTGGTGGCCAGTGACGACGATAGTGGCCCCGGCTTTCGAACCGACCGCGCGTTCGGCAGTGCGACGGACCAGCGGCTTGCCATCGAAGAGCGCCAACAGCTTGTTCGGCCCGCCCATGCGGCTGGAGCGGCCGGCGGCCAGAAGCACGATCTCGACCTTTGGTTCGGCTTTGGCCGGCAATGGCTCGCGCGGCTGCGGCCGCGTCGGAATTTCCATCAACAGCCCGCCGACACCCATGCCGGCAATATCCCTAGCGGTCACGTCGAGACCGGCGATCAGCCGGTCGAGCACCCAGTCGAAGCCGTTCTCCTTGGGACTGCGGGCGCAGCCCGGCGCACCGATGATGCGCTTGCCGCCTAGAGTGCCTAGCACCAGCAGATTGCCGGGATCGACCGGCATGCCGGCGCGGATGACAGTGCCGCCTGCCTTTTCGATAGCAGCGGGAACGACGTCGCCGAAATCGGCCATCGCCGAGGCGCCGAAGATAACCACCATATCGTTGTCGCGGATCAGCGAGGCCGCAGCCTCGGCGACGGGGATAATTTCATGCAGGGTTCGACGCTCCACCGTCAGCCTGCCGCCCGAACGCGCCAGGCGCGCTTCGGTGACGCGCAGCGTCTTGTCGAGCACGCTGGGTTTGATGCCGGGCAGCACCGTCTGAATGACGCCGACGCGCACCGGCTGATAGGCGTTGACCGCAAATATCTCGCCGCCGGCGCAGATCCTTGCCACGGCATCGACCAAAGCGGAGGCGACCGCGAATGGGATGATCTTCACCGTTGCTACCATCTGACCTTTTTCGACCGGCGCATGCTGCGCGAGCGTGGCGATGGTGATCGTCGGATCGACGGCGTTGATGGCGTTGATCATCGCCGCGTCGACGGTGAACATGCCGGCAGCCTGCGCGTGGAGGTTGACCCTACCTGTCGCGGCGGGCTTCGCCTCGATGTTGCGATGGATCATGGATGCGGCGATCTTTTCGGCGGCGACGTCCTCGCTGAGATCATCGGGCGCCAACACCGCCGCTACGACCTCGGAAATGCCAGCGGCCTTCAACAGGGACAAATCCCCGGCGCTTAGCCTGTGCGCCTTGCGGAAGCGGCGCTCTCCGACCTTGGTGGCGTGCGCAAGCACTGCCCCTTCGGCCGTATCGATCGCAACGGGACCAAATTTCACGCGACCGCACCTTTGGATTCGAGGCCGCGGGAGCGAAAGGCGTGGATCGCTTGCGCCAACACCGCGACGGCGATCTCGGCCGGGCTGGCAGCCCCAATGTCGAGGCCGATCGGGGCATGAATGCGGGCGATCTGGTCGGCGGTCGCTCCCGAAGCCAGCAGGCGTTCCACACGTTTGGCGTGGGTCTTGCGGCTGCCGAGCGCGCCGACATAGAAGCAGCCGGCGTCGAGCGCCGCCTTCAGCGCGAAATCGTCGATCTTCGGATCGTGGGTGAGAGCGGCCAGCGCCGTATAGCCATCAAGCGGCTGACGCGTCAGCACATCCTCTGGCCATTCGGCATGCAGCGCGATATCGGGAAAACGATCGGGCGTGGCAAAGGCCGTTCGCGGATCGATGATCTCGACAGGATAGCCGGCGATCCTGGCCATCGGTGCCAGCGCCTGGCTGATGTGGACGGCGCCGATGACCACCAGGCGAGGCTGCGGCAGATGTGCGTTGAGGAAGAAGGTCCGTCCCTCAGCTTCGACCGAACCGGAATTGCCCGTGCGAAATGCCTTGGCGACGGCCGCCCCGAGTTCGCCGGCTACCCGGTCGCCCTCGCGCACGACACGGTCGCGGCCGTCGCCGAGATCGGTGACCAGGATTGCCGCGCGGCGGGCGCGGCGTTCGGCGTTGAGTGCCTTCAGCGCATAGGGATCCATTCGAGATCAACCCAATCTTTCTACATAGACCTTGATGCGGCCGCCGCATGACAGGCCGACTTGCCAGGCGGTCTCGTCTGCGACGCCGAATTCGAGCATTTTGGCCTTGCCGCTATCGATAACATCGACCGCCTCGGCGACCACGGCGCCTTCGACGCAGCCGCCCGAGACGGAGCCGTGGAAATTGCCTTCGGCGTCGATGACCAGGTGGCTGCCGACCGGGCGCGGCGCCGAGCCCCAGGTCTCGACCACGGTGGCAATGGCGACATCCTTGCCGTCCTTCATCCAGCCCTCCGCGATGATCAGCGGGTCGCGGGCCTCATCGAGATAGATACTGCGTTCCATGATTTTCTCCCTGGCAGACATGTGGTTATGCGACGCGCTTCACGCCAGCCTCGATCCACGGGCGCGTGTCGACCGAACGCATAAAAAACAGCACGGTTGCCAGCGACCGGTCCGCCACATAGTCCGCACCGGTCAACAGATCGAGCGTCTCGTCGATCGTCCGCGGCGCCGGACGCGGTTTTCAACTCGGTCATCCTGTCTTCGCGGACGCGGCCATCTGAAAGCCTCTACAAAGCCTGGTAACCGCGGTTGTGATAGATCAGCGGCCGCAAATTATCGCCGATGCGCAAACCTGTAACCTTGCCAAAAAGCACACGGTGGGTGGCCAGATCCTTGGAGTCGATCAGTTCGCAGTCGAAGACGGCGAGCGCACCCTTCAGCGTCGGCGCGCCGGTCGAGATCACATCCCATTCGGCCAATGCGAAACGCTCCTCGACCGGCAGGCCGGTAATGCCGGAAAAGCCGATCGACAGCGGCTCCTGATCCGAAGCCAACGTGTTCAGGGCAAATTTGCCGTTTTCCACGAACGGCTCGTTCTTGGGATTCTCACGATTGAGGCAAACCAGGATGGTTGGCGGCGTGTCCGACACCGAGCAGGCCGCGATCACCGTCGCGCCGCGCCTGCCGGCAGGGCCATCGGTGGTGACTACATGCACATGGCCAGCAAAATGGGCCATCGCGTCGCGGTAGGCCTGCGGCCCGATGTCATTCTTCTTCAGCACCGATGATTTTCCACTAGTCAGAACCAACCGTTATATATGGGGGGATATTGCAGGCCACAAGCGAAGTGCTTGACCTATATCCCGAATTCGCGTGTTGCGCCAAAGCTGGCCAGCCTTTAGGTCTTGACGGCATTGGCGCCGGCAACCACGCGACCGGCGCGGAGGAATTCTTCGCTCGCATGCGACCTTGGACAACCACAATAGCGGTGCTGGCCTGGCTCTCGGTCGCCTGCAGTGCAAATGCCGAGACGCTGCGGGTCGGCGTCGCGGCACCTTTGTCGGGGCCGTCGGCGATCCTCGGCAAACAGATCGAGGCCGGCGCGACAATGGCGGCTGAAGCTGACGGTACCGAGATCAGGACGATCGATGACGCCTGCACGGCCGACGGTGGCGCCGCCGCCGCGCGGGAATTCACCGCGGCCAAGGTCAACGTCGTCATCGGGTTTTTGTGCACCGACGCAATCGAGGCGGCTCTGCCGATCCTCAAGGATGCCGGCATACCGGTGATCACAGTCGGCGTTCGCACGGAAAGCCTGACCGACCGGCGCGCCAAGACCGGATGGCCGATCTATCGTCTCGGGCCGCGCGGCGACGACGAGCGCAATGCCGTCGCTGCCATCCTCACCCGCCTATGGCAGACCGAGCTGTTCGCCATAGTCGACGACGGCACGATCTATGGCCGCGAAATGGCCGAGACGTTTCGGGCAGCCGCCGAGCAAGCGGCGCTGAAGCCGGTTTTCGTCGACACGTTCCGGCCGCAGCTCGATAACCAGATTGGCCTGATCGGCCGACTTAGGAAAGCCGGCGCAACGCATGTCTTTGCCGGCGGCGACGGCGATGATGTCGCCATTATGGGCCGGGATGCTGGCCAGCTAAATACCGGCATGGTGTTTGCCGGCGGCGAAGCGTTGCGCGCGCCGCTCGGCGACATGCCTTATGCCGTCGGCACGCTGATGATCGCGCCGCCCGAATGGGCCGATGTCGCCGACCCCAAGGTGCTGCAGAGCTTTGCCGGACAAAACATCGTGCCGGAAGGTTACACGCTGCCCGCCTATGCCGCGGTCGAGATCGCCAAGTCGGCTTCAGCATTGACGCAAAGCTCCGGCGAGAGGCTGGCCAACGTGCTGACCGCGCATGACTTCACCACGGCGATCGGACCGATCCGCTTTGACGAAAAAGGTGACCTGACGCAAAATTCTTATCGAGCCTTCCGTTTCGACGGCGGCCGTTTCGTGCCGGCGGAGAGCCAATGATGTCCAGCACAGGGATGTTCCATACGGGTCCGCGCAATCTCATCACCGACGTCGCCGGCCTGCGTGTCGGCAATGCGGCGAATGCCAAGCTGAAATCCGGTGTGACCACCGTCATCTGCGACGAACCGGCCGTGGCCGGCGTGCAAATCCTGGGCGGTGCGCCGGGCACCCGCGAAACCGACCTGCTCGAGCCGCACAATTCGATCCACGCCATCCATGCCCTGGTGCTTTCGGGCGGGTCTGCTTTTGGCCTCGACGCCGCGTCGGGGGTGCAGGCGGCACTGCGTGAAAGGGGCATCGGCGTCGAGGTCGGCGGCTTTCGCGTGCCGATCGTGCCGGCGGCGATCCTGTTCGACCTGCGCAATGGCGGCGACAAGGATTGGGGCCGGTATCCGCCTTACCGTGACCTTGGCTACGAAGCCGCGCAAGCCGCTGCGATAGACTTTGCGCTCGGCACTGCCGGCGCAGGTAGCGGGGCTTTGAGTTCCGGCCTGAAGGGCGGGCTCGGCTCGGCCTCGACAGTGCTGGACAGCGGCGTCACCATCGGCGCGCTCGCCGCCGTCAACCCGACCGGCTCGGTGACGGTCGCAGGGACCCGCCATTTCTGGGCGGCGCCGTTCGAGATCGGCGACGAGTTCGGCGGGTTAGGCTATCCCCACCCGATGCCTGACGATGCCAGAAAGGTCCTGCTGAAGTTCCGTGACAAGCATGCGGCAGAACAGGCGGAAACCGGCGCCAACACGACCATCGCCGTGATCGCCACCGATGCGGTACTCACGAAGGCCGCCGCCAAACGTCTGGCGATATCGGCGCATGACGGCTTTGTCCGTGCCATTTGGCCGACACACACGCCCGCAGACGGCGATCTGGTCTTCGCGCTGGCAACGGGCAAGAGTGGCATTGAGCTCGCACCCAACGATGCCGTCGATCTCTACGCCGCGGCCGGCGCCACGATGGCACGCGCCATCAGCCGCGGCGTCTTTGCCGCGACGCCGGCCGAGGGCGATCTGTTCCCGGTCTGGTCGTCGCGCTGAACGCGCAACGCTCATTCGGGTGAGCCGTAGTCAGACTGGATTATGATCAGGTGGGTTCGGATTTTTCTTCCTCGAACGTGACCGCAACATCCGAGTTTGCCGACAGCCGCACCTTCTGGCCCTCGACCTCGGCGACAAGGCTGAGAGGAATGAAGTGGTGATGGCCCCTGTGAGCGCCCTCGCCGCTGTCGCGCTTGGTCAGCTTTATGCGATCTCCGTCAACCTTGTCGACGGTACCGACATGGACGCCGTCGGCGCCGATCACTTCCATACGTTCGCGAATCTTGGCTGCATCAATCATTGGGGGTCTCCCTTAGAGCGCCGCGCGTCCCTTTGAACGCGCAAAGGACGCTCTAAACATTTTTGAATCAATGCATCGCGCCTTCCGAAAATCGATCCTGATTTTCGGAAGGCACGATGCGGTGAAGTTGCCGACAATAACAAACGACGGCCGGATTGGATGCATCGACTTTGTGTTTCAGTCAGCACGATCTTTTGACGGCATCGTGATAGGAATTTGAGGGCGTCGACCGTCGGAATGGAAAGCCCCATGCGAAATCTTGCCCTGTTTGCAGTCTGCCTGCTTGCCCCGCTTGCAACTTTGGCCGCCGCCTTCGCAGGCGATGTCGCCGAGCTTGAGATCCTCGGCTTCAGCAGTGATGGCGGGGTCTTTGCCTTCGAGGAATACGGCGTCCAGGACGGATCGGGATTTCCCTATGCGACACGCTATTATATCGACACGGCCGACGACAGTTTCCTGAAGGGCTCGCCGATACGTGTCCGGCTCGACGACGAGAATGCCACGGTGGCCGCAGCGCGGCTGCAGGCCCGGCAAAGGGGCGAAGCGATCGTCAGTCAGGCGGAACTCACGGCAGATCGCGGCATCACCGCCGGCTTCAACCCGGTGACCGAGCTTTCTGCCGATCCCTTCCGCATGGTGGTCAATCCGCGCCCGATCTTCTCGCCGGTCGACGATCCGCTCGAGTTCCGGCTCGACCAGATCGGCATGAATGACACCGAACGCTGCCAGAGCCAGGGCGAGATCAACGGCTTTCGCCTGCTGCGCATCGAGGCGAAGGATGGCGGCCAGACGAGGATCATTCACGAGGACAAATCGATCCCGCAAAGCAGAGGCTGTCCGAATGGCTACCAGATCGGCGCGGTTCAGACATTTTCGCTGGATAGCCTCAGCGCCTATGCCGTGCTGATCGCGGTGCGCCAATACGGCTTCGAAGGGCCGGACTATCGCTGGATCGCGGTAACCGGTCGCCTGTGAAGTTCCCCGCCATGCGCTATCGCGCCCTGCATCGTCTCCGCCGCTCCTTGCCGCCGCTGCGCACGGCATTTGCCGGTGCCTTGTTGTGGGCCATGGCGATGGGCGCCAGCGCGCTGCTCAATCTGCTGTTGTACGATTGGGAGACCCCGGCGAAGGTCCGCTTCGTCTCGCTGCTTTATGCTGCCGGCGGCGCGCTGGCCTTCCCGGTTGGGCTGTTTCTGGCGCGGCTCGTCTCGCTCGGACGCCACTGGGAAATCGCCCTCGCCGCCGCCTTCGTCTGCCTTCTCGCCGCGACAATTACCTTCACCGGCGGCCCCTTTGGGCTGCAATACCGCTCCTACTATGTCCAATGGCATGCACCCGCGCTCACCATCACCTGGGTTTTCCAGTTCGTGTTCACGATGTTGACGGCGCTTTACCAGTTCGTCGTCCTCGGCATCCGGCTGTATTTTCCGCTCGGTTTCGTTGCACTCGCTGTCGCCAGTGTCTGGTTTGCGCGCCAGCAACGTTGAGCATTTTGCCTGCCTCTGTTACGACGCGGGCAAATGCTCTCACAAGTCAGGACCGACTGATGATCCCTCGCTACTCCCGGCCGGAAATGGTGGCCATCTGGTCACCCGAAACCCGGTTCCGTATCTGGTTCGAGATCGAGGCCTACGCCTGCGACGCATTGGCCGAGCTCGGCGTCATCCCGAAGGAGGCCGCCAAGACCATCTGGGAGAAAGGCGGAGCGGCGAAGTTCGACGTCGACGCCATCGACGAGATCGAGCGCGTCACCAAGCATGACGTCATCGCCTTTCTCACCCATCTTGCTGAATTCGTCGGGCCGGATGCCCGCTTCATCCACCAGGGCATGACATCCTCCGACGTTCTCGACACCTGTTTTGCCGTGCAGCTCACCCGCGCCAGCGACATCCTGCTGGCCGACATTGACGGGCTGCTTGCGGCGCTCAAGCGCCGCGCCTTCGAGCACAAGGACACCATCACCATCGGCCGCAGCCACGGCATCCATGCCGAGCCGACCACCTTCGGCGTCAAGCTGGCGCAGGCCTATGCCGAATTCTCGCGTTGCCGCGAGCGGCTGGTGCACGCACGCGAGGACATCGCCACCTGCGCCATCTCGGGTGCGGTCGGCACCTTCGCCAATATCGACCCCTATGTCGAAGAATATGTGGCCAAGAAACTCGGACTGAAGCCCGAGCCGGTGTCGACGCAGGTGATTCCGCGCGACCGCCATGCGATGTTCTTCGCCACGCTCGGCGTCATCGCCTCGTCGATCGAGCGGCTGGCGATCGAGGTGCGCCATCTGCAGCGCACCGAGGTACTCGAAGCAGAAGAGTACTTTTCACCCGGCCAGAAGGGCTCGTCGGCGATGCCGCACAAGCGCAACCCGGTGCTGA
Organism: Mesorhizobium sp. M1169; assembly: GCF_040318345.1. NCBI lineage: Bacteria > Pseudomonadati > Pseudomonadota > Alphaproteobacteria > Hyphomicrobiales > Phyllobacteriaceae > Mesorhizobium > Mesorhizobium sp. M1169. The sequence continues at coordinate 2,929 of NZ_JAMYME010000043.1, read as the reverse complement.
CCGAGAACCTCACCGGCCTTGCCCGCATGGTGCGCTCCTTCGCATTGCCGGCAATGGAGAATGTGGCGCTCTGGCACGAGCGCGACATCTCGCATTCCTCGGTCGAGCGCATGATCGGGCCCGACGCGACGGTGACGCTCGATTTCGCGCTCTCACGCCTGACCAGCGTTGTCGACAAACTGCTCGTCTACCCCGACAACATGCTGAATAACATGAACAAATTCCGTGGCCTTGTGCATTCGCAGCGCGTGCTGCTGGCGCTGACGCAAGCCGGTGTTTCGCGCGAGGACGCCTACCGGCTGGTGCAGCGCAACGCCATGAAGGTGTGGGAGCAAGGCGCTGATTTTCTTGAGGAACTTCTGGCCGACAAGGACGTTGTCGCTGCCCTGCCCGAGGCCGAGATCCGCGAGAAATTCGATTTGGGCTATCATACCAAGCACGTCGATACGATCTTCAGCAGAGTGTTTGGAGAGGTCTGATGATTTCGTCGGCCGAAGATTTCGATTTTCTTGCCCTGCCCGGGCGCGGCAATTCCGGGCCGGATCATTGGATGTCGCATTGGTGCCGGGTGTTCCCCAATTCGAGCCGCGTGCTGCAGGCCGAGTGGGACCGGCCAAAGCCTGAAGACTGGATCGGCCAGGTGGATGCCGCGGTGGCCGCCGCACCGCGCCGCGTCGTGCTGCTTGCGCATTCGCTGGCGGTGGCGACGGCGGTGAAGTGGGCTGCCGGCGCCAGTCAAAGCCAACTCGACAAGGTCGCGGCGGCATTCCTGGTCGCCGCGACCAATGTCGAGGATACCGATCCTTCATTCGACGCGGTGCGCCCGTTCGCGCCGATGCCGCTGAAGCGCCTGCCCTTCCCGACATTGGTGGTGGCGAGCCGCAGCGACCCACGCGTCACCGTCGACAAGGCGACCGCCTTTGCCGGAGCCTGGGGAGCGGACATCGCCGATGCCGGCGATCTTGGCCATATGGGAAACGAGGCCCGCCTCGGCTTATGGCCAGCGGGCCTGCTGATGCTTGGACGCCTGCTTGAGAAGGCGAACCTCTAGCCTACGCCTTACCGGGAACCGTCCTTATCGCCGTGCCCCACGGATCCTCGCGGGTGGTCTCGCTTGCGGCATTGTCCGAACGCATCTCGACCCAGGCCAAGCCGGAGCGGGCGGGATCGCGGTGACCGGCGCCCGCGCTCTGCCACGCATTCGCGCCAATGTGGTGATGATAGCCGCCGGACGACAGGAACACCGCCGCGCCACCGTATTTTGCCACAGTGTCGAAACCGAACTCCTGATGCCACCATGCTTCGGCTTCTTCCGGCCCGCCGACCCGCAGATGGACGTGGCCGATAATGCTGTTTTCCGGCGCGCCCTGCCAGCCGGCGTCACCGGCCGGCACTTCGGCAATGACCGACGGAATGTTAAGCCGCTCCGTCGCCATCGCGATCTTGTCGCCATTCCATTTCCAATCCTGGGGGCGGCGGTCGGCATAGATCTCGATGCCGTTGCCTTCCGGATCAGTCAGATAAAGAGCCTCGCTGACCAGATGGTCGGATGCGCCCTCGATGCCGATCTTACCGGCGATGGCGTGATTGATCCAGCGGCCGAGATCGGCCCGGCTGGGTAGCAGGAAGGCGGTGTGGAAAAGACCGGCGCTGCGCGGATCATCGGGTTTCGCAGCCGGATCCGCTTCGATGTCGAGCAAAGGGCGATTGACTGCGCCGAGCGTAATCGTGCCGCCGGAGCGGCTCAGTTCCTGCAAACCGACGACTTTGCGATAGTAGGCAGCGAGATTTTCTGCATCGCGCGCCCGCAAGCCGACACGGGCAACGCTGACCGGGGTCGTCGCGGCAAAAGGCAGTTCGCTCATCAAAGTGCTCCGTTCAGCCGGCGCTCGACAAGCTTCCAACGGAGGAACCCGGCGCCATCAATCATTCTACGCCGTGTCCGTGCCAAAATCTCGGAACAGCCATTCTTTCCCTGCTACAGATCGTCGATCGCGATCGTTCACACAAGAGCGCAAGAAGCGAACATGGTGTTCACAATAGCGAGCAGAACCGGGCTGATGAGAGGCCGTTTGCGTGTCGCTGTCGAGTTCATACCCGGTTGCACCCGACAGCGCCTCTCGCTACATGCGCGCCATGAAAGTCAGGGAAGCAGATATTCTCATCGTGCCGGGCTACACCAATTCCGGCCCCGATCATTGGCAGAGCCGCTGGCAGTCGAAACTATCGACAGCGCGCCGCGTCGAACAGACGGAATGGTCGAAGCCGGTGCGCGAGGATTGGACGGCCGGTGTCGCCAAGGCGGTTAATGAGGCCGAGCGGCCGGTCGTCATTGTCGCTCACTCGCTTGGCGTCGCCGCGGTCATCCAGGCATTGCCTCGGTTCGAGCGACCGGTCGCCGGCGCTTTCTTCGTGGCGCCGCCCGATGTCGCCAACCCTGAGATAAAGCCGAGGCACCTGATGACCTTCGGCCCCTACCCGCGTGACCCGCTGCCATTTCCGTCGGTGGTGATCGCAAGCCGCAACGACCCGTTCTGCGCCTTCGGCGTCGCCGAGGACATTGCCGCGGCGTGGGGCTCGCTGTTCATCGACGCCGGCGATGCCGGTCATCTCAACGCGGATTCCGGCTTCGGCCCATGGCCCGAAGGTTCGATGACGTTCGCGAAATTCCTGACGGATCTCTAGAGCGGTTCATCGTTTCACGGAAACGGCGAACCGCTCTATCTCTTTGTTTTGACGCAATTCCGGACGGAAAACCGTTTCACACTTTTCCTGGAATTGCTTGTCTTATGACTTTCGGCGCCGAATGGGTCAGAAAGGAACGCTGAGAGAGGGTAGCCGCCCCCCTCAGCGGCGAGGGTCGGATCGGTGGAATTGCTGACCGTTTGACGGGTCGAGCTAGAGTCGGATCGCCCTCGTCTTTCCCTTG
>NZ_JAMYME010000042.1:0-53165 GCF_040318345.1 Mesorhizobium sp. M1169 | reverse complement strand
ACTTTCAAGTGCTGAGAGACCGCCGGCCTGGTTACAGGCAGCACACGAGCAAGTCCGCTGACCGAACAAGGCTGTTCGACCAACAGTTCGAATATCGTGCGCCTCGTCGAGTCTCCGAGCGCTGTCCAGTGTTTCGCGTTAGTGGCCACTAACGCGAACTTAAATCGATGGGCCGGCACTGTCAACCTCGATAATCCGGGTGAACGTAGAGCGATCTCTTTCGGACAGGGATGGTCGCTCACAGTCGACAGGAGGACCAACCGTGACGTTCATGATGACCGCCGTTCCGGCGGAGCTCGATAGAGGATGATCCGTCCCGTCGGCAGAACCTGGGTGAGGAAATCAAAATCGCGGACGTTGCCGGTCAGCACGCTCGCACCCAACTGACGCGCCTGCAGGAACACGAGGGCGTCATTTAGGAAGCGGCGCTCGTGCCCCTCCCTCTTGGGCAGATTGCTCAGCCGGAAGAGCAAGCCAGCCAAGATCCCGGCCTGTCCCCAGATCGCATCGTCCGGTGCATGAAGTCGGTGGTCCGGAATGTCCTCTACCGTGGCTTCAATCGTCTCGAGGACAGCTTTTGTGGAGGCATGCTTAGGGTCCAGCTGACCAAAGGCTTGGGTCAGCTCAGACAGGCAGGCAGCGGAATGGTGGCATCGGCGATAGGTAAGCAGCGTATCGACTTCAACCGGCGATCGTCCCTGCAGGACATCCAGATAGACGCTCGTATCCAGAAACAGCGGTCCCCCGATCGCCGGTTCGTCAGCAACCCATGGGAGATCGTCGTCGGCCCTGCGCTTCAGCGTTCCGTTGTGCTTTTGGGGCTTTAGCGATCGGAGGGTTTCGGAAAGATCAAACCCCAAGATCTATGTCCGCCGGGATACTGCCCTTACGTCCGACCAGGCGGGCGCCAAAGTCATCTTCGAGGGCCAGGCGCGACAGCGCCAGTTCCAACAGCTCCGTGTCCGAGGTGACATGGGCGCGCTCTTGGCCGCCTCGATCAACTCCGCGGGCACCCGCGCCGAAAGACGGGTATTCTTCGCGGCGCCGAGGAGGCCGGCGGCTTTCGCTCGCTCCAGCACAAGTTTATTGCGGGTCGATGCGACCGTTGCTTCGCTTTCTGCAGCCGTCCGCGTCTGCCTAGCCATGAGAACCTCCTGTGTTGAACAGAATATAGATTTCGTTGAACGCATAGGCAAGGCTTAGTAGCCGCTGGCCGTCGGGACCATCGCTCCGGGATGATGAAGCGGACATCTGACGCTTTCGCACTCATCACGCGCGGTCAGTATTCGGGGCTTGCGACCCAACCCGTGAAGGGCTGAGAAGTCCTCATCGCATTGCAGCGCGACGGGCAGTCCAAGGTCGCCGACGCGCTCTCAAAGGGTGCGCGTTTTCAGCTCTACCTGGCCCTGCGGCTTGCCGGATATTACGAGTTCGCCCAGTTTCGACCCTCTGTGCCATTCATTGCCGACGACATCATGGAGAACTTCGACCATTTCCGGTCCGAGGAGGTTTTCAGGTTGTTTGGTCAGATGGCAAGCGCTGGCCAGGTGATTTATCTGACCCATCACCAGCACCTGTGCGAGATCGCCAAGGCTGTTGTTCCCGGCGTTACAATTCACGAGCTCACGTAGTTGGCTGCTGCGGCGTGGGATGAGTTGAGGCTGCAAACTGAAGTAAACGGCCGGGCCGTCAGAAACACACCGCGAAAGGACGGCGAGTGCCCGGCGTCGGGAAACGCATTCCCATCCTCCGCCGGCAAGCCGAAAGCTCCAAGCTGGGCAGCCCGTGCGAAGCCTTGGCGGCTCCGGCGCCGAAAAGCCGTTCAAAATGAGCGATGCCCCGCTGGTGCGGATTTGAAATCGTTTCAGGTCTCCTCCTGGAGTTCCTTTTCCTGACGAAAATGGTTTGCAATGAAGAGGGCTTTGGCGCTCGCCGGCTCAAACGAGGAACGCGCCTGGCTGATGTCGGTAGGCCTCGTGCGTTCCGGGTGGACCAATCGGAAGCCGACAGCGAGACGGTCCCAGAGATTGGTGGTGCCGGTGAGAAAGGTCAGCTGGGCGAGCTCTTCGTCACTAAAGGGCCTGTGTCCAGGCGAGGGCGGCGCGTTCGCGCTCGCTGTACAGCGAATCTGCCCTGCGCCAGTCATCGAGCAGATAGAGCCCGCTCTTCCGTCTCGCCGAGCGCGCGAACGTCCTTGTGTGCATATGAATGCAGTAGGCGCAGCCATTGATCTGGGATGCGCGCATCCTTACGAGCGCGATCAGACTCGGTTCGAGGCAACAGTTGCAGATCGCGTGTTCAAGCGCCCAAAGCGCATTCATAGCGTCAGAAGCTGCCTGGTTCGTTTTCTTGGGTTCAACTCGCATTGTCCTTGTCCCTTCCGGGTTGACGTTCCGCCGTCGCACCGGAAAGACGGCGTTCTTCGTTGCGCAAAATCTGCAGACCGCTCCAGTGCCATGGCGCGCTATGTCGAGCAGCACCGGCACTTTTCTGATCGCCTCTGACCGGTTTTCCCGGAAGAGGACCGCCAAATGGTGGACGTCCCGCGCCATTGCGGCCTGGTTGGCTTTGGCGGTCAGCCAGGTTCTTGAGCAATCCGCGCGGCGGCGGCTGATGCGCCGGAAGGCAGTCGATGCTCGCGAGGCGCAACAAAAAATTCTTTATCTAATCGCCGCAACCATGACGCATAAGATCCAATTGCAGCCGGCGGAAACACCAGAAATCACAGCCAGTGTTGAGGCGTACCGAACCCATATTGCCCACTTGCTGCAAGACCTGCGACACGCGGGTCCGTCCGAAAAAAATCATGTCTCGACCGGCAGCCGATTCGACCGCTTGATCTGCGTAAGCGCGAAGCTGGACTCGATCGAGGAGACGCCATCGAGCCGCGTCAGCTTTTCCTTCAGGAAGCGCTCATAGGCGTGCAGGTCGCGCACCACCACACGCAGCAGATAATCGCGCTGGCCAGTCATCAGATAGCAATCGACCACCTCCGGCCAGCGCGCTATCGCCGCGTTGAACCGCTTCAGCTCGCTCTCGCGCTGGCGCTCAAGCTTGATCGAGGCAAACACCGAGATCGGCAGATCGACCATGTCCTGGTCGATCAGGGCGGCATAGCCGGTGATCACCCCCATATCCTCCATCAGGCGGACCCGGCGGGCGCAGGGCGAGGCCGAAAGGCCGACCCGCTCGGCAAGCTGCTGCGCCGTCATCCTGGCATCGACCTGCAGCGCGGCAATGATCTTTCGGTCGATATTGTCCAGTCGACTTTTTGGCATCGAACGTTGCTCCATTGGCTGATATTGGCACAACCAGCTAACGCAGCTGCCCATCTCATGCAAGTTTAGCGACAATTGGTTTTTGCTCAGCCCTATGATTGAGACATCGCAACTGGGAGTCTTGCAGCATGGACAAACAAAAACTGGAGGCACTTTCGGCACTGGAGAAAAAGGTGCTCTGGCTGTCGACATGGATGATCCATAGCGCCAATCACCTGCGGGAAAATACGGACGGCTTGAAGGTTGGCGGACACCAGGCATCCTCGGCGTCGCTGGTGACGATCATGACCGCGCTTTATTTCTCGGTGCTGAGGCCACACGACCGCGTCGCGGTAAAGCCGCATGCCTCGCCAGTGTTTCACGCCGTCCAGTATCTTCTGGGCAATCAGACGAGGGAGAAGCTCGAAGGGTTTCGCGCCTTCGGTGGCGCGCAAAGCTATCCGTCGCGGACCAAGGATGTCGACGACGTCGATTTCTCCACCGGCTCGGTTGGCCTCGGCGTCGCGCAGACACTGTTTGCCTCGCTTGTGCAGGATTATCTCGGCGCCCGCGACGAAAGCATGCCCGAGGGCCGCATGGTGGCGCTGATCGGCGATGCCGAGATGGACGAAGGCAACATCTTCGAGGCGCTGCTCGAAGGGTGGAAACACGGCCTGCGCAACTGCTGGTGGATCGTCGACTACAACCGACAGAGCCTCGATGCCGTGGTTCGCGAAGGCCTTTGGGAACGCTTCGAAAACATTTTCCGGAATTTCGGCTGGGACGTCGTGATCCTGAAATATGGCTCGCTGATCGAAGCCTCTTTCACCGAACCCGGCGGCGAGGCGCTAAAGGCCTGGATCGAGGCCTGCCCGAACCAGCTCTATTCGGCGCTGACGTTTCAAGGCGGCGGCGCCTGGCGCAAGCGCCTGGTCGCCGACATCGGAGACAAGCCGGGCCTGGCATCGCTTCTCGACCGGCGCTCCGATGCCGAGCTCGCCGCGCTGATGACCAATCTCGGCGGCCACGACCTGCCATGCCTGATCGAGGCCTTCGGGACAGCACGCGGCAATGATCGACCGACATGCTTCATTGCATATACGATCAAGGGCTTCGGCCTGCCGCTCGCCGGCCACAAGGACAACCACGCCGGCCTGATGACCAGGGATCAGATGGCGGTCCTTCGTGCCTCGATGTCGGTCGGCGACGGGCGGGAGTGGGACGCCTTCGAGGGATTGGCTGCTGGGGATCTGGAGCTGCAACGATTCCTCGACGCCGTTCCGTTCGCGGCAAAGGGCCAGCGGCGCCGGCACGCCCAGCGCATCGTGGTCCCTGGTCGTCTCGTCGCGGAAGCCAAAGGCAGCGTCTCCACGCAGGTCGGCTTCGGCAGAATTCTGGACGAGATTGCGCGGGCTGGCGGGCCGCTCGCCGACGCGATCGTGACGGCATCGCCCGACGTCACGGTTTCGACCAATCTCGGCCCCTGGGTCAACCGGCGCGGCCTGTTCGCGCGTCAGTCACTCGCCGACACTTTCCGCAGCGAACGCATCGCCTCGGCGCAGAAATGGGAATTCGGCCCCTCCGGCCAGCACATCGAACTCGGCATCGCCGAGAACAATCTGTTCATCCTGCTGTCGGCACTTGGGCTGTCGCATTCGATTTTCGGCAAACGGCTGCTGCCGATCGGCACGCTCTACGATCCGTTCATCCAGCGCGGTCTCGATGCGCTCAACTATGCCTGCTATCAGGATGCGCGCTTCCTGCTGGTCGCCACGCCATCCGGGGTCACATTGGCTCCGGAAGGTGGGGCGCATCAGTCGATCGCCACACCGTTGATCGGGATGGCACAGGACGGGCTTGCGGCCTACGAGCCGGCCTTCGTCGACGAGCTCGCCGTCATCATGCGCTTTGCGCTGGATTATATGCAGCGCGACGGCGACGCCGTGCAGTCGGAGCGCACCTGGCTGCGCGACGAGACCGGCGGCTCGGTCTATCTGCGGCTCTCGACGCGCCCGGTCGAGCAGATCATTCGTCCCATGATGCCACAGCTCGAGCAGGACATCATCGACGGGGGCTACTGGCTGCGGGCTCCGGGTCCCAATGCCGAAGTGATTGTTGCCTATACCGGCGCGGTTGCGCCGGAGGCCATCGAAGCTATCGGCATGATGGCAGAGGACCGTCGCGACGTCGGTCTTTTGGCCGTGACTTCGGCCGATCGCTTGAACGCAGGCTGGACAGCGGCAAGTCGCGCGCGCGAACGCGGCCTCGTTCACGCCAGAAGTCATATCGAAAGGCTGTTTGCCGATCTCCCTGCGCATTGCACCATCGTCTCCGTCACCGACGGTCATCCGGCGGTACTCGGCTGGCTGGGTTCGGTGTACGGCCATCGCACGCGCAGTCTCGGCGTCGAGCATTTTGGCCAGTCAGGGACTATCGGCGACCTTTACCGCCACTTCGGCATCGACGCCAATTCCATAGCCACAGCCGCCGACCGGATTGCTGGTGGGCGCCCCATCCGCCATCTGCGCGCGCTGGATTGATGCTGACGACATTCTGTGGCCGAGGCCTGATCGTGGATCTGAAATCATGCCACTCGCTGCTCGGGTAACGCAATGTCTGAACGGCGCGCCTCTGTCGGACCGGGCTAGTGCTGAAGCCCGGTGATCATGGCGACGATCTCGTTCTTGTCGGTCTCGCTGGTCTTGCGCACGCCGATCTGTTTGCCACGTCGCAGAACACAGATCCGATCTGAGAGCCTGAACACCTGGTCGAGGCTGTGGCTGATGATCAGCACGCCAATGTTGCGCTGCTTCAGCGACAGAACAATCGTCTCGACCTTGGCGGTCTCGGCAACGCCGAGCGCGGCGGTTGGCTCGTCGAGCAGGATCAGCTTGCTTGCCCAGTGCGTGGCGCGCGCAATCGCCACGCCCTGGCGCTGGCCGCCCGAGAGATCGCGGATGGTGGCGTGAGCCGATGGAATGCGAACGTCGAGATCCTTCACCAGCTTTTCGGTGTCGTCGATCATCCGGCGTCGGTCGAGCAGGCCGAAGCGGTTCACCGGCTCGCGGCCAAGAAACATGTTCATGTAGACGGTCTGCTGATCGGCGAGCGCCAAGTCCTGATAGACCACCTCAATGCCGTGCGCGCGCGCCATGGTGGCGCTCGACATTGCCACCGCCTGCCCCTCGATGATGATCGTCCCGGATGTCGGAGCATGCACCCCCGTCACGATCTTGACCAGCGTCGACTTGCCGGCACCGTTATCGCCGACCAACGCCACTATCTCGCCGGGATAGAGCTCGAGCGAGAAATTTTCGATGGCGGTGAGGCCACCGAAATTCTTGCGGATGTCGCGCAGCTGCAAAACAGGGGGCGTGCCGGTCGTGGTCGCGTTCATCACTTGCTCCTAGACAGGCCAGGCAGCGGTTTCGCCAAAACCGTTTTCGATCGTTTCGACTTGGGGCGCCCCCTTTGAGACACCGGAGATGCCGACCACGTAGGCGCGGGTCACGAACGCCTGGCCGCGAAAGCCGAACACCGCCGTGTCGCCGGAGCGTGGCGCATTGGCGCCGCTAGCGTCAATCATTGCGTAATAGTCGATTGCCGCAGGCGGCGGCACCTCGACGCTTCTGAGCGCGGCGGCGGCCGTGGTGGGTTCTGCGGACACGATTGCCTTCACCTCATAGTCCGGAAAGATCGGATCGATATAGAAGCCGCCACCCAGGCAGTACGCTTTGCCGCCAGACAAATGCGAGACCTCGGTCAAATACAGAACGGCAGGGAGCTCCGGCAGATCTTCCATGACGTGCAGCGCAGTGGTGCCGGCCAAGCCATTGCCCGGTTCACATTGCGTGGCGCCGGCTTCGGCCAGCGCGCCAAGCAGGACACTCGACGTTGTGCCGGGCGCGTTCACCTCTATGTCGCTGCGACCGGACTTGGCGAGCGCTTCGGCAGCTCTGCCCAGTGTCGCCAGATTGTGTGTCGGCAGGACCGTTCGCGTGGTCTGGTCGAACAACAGCGCCGGGAAGGTGGTGATGCCAGCGAACCGTCCGCCGTCGAGACCATCCAGTTTTTCGGCGACCGCGGCGATATCAGCCGCCTCAAAACCACCTTCGTGGCCGCGGTAGAAAACGTCACCATCGGCGCGGATGCGGGCAAGCAGGTTTTGCGTGTACCCGGCGAGCCTTGCGCCGGCAGCGGCTTCTTCAGCCTTGGTGTCGTTGAAGACGGTCCAATAGTCCGGCCTGAACGTTTTGGCCGCCGCATTGGCCTCGTGCCTTGCGATCTGCTGCAGGTGGCCAAGATGACCGAGCCTCAGGCCTGCTCTGTGCGTTGCCCGCGCGCAGGCCATGTCGACGGCGACGGCCTGATCGATGCCGCCACGCTTGAGCGCATGGCAGAACGAACTGGCGCGGCCGACCTGCTTGGTCATGGCGAAAATCTTCAGGCCGAACCGGTCGGCCTCGCGCTTCAGGACCCGGGCATTGCTTTCGACGGCATCGAGGTCGAGCACATAGGAATTAGCCGGCAGCTTTCCTTCCTGGTGCAGGCGCATGGCGCTTTCTATAAAGCTCGGATTGCGGCGCCGCAGAACATCGAGGAACATGACAAAACTCCTTCAACGGGACTTTTCGCGCAGCGATACGGCGACGGCCGCAAGAATGATCAAGCCGCGCACGATCATCTGGTCGGAGACGGACAGGCCCATCAGGATGAGGCCGTTGTTCAGCATGCCCATCATCAGCGAGCCCACCAGCGCACCGACAATCGATCCCTTGCCGCCGTTAAGCAGGGTTCCGCCGACAATGACGGCCGCTATCACCGTCATAAGGTCGGTTTCGCCGAGCGTGTATTTCGCAGCCTGCAGCCGGCCCGCATAGAGCAGCCCGGCAAGGCCGGCGAGCCCGCCGCTTGTGGTCAGAACGGCAAGCCTTATCTGCGCCACGCTGATGCCGGAAACACTGGCGGCACGGCTGTTGTCGCCGGTGGCCAGCACATGGGCGCCGAAGCGCGTCTCGCGAAAGACGAGATGCGCGATCGCAACGGCAATTACCGTCCACCAGATCAAAGACGGAACACCCAGCAAAGAACCCGAGCCGAAGAAACCGGTGAAGGCGTCGTTGGTGACCGGGATCGACCGCAAATCGGTCATCGAGCGAGATACGCCGGCAAACAGCCCGAGCGTCGCCAGCGTTACCAGGAATGAAGGCAACTTGACGTAAGCCACGAGGGCGCCGTTGAGCAGGCCGATCAGCAGGCCGGCGCCGAGGCCGGCCAGCACCCCAGCCACCAAGCCGTAGGCGTTTATCGCCACCGCGGCGGCAAGGGCTGCCACGGCAACGATCGAACCTATCGAAAGATCAATCTCGCCAGCCGACATGACAAAGACAAGGCCGATCGCCATGATCGTCACGGGTGCCGTCTGCAGCACGATGTTCGACAGGTTGCGGACCGTCAGAAAACCGCTGTCCTTCAGTACGATCGCGAAGAACAGAAAGATCGCCAGAAATCCGAGATAGACGACATATTGCTGCAGGTTGAAGCGGCTGACCAAGCTCGCTGCCCGGCCGGGGCTGGTGTTGACACTCGACATTCTCACTTCCTCCGGCGGGGCGCCATTGTCCGCCGCTATTTCATGGCGGCCGCGATGGTCGCGGGCACGTCCTTGTTGAGGGACCGCTTCCACCCGTCCTTGACAGTGTCCTTGGTGACGGCGAGGGAATCGACCACGATGAACGGCGCGGCCTTCTTGCCGATCAACGAGGCGGCCGTGGCGCGCGCCAGCGTCACGCCGATGTCGTAGGCTTCGTCTGCGATGAGTGCCGCAACGTTGCCGCCTTTCACCATGTCCAGTGCCGCCGGTTCGTTCAGGTCGAGCGTGACGATCTTGGTGTGGCTGTTGCCGGCCGCCCGCAAAGTGGACAGCACGCTAAGCGCCGGCTCAGCCCAGGTGACATAGATACCGTCGAGGTCCGGGTGCTGTGTGATCATCGCCTGCGCGATTTCCTCGCTGCGCGCGGGGTCGGCCATTCCGGCCTCGGCCACGATCTTCATGTCGGGATAGTCCTGCTCGATCGTGTGCTTGAATGCTCCGTCACGCTGGTTGGTGACGTAGAAATCGGCATCGTGAAAGATGTAGCCGACCTTGCCCTGCTTGCCGAGCGCGTCGGCCATTGCGATCCCGGCCTTGTTGCCCATCTGGAAAAGGTCGTCCGAAACGATGGTCACATAGTCCTTGTCGTGAACGTAGCCTGCCGGCGAATTGTCGACGAATCCCAATTTCACGCCGGCCTGGCGCGCAGGATCATATACGGTGCCCGCACTCGCGGGATCGACCGGTAGGGACAGTATAATAGAGGGCCTTTTGGCGAGTACTGTCTCGACGTCGGATTTCTGACGGGCCGCATCAAAGCCGGCGTCGGTCTGAGCGACGATCGTGATGCCGAGCCGCTTCAACTCGTCCTGGGCGCCGCTGTTCACCGCGTTGGTGTATTCGCTCATCTCATGCCAGACCAGCGCGGCGGTGTATTTGCCGTCCTTGATCTGCTGCTCCTCAGCTGGTGTGAGCACGACGCTCTTTGCCGGCGTCGGCTTTTCCCCGTTCGGTCCCGTGGTGGTGCCCTCGGCTGCCAAGGCGTTGGCGGCGACGAGTGCTACCAGTGCCGACAACATTCCAATTGCTATGCGCATGTCATTCCCCTTGTTTTTATGATGTCGGCAACCCTGATTGGCCGCCGGGCATTGCCCTGTCATTTGGCCGCGTCGAGCACCGATTGCGGCGCGTCGCGGTTCAACGAATCCTTCCAGCCCTGCGCAACGTTCTGCTTGGTCACGGTAAGCGCCGGGGCAACGACGAAGGCCGGGGTCTCCTGGCCGAGCAGCGCCTTGACGCCGACAGCGGCCATGGCGCGGCCGAGCTCATAGGCCTTGTCGGCCACCAGTGCGGTCACATTGCCGCCCTTGACCATATCGAGCGCCACCGGTTCGGCGAGGTCGAGCGTGACAATCTTGGTCTTGGTGTTTCCGCTTGCCCGCAAGGCCGACAGCACGCCGTCGGCCGGTTCGGCCCAGGTGACGTAGATGCCGTCAAGATCGGGATGCTGCACGAGCATCGCGCTGGCCAGCTCTTCTGCCCGCGCCGGATCGGAGATCCCCTGCTCGGCGACGATCTTGATGCCGGGATAATCCTTCTCGATCGTTGTCTTGAAAGCCTGGTCGCGCTGGTTCGTCACATAGTAACTGGCGTCGTGGAAGATGTAGCCGACCTTGCCCTTGCCATCGAGCGCCTTGGCCAGTGCATCGGCCGCCTGCTTGCCCATCTGGAACAGGTCGTCAGTGACGATGGCGGCATAGTCGGTTCCGTGCTTGTAGCCTTTCGGCAGATTGGAAAGGAATACCAGCTTGGTGCCGTCGGTGAGCGCCTGACGGAACGCCTCGGCCGAAGTGACCGGATCAAGGGGCAGTGACAGGATGACGTTTGGCTTCGCCGCGAGCGCGGTTTCGATGTCGCTGCGCTGGCGCGCGGCGTCAAAGCCCGCGTCGGTGGTGGCGACGATTTGAATGCCGGCACGGGCAAATTCATCCTTGGCACCGGACGTGACCGCATTGGTGAAGTCGGAGGAGGTGTGCCACAGCAGCGCGGCCTTGTAGCCCTTCTCCTTTACTGCGGCCAGGTCTGCATCCGACAATCTAACCTCGGCGCTGGGTGTCGCCGTCTCGCCGCTCGGTCCCATTGTCTGTGCGCCGGCTCCACCGGCCATGAGCATCAGGCTACCTGCAAGTGCTGTAGCAACAAGTCTGTCTATCAGCATGATAGTTCTCCCATTTTCGCTCTCAGTTGTCCTTCATTCCGTAACGCCGCAATACTCCACCATGAACCGGGCGAAGCCGACGACGCCGGCCAGATATTCCTCGACATCGACGTGTTCGTTGAAGGTGTGGCAGTTGCGAATGTCGCCTGGCGCGCAGTACACGGCGGGGATGCCGAGCCGGTTGGTGAAAAATGATGACTCTGACCAGAATGGCGCGCCTTCGATGGCGCCGCGACCAGCCATCGATCGGGCCATGGCGGCAGCAAGAGCGCCGACCTCCGGCCTGTCAGGTGCAATCTCGGCGGCGTTACCCCCGAGCGGATGATCGCGACCGGCCGGATAGGCGAACGCCAACATGATTTCGGGATCGGTGATGGCGCCGCGCACCACTGCCTCGATTTCGGCGGCGGCCTCGTCCAGCGACTCGCCGGGTAACAGCTTGCGGATCAGCGACAACGTGCAGCGTTCGGGCACCGCGATGTAGCCGCCGCCCGCAAGGCCGGTGATCAGCAGGAAGCCACGCCCAATCAGCGGGTGCTCGGCTCTTGTTGCAACATCTTCCGAATGCTTCCACAGCGCGCTCATGACGGCGTGGCTTGCACGCAAGGCATCCTTGCCGAGTTCGGGTACGCCGAAATAGGCTGATCGTCCGGTGATGGTGATATCGGTAATGAAGAAGCCAATTTGGGCCGGATAAACCGAAAGGCGGGTAGGCTCCACATAGACGACGAAATCGGGCGCCACGACTTCGCCTCTCTCGATGCGGCCGACGAAGTCCTTGATGCCGGCGGAGACGCCGGTTCCAGGCTGGCCGCTCTCCTCGTCGCCGACGAAGGCAAAGGCAACGTCGCCGGCCAGTTGGATGTCGGCGGAGTCGAGCAGAAAGAGTGCCGACAGCGCGGAGCAGATGCCGGCCTTGAGGTCGCCGGCGCCGCGGCCCCAGATCTGCCCGTCGATCATTGGCGCGGCAAACGGATCCTGCTTGGCGGTGCCAGTCCAGTGCTCGCGCCAGCCCTCGACATGGACCGTATCGGTGTGGCCGATGAAGAGCAGCCGCTTGCCGGCGCCGGCACCTTTGCGCTCACCCCAGAGGTTGGGCCGGCCGGGCGCGAATTCCGCGCGCCGAATTCCGCTCAAGCCAAGCACGCGCATCCGGTCTTCAAGGAAGGCGACAAAGTTTTCTTCGTGACCGGTTATGCTTTCGCGGCCGATTGCCCCCTGCAGAAGCTCAACCGCTGCGTCGCAATCGAGGGCCGCGCGCAAGCGAGTGGTGATGTCCTTTGAGACAGTCATAGCGTGGCCTCGCGCAGCACGGCCGAACTGGCTGGGGGAAGCGAAATGCGTCCGTCGGGCGCGTCGACGCCGAACAGTGTGTTGTGCAACTGGCCGAGCCCGATCGCGGCAGCGCCGATGAGCGCTGCCCGCGACCCGAGTTCGCTGGCCTCAACGGCGATAGGGTAGGGGAAGCAGCGCGGCAGCAGGTCCCTAACGCGCAACAGGATTTCCGGCCGCAGCCCGATCGAGCCGCCGAGGACGACCTTTTGCGGATTGGCAATTGCCGCTATGGCCACAATGCCTTGTGCGAGGTAGCGCGCGGTTTCGTCGAGTACCGTCGCGGCATGCCTGTCTCCAGCCGATGCACTGTGGAAAATCGTCGGCACGTTGACGATGTTGCCCGTCAGCGTTGCGTAGCGTTCAACCATGGCGTTGGTTGCGACCACGCGCTCGAAAGCGCCGGCGCGCAACGATGTCGGCGCGAAAGGATCGGCGCCAATCGGCAAAAAGCCCATCTCGCCGGCTGCATTGCTGGCGCCCCGCACCAGATTGCCTCCAACCATGAGGCCGCTGCCGATACCAGTACCCAGCGCTATGAAGGCGAGATTGTCGATACCGCGGCCGCACCCCTGCCAGTTCTCGCCGAGCACCGCCAGATTGACATCGTTCTCGATCATCACATGAAACCCGAATGCCTGCTCGAAAGCGCGAACGACATTCATCGTGCCAAAGCCGGCAATATTCGGGGCAAGCAGAACGCGGCCCGTCTTCTTGTCGGGTGCACCGGGAACACCAATCACCGCCAGCCTTATCTTTGTGCGCGAGATTCGGTGCCTCTCGGCCGCCTGAAGCGCTAGATCCACGATCTGGTCGACGATGAACTGTCCGCCCCGAGGATCGGTCGGCGCCGTTTCCTCCGCGAATATCTGGCAGGCAAGATCGGTGAGCGCGACCCGGACTTTGGCACCGCCGAGGTCGACGGCCGCGATGTAGGCCGCGTCAAATACGAGTTCGTAAGTGACAGCCGTGCGTCCGACATGTCCGCTCGTGCGCCCTGTCTCCTGCACCCAGCCTTCCTGCTCGAGCGTCCTGACGATCTCGGAGATTGTCTGCTTGGACAAGCCGGTCTGTTTTGCGATCGAAGCGCGCGAGATCGGCCCACCTTGCACGATCGCCTCCATGACGGAGCGCTGGGAGAACTGACGAGAAATGCGCGGCAGGTCGTTCAACAGCAGCTCCGATTAATTCGTTCTATGACCGAACTTAATAGTCATTTTCGACGGCCGTCAACTGGCCGCTCAGGCTCTTCACCGGCGGGCAACCGACGCATATGCGAGGCCACCGGGCCATGCAGGAGGTTGGTCGTCACCGCACCAATTGCGGCAGTTTATCTTTGGTGATTTCGACCAAGGCTCTTACCGCCTCTTGTTTTGCAGCTTCGAGGTCTGGCAGATCTGTGCCTTCGACGTCGGGGAAGACTTGCCCGGTATCGGTGAAGTCGAAGAAAAAGCGAGGCATCCCTACAAACACAATAAATGCGGGAAAGGTTATCTTGCTTCACGATTGGCTATGCAGCCGGCGCCCCGCCGCTCTAATGCACGCAGCCGCTAACGAGCGTGATCTGACGTCCAATGATGTCCGCGTATTTGGTTAAAAACGTACGCGGCCAGACTCATCGCCCTGATCCGCTTAGAGTTACTTCCGAAAGGAGTGCTCTCATGCTGCCATTGCCCCACGCCGTCGATCCAAAGGTAGTTGCTGAGATCAATACTCTGCTAGCCCATCACGCCGGGTCGGTACCGGTCCCCGTTCACAAACTCGCGGCGGTTGTCCGGCTGCGCCTCAAAAGCCATCTTTCCATCGCGACTATCGAGGAGCTGATCGTGGACGAAGCCGAGTGTCGCCATCTGCCCATGCTGTTCGAACTGCCGGGAACGGAAGCGGCTGTAGTTTCAACTGCTCTGAGTCGCGCGACTTGAAGGTTAGGGTTTGGGCATTCGGCTCTGGCAGGAGAGCCCACCGCGCGTCCGCCCCAATGGTGACAGCCTATGACCAGCAGCAGCTCAACTAGTGGTACTGCCTATCCTGGCGACCTGATTCTGTTGAAGCAGGTCTTTGATCGTGTATGCGCCGAGCAAGGCATTCCAGTAGGAAGCGAGCAGGCGGAGCGCCTGGGCGTGAGCGCAATGGCACTCTTCTCGGACGGCGAGTTCGACGAGGCCGTTCTCTATGAACACCTTCGGTTTGTTGCCCGCTCCCTGCCGAGAAGGGACCGAGCATGACCTACCATGATTCGGATGGTCGGCGGGTTCGTGCCGCCCTACTTACCCCTCATGGCAACCCATTGGTTCGTCCCTCCGGTGTTCGTGAAGACTGAAACCGGCGACAGGCATGGCTGCGACAATGCGAGGGCAGCCCTTGAGCAGCTCAAGAGGTGGACCCGCAGAGGACCTCGCTGGCATAAGGCGGTGACCCTCTGCCTGTCAGATCTAGAGGGCGATCCGATTGACCCTCAGGTGGTACGAAAGGCCTTCGAGGCTGCCGCCAAGGAAGCCAAGATGTATCTTTCCCCGTAGGACGAGGGGAAAATTTCTCCTAAAGATTCAGTCCTTTATTCAGTACGATTCGAACATTGATTTTTCCGTGGAGTGATCCATAAATTCCCACTTGGGTTCTCGCTGAGGTGGGAGGCCTTCGGATGAACGTTCTGACGAACTGCCGACCCCGCAAAGTGACTGCACATGAGCTTGTTGAAGAGCTGATCTTACAAGCCCGGCGCGGCCAAATCATCATCATCTCCGTCAAAGACACTATCGCGGCGGTGCGCCGTGACGGGCCACATCTGGTGGCAAGTGACTGCGAGCTGGTCGCTCTTGTTGTTGATGTTGCACCAGCCTTTGGCCTGTTCGTCGCGTTCGATCTTCGCGAATAGCCGCATGGCAACCCATTGGTTCAACCGTCTATGGGATCGAGAGGGGCACGGGGAATTTCGCGCGAGCACCCACCAAATTATTCGCATCCCCTTCGGAACCCTTTCGCAACGAAAGTGTTTCAAACCGAATGTGGGAACGACCTTATGCCGGCACGCCAACAGCAGGGACAGCCTTTCAACGGCTGATCAGCTCAGAAGATAATCGTCAGATGCTCCGCAACAGGCTTGGTCTCGAAGTCGACGAGAAGCTGCCGGCGTCCCTTGCTGCATTGTTGCAGGAGCTTGAGCGGCGAGAGCAGGTCGAGGCTGATTGGAGCGCCACCACTTTGGCAGCGCGGGTTTCTATGGCCTTCGACGAACCAGAAGGAACCTTCAGTGACCCTTATGGCCATGCTGCGTAGGGGACGTGCCTTCCGGGGGACGATCAGTTCGGAAGGCTACTGCCGGAAGCTGCGCAGGCTCCTAAGGTTTGTAGGCGAACCAACTCTGACACCGACGCTTGCCGCGCTGGCGCGGGAGCTTTCAGAAGAGTTTGAGCTGCGGAAGCAAGAATCGGCCGACGAAATTCCTCGCCCTACATTTCCGCTCATGGCAACCCATTGGTTCTCCCCTCCGGTCCTCGTCAAGACCGAGCGTTCCGGGATCATCCACCACGTCAACAACGCCGAGACGGCCGGCGAGGAGCTGACGAAGTGCACGAAGCGTGGCCCTTGGTGAGCTCGCGGTGCGCATTTGTATGGCCGCGATATTCGACGAGATGGAACCTGAGGAGGCTCGTAAGGCATTCCTGGCTGCTGCCGAGGAGGAGGGGACGTTACGGTCGCCTCTGATTAGAGCTGGTGATTGGAAGTTTATCAAAACTCGCGACCGGAAGCTGGTTACCGAGGAAGTCCCCTCTAATTTCCACCCATGGCAACCCATTGGTTCTCCCCTCGGTGTACGTCAAGACCGACCGACGTTGGGCCACCGACGGGTGCAACAATGTCGAGGGTGCCGCCGAGGAACTTATGAAGTGGACCAAGATGGGACCCAAGTGGAGGAGGGCTGTGCAAGCGTAGAAGCCCTTCAGAACTGTGGAAGAGGTCCGTCAGGCTTTCGAGGCTGCTGCCAAGGAGGAGGGGTGTTACGCTCCTCTGGTTAGGTCTCCTGTGTCCCTGTGCCCCTCGACTACCCCTGAGGAGAATTTCAGGGGAGCGTTGGGATACCGGCCTAATCGTCACTCCATGTCGGGCACGTCGCCCCGAACCAAAGAGCGTCGTTGGCTCGCCGTATTCGCCCAGCGCCGGGTTAGCATCACGCGACCCCGCAACGTCACCGGTATGTTTGGTCGCCAGAGCTTTGGCGGTCCTTTATCGCTCGGTCTTCGGTCTGCTGCTCGGCTGGCCCATAGGCTGCGTGGAAGCCGCCGCTCTCATCGCGGGTCGAAGGTGGTGACGACAATTAGCTTGGGGGCCTTCTGCTGAAGAAGGAAGCTGCCTTTCGGATTGGTGAAGCCTGGCAGAGGGCATGAAAGTTTCTCCACAGGCGAAAGAAGCGCCGAATCGACTCGGAGCAAATGCGGGATCATTGTCCTCGCGCACCAACTAGGTGCGAAGAAAAGTGGCAAAAAACGAAACCACGACCACGGGCGTCGCAAGCGCGGCGTCCAAGATTCTTAGCAATCCCAAATCAACGAAAGCAGAAAAAAGCGTTGCTGCCTCAGCTTTAACTCAGGCGAAAGATAGGCGGCCGGGTCGCTCTAGCCGTGGGAAAAAGGCTAGCAATTGCATACAAAGGTAGGCCGGCAAGCGGGGCAATTGCCCCCGCCCAAAATGCAACAGTTAGCCACTTTGCGTTGCCGGCCAGTATCTCTGAATTTTCAGCGATCACCCCTGAATAATCTCAGCCTCTATACCTATGGAATTGGTTAAGCGGCTAAACGCCGGCCTGAGCTGATGCGTTATGATTGGCCCATTGGAGAAACTGGGCGCCGCACCCAGCAGCCATGGCCTGCATGAAGGTGCTCGGCGGCGATAAGGCCCCGGAGATTGCCCGCGTGGCATTTCTCAGCGCCACCAAGGAAGCGAAAATCTTGAACGCCTGACATCTCCCGAACACACGTTGTCATCCTGGGCTGTGTCCGCGTGTCGGCGCGCCGATGCCTAGCGTCGTCTCGGCGCTCTCGGTCGCTGCAGTCCAAGCGGTGAAGGCCGGCGATGTGCTGGTGTCGATCGAAGCGATGAGATGGAACGGCGCTGCATGCCGAGCGCGACAGGACCATCGCCGAAGTCCAGATCAAGGCCGGGGACCAGATAATGCCAACGATCTGCTGATCGCATTCGGGTGAATGAGGGTGCTACACCTGAAGGGAAATTGGCCGCACACACCCATGTCGCAGGGGATGACCAGCAAAGTCGGCCTTGGAGTAATCTAGCGTCAAATAATCGTTGTTTGCAATTGCGCAGGCCGAATTTTCCAAATAGGAACGCCGGAGATCAACACGGGAACGATTTTGATGGATGAAGCAATCGGGCAGCGAAGGGCTGATTTGCTAGGGATGACAGCAGACATCGTCGCAGCCTATGTCCAGAGCAACGCAACGCCCGTGGCGGATCTGCCGAATTTGATCGCTAGTGTCAATTCTGCGTTGTCTGGCCTGGCTGAGCCGGTCGCTGCACCATCGCCAATACTTACGCCCGCGGTAAATCCTAAGAAGTCGATCTTTCCCGAATACATTATAAGCCTTGAGAACGGGCGCAAGTTCAAGTCGATGAAGCGCCACCTGGGCTTGCTTGGCATGACACCTGATGAGTACAGAGCCAAGTGGGGTTTGGCGTGGGACTATCCTATGGTAGCGCCCAGCTATGCGGCTCAGCGGTCTGCACTTGCCAAAGCTGCCGGTCTCGGCCGCAAGGCGGTTGACAAAACGCCGCCGAAAAAAGCACCAGCAAAGCGCAAGGGCAAAGCCTGACAGTGCACGACGTTCGGGCCATGCCGTCAGGTCTAGATGGTCTAGGTGGCCTGGCTGGGAATGAGCTGCCTGGCTTCGCGGTTCAGTAAGCGCCGCTCACGCCACAACACAACCTTCAGCACGGCTTGCGTCTTCACGTCCTCGTATCCTGACGGGCAGGAGAGGTCGATCAAATGTGCGATCGACAAGGCGAGCTGATACATCGTCGCCCTCGACACACAATCGAATCATATCGATAAAATCGCACTACATCGATAGGTCGCGCTCTGCCGATGCCACAAGCAACAAAGCCGCTGAATCCAGCAGCGCTCCGTGCTTCAAGGGCACATCCATACGGGTGCTGGGTAAGCCTAAATTTCTTCCGCGAGCAATATCCTGGCCTCCTTGGCAGCAGCGATGAACGCCTGGCGCGCTATTCTTGGTGGTTTTTCTCCACGGATTACGGCAAGGCATGCTTCGATTGCGGCGAGCCGCGACTTGCCCGCCGGCCTCGGCCAATCCCTCAGCAGAACTTCGGCCGCGTCGGATACGGACGCAACAACTCTGTCGCGATCGATCCGGCCGGGTTGAACGACGACGGGCTTTCTGAAACGTCTCGTACGCACGACAGCCTCCAAGAACAAGCTATGTTAGCTTCTGCAGATCCTTTGCGCCACATCAAACGTCGGCAAGTAGCAGAAGACATGCGCTTGGCCAGAAGCTGCCGCCGCGATGGACGCTGCCCAGTGCTTCAGCATGTCGGGCTTGGCCCCGACTTTCGAGGAGCGCATCGCCAAGAGCGGCGTTACCCAATAAATGATCCACAAATACCCAGTGAAGGGGAGTTCGCCGAACACCGCGAATTGGAATCTCGGGCTGAATTTACTCCATATCCGGCACGTCGCCGCTGGTGAATAGCACGGTCGGCGGACCGTAGTCGCCAACGGCCGGGTCGGCGTCGCGGCTCCATGCTAATACGCCAACGTGCTTCCCTGCGAGCGCCTGACCGGTGCGAATGGCGCGTTCCTCGCTTTGCTGATCGGCCGGACCAAAGGCGGGAAACAGTTCGCCGTCCTCGCCTCGATCGAACGCCACGACGACGATTAGCTTGGGCTTCTTTTGACCGGGCAGAATATGATCAGACATGGCGGGAACCTATCACATGACCGAGGATTGAGTCGCGTTCGAGACTCGGGCGGTGTGCGTGCAAGGGCACCGTTTTAAGGAGCCTGTGCGCGTGGCACTCGTCAGGTCGCGGAACACTATCTACACTGTGGAGCGGGTTGCCGGGTGAAATTATGCTGCTCAATTTCGGCGACGAGACCTGACTGCCTTCAGCAGTTCGCTCTCGTCAGTGTGAGCATTTCGAAAAGTCGCCACTACCGTTTCCGCCAGGATTTCGCCCTGTTGGCTTAAAGGGTCGAGGTCTTCGTCTGCGCAAATTCGATCGAAAACGCGCTGGCAAATAGCCAAATCATGAGGACTAAGGCAGGTGCGATTGGTACGCAGGCGCTGCGGCATGTGCGACCCCTCAGGCCCGCTGCCCGTACAGAGCAGCGGGCCGCTACAGCCAGGCCGGAGGAGGAGAGTTCAGTCTCGCAAAAACGTTTGATGTAGAGTGCTTGTTCCCGGCTAACGAAGTTGGTAATTTTCGTACAGTGCGCCAGCTGGGCAAGGCAGCTTCCTCGATTGGCAGCACGCCGGCCGGGCAGGTGTCCTCGATGCCATGCGCACCAGAGCAGGGCGGCCAGGCCTTGCGGATTATCATCGGCATCCATGCTTTGATCTGCGTTCGCTAATCCGCCCCATCTCTACGCGACATCTTTTTGCGGCGAACAGGCGTCCAGTCGGTGATCGTATCGGCATCCACGGTGATTAGGCCGCCAGCTTTCACCGTCACCTTTCGATTTTCCTCGTCGACCCGCGTGACCTCGCCGGTCAGCTGTAGCTCGTCACCTGGTTTGGATCTTTTAGGAGCAGGGACTGAATGCGGAAAACCATAGGACGGGATGCTGACACTAGCTCTTCCGTCGTCCAGCAGCTTCAGCACCGTCACGGTGATCGCCACCTCATCGCCGATATTGATGTCCGCAATTTCCCAAGCCATGCCCATGATTCTGGAGCGGCTTTGACGGCAGTCAAGGGATTGCTAATATGTGGAAAATGCCAACGCCGCCAGCGTGTACCTTGTTTCGGAACCGATTCGAACCAGCGATATTGATTCGAATCATACTGTGTGGAGTGCCGGCGCATGCTCACCGGGCCTGGCGTTGGCCGGCTGTCATTTATTGAGTTCCAAATGCCCACCCTGGTCGAGAAGCCGCCCAAGGGCCAAGGGTGGTTTCACGACATCAAATATGATGGGTATCGCACGCAGTTGATCATCCAACGGGTAAGGTGCAGGCCTGCACACAAAACGGCTTCGACTGGACTGACAGATACAGCCCAATCGTCCGGGCTGCGGCTGAACTGAACGCAAAGCGGGCAATCATCGACGGCGAAGCAACAGTGTTTGGCACCACGGGGCGTCCGGAGTTCTTCGCGCGACCCAATTATCCGATCACCCGGACGAATTTTTCAACCAAACATTCCTGACTATTGCGGCCTAGCACCGTGCCAATTTGTACGATTCGTACATGGCGTTGATGTCGGTCAGGAAGTGAGTAGATTCCCTTTCGGCGTGTGCCTGGGGAGGGCTGGATGAGCGTCGCGCAAAGGGTCGGTCCGCTTCTAGAGCAAGCAATCACTGTACTCCTCAACAGGGCGGACCGTCGCGACACGGTCTCGATAAATGCGGCGCTACGCGAAGCGCGGGAGGCTGCGCCTTATTTGGTGGCCTCCGACGAAGAACTAACTGAGGCGATCGTCGAGGCAGCAACTGCCATGGGCCTGTGCGTGGCTTTCGACGGTCGCGAGTAGCTGTCAGCCAACTCCAGTCACTGTGGCATCGCAACAAAGCGCGCCGTCCTGCGCCATTTTCAACAGTTAGAGGTAATCCGCAATTACCTTCGCAAGCTGCTAAATCTGCCTGTAGAACGGGAACTGGGCTGAGCAAAGGTATTTGCTGGAGGAACTTGATAAGGTCAAGGAGTGACCGCATGGCCCTCCACTGGTTCAACCCTCCGGTCCCCGTCAAGACCGAGCGTCCCGGGATCATCCGCAACGTCAACAACGCCGAGGCAGCCGGCGAGGAGCTGATGAAGTGGACCAGGCGTGGCCCTTGCTGGGACCTCGCGGTGCGCGTTTGCATGGCCGTGATATTCGACGAGATGGAACCTGAGGAGGCTCGCAAGGCATTCCTGGCTGCTGCAAAAGAGGAGGGGATATTACTCCCCCCAACTAGCTAACTTGGATGCGGTAAAGGTTCTCTGGCCAATACCGCCTTCGCGAAAGGAGCCCGCCGCCGGTGAGGGAGAGGCGACGGCCCCCCCTACAGCGGCTGCACATCACGAAGAATCCGCTGCCACCTCTAAACCCGCGAGGGCCTGCGTTGTTCCTTACAACCTGGGTTGATCGGCAGTCTGGTTCCGCTCCAATTCCCTGTATGGCTCTCCATTGGTTCAACCCTCCAGCCTACGTCAGGAGCGACAGACCTGGCATCCGGTACGGGTTAGCCCCGTCGAGGGTGCCGCCGAGGAACTCATGAAGTGGACCAAGAAGGGACCTAAGTGGAAGCTGGCGGTGCAGTCCTGCATCGACGCCTTTGAGGACCGAGTGTCACCCGAGGATGTCCGTAGGCCTTTGACGAGGTCGCCAAGGAGGAGGGGCATGCTTGTTCTGGAGTAGCAAGCCGCGTGACACTGTTATCCCCCTCGGCTTCTGCTGATAGTGGTCGAGCATCATCTTGTGTGTCTCGCGGCCGATGCCAGACTGCTTGTAGCCGCCGAAGGCCGCATGCGGGGGATAGGCGTGGTAGCAGTTGGCCCAGACGCGGCCGGCTTGGATCGCACGGCCGAAGCGATAGGCACGGTTGCCATCGCGGGTCCAGACCCCGGCCCCGAGGCCATAAAGCGTGTCGTTGGCAATGCTGAGCGCTTCGTCATCGTCCTTGAAGGTCGTGACAGAAACCACCGGCCCGAAGATCTCCTCCTGGAAGATGCGCATTTTGTTGTGTCCTTTGAACACGGTCGGCTTGACGTAATAGCCGCCCGCCAGATCACCAGGCAGGACATTGCGGGCGCCACCGGTCAGCACCTCCGCGCCTTCCGGGCGGCCGATGTCGATATAGGACAGGATCTTCTTCAACTGCTCGGACGAGGCGTGGGCGCCAATCATCGTTGCCGGATCGAGCGGCTCGCCCTGCACAATCGCCTCGACGCGCTTGAGGGCGCGTTCCATGAACGTATCGTACATCGATTCATGGATGAGCGCGCGGCTCGGGCAGGTACAGACCTCGCCCTGGTTTAGCGCAAACATGACGAAGCCTTCGATCGCCTTATCGAAGAAATCGTCGTCCTCGGCGACAACATCCTTGAAGAAGATGTTTGGCGATTTGCCGCCCAATTCCAGTGTTACGGGATAAGGTTCTGGCTGGCATATTGCATGATCAGCCGGCCCGTCGTGGTCTCACCGGTAAAGGCGATCTTGGCAATGCGCGGCGACGACGCGAGTGGCTTGTCCGCCTCGAGACCAAAGCCGTTGACGATGTTGAGCACGCCCGGCGGCAGCAGATCGCCAACAAGGTCGGCCCACAGCAGGATGGCAGCCGGAATCTGCTCGGCAGGCTTCAGCACGACGCAGTTGCCGGCCGCAAGCGCGGGAGCAAGCTTCCAGCATGCCATCAGCAGCGCAAAATTCCAGGGGATGATCTGGCCAACCACCCCGAGCGGCTCATGGAAATGATAGGCGAGGGTGTCGTCGTCGATCTGCGAAAGGCTCCCTTCCTGGCCGCGCAAGGCGCCGGCGAAATAGCGGAAATGGTCGATGGCCAAGGGCAGGTCGGCGGCGGTTATTTCACGGATCGGCTTGCCGTTGTCCCATGTTTCAGCGCATGCGAGAAGATCGAGGTTCTCCTCCATGCGGTCGGCGATGCGGTTGAGGATGAGTGACCGCTCAGCAACGCTGGTGCGCCCCCAGGCGTCCTTGGCGGCATGTGCCGCGTCCAGGGCCACCTCGATGTCCTGGGCATCCGAGCGGCCACCTCGCAAAGTAGCTGACCGTTCACCGGCGAGAAGTTCTCGAAGTAGCGGCCGGAGCCCCGCGCGCTGGCACGCCAGGTTGCCCCGTTTGCCGGAAGGAATAATCACTTGCGGCCGAGGAGTATGAAACGTGCGGTGCCCCCCGCCGCAGCGACAGCCTTCGCTATTCCTTCTTGTCGACCAGCGCCCGTAGTGCCGAGACGTCATGCAGGAATAACCTGCTGCCGCGCTTTTCGATCAGGCCTCTCTTGGCGAGGTCGCTCATTTCGCGCGAGACCGCTTCCCTGTGCGTGCTCATCGTTGCCGCCAGCTCGGAATGCGTCGGTGCCGGGCTTATGGACACCTCGCCGTCCACGAGTGCGGCTTTGTCCGCCCGATGCAGGAGCTCGACGATCAGCCGTTTTCGCACGACCAGAGTGCTGTATTCGAATACCCGCTCTGTCATGCGCCGGAGCTGGGCAGACAGATGCTCAAGCAGCATCCAGGCAAAAGTCGGGTGGGTCATCACGATATCCCGGAATGCTGTGCCGGACAGCCGTGCAGCGCGGGTTGCCTCCAGCGCGACTACGCTGGCAGAGCGTGCAATCCCGTCAATGCCTCCGAGCTCCCCGAAAATGTCACCCGGTTCGACATCGCGATACGCTATCTCCCTGCCGTCCGCTGAAACCAGTGTCACGCGAGCCCGTCCTTCCAGCAGGAAGAAGACATCGCGACCAGTGTCGCCGTGGGAAATGATTAGCTCGTTGTGTCGATAGCTGCGCTCGTGCCACCGTTTGGTCAGCGCGGCGAGATCGGCATCGCAAAGTCTTGAGATGAAGGCCAGAGAGCCTGTCACAACGGTCTCTTGTTCAATCAAGTGTACTTCACCTTACTCCCTATCCAAGGAAATTTGATGGCCGCAGGCCCCGCTTTCCGGGATGCAAACTGGGAGCGGATTTCGCCGTTTTCCCCGGTGTGGGAATTCCCACAGCCGAGCCTGGTTCGACTGTCATATCCTTGTTGCAACGTCAGGCCCGCCGGCTCATGTGAAAGCCGGCGAAGGGAAAGGGAACAGTCATGAAATTCTTGGCTCCCGTCACAAAACTTGCTGCGTGGTTTCGCAAATTCGTCGCGCCGCACTACCGCCCGGAGCTTTATTACATGCGTGGCCCGGGGCCAGCCACCGCCCGCCGTATGGGCACGCCGCGGCAAAACCAATCCATCGACCACTACGCCTAATTTGCCTCGCGGACGGCTGACGCTCTCGCCCGGAGTGCCGTTGGCGCCGTTCCGTACCGGTCAATTCAGATCAATGAAGGGACGATCTGATCATGGTTATAATTCGTGCTGCCGCCATTGGTCCATTTCGCAGGTGGTTACGCCTCCGCGCCGAGCGAAAAGCTCTCTTGTCGGCAACGGACCAGTTGAGCCGTTTATCCGATGACGTCCTTGGCGACATCGGCATCTCACGTGACGAAATCATGTGCGATTTGCGAAGCCGCGCCATCCGTCATGCGGAGGCAGGCGCGGCCGGCACGACGATCGAGCGCACCAGGATCGCTTCGGCCTCGATCCCGTAACGGTTGGCCGCCGGCAGTGGCTACGCCTCGGCCGAGATCCCCTTTGGCTGGTCCACGAGCGCGCGATCGAGCCTTACATCGCGGCTTCAACAAGCAGCGGCGCGCGGACGGGACCTTCGAACGGCACTACACCTGCGACCCCCAAGGACTGAATGTTGACCGACGGGAGCTGGGGAGGATCTCAAAATGATCATGTCAGTTGTTAAGTCCCTCGCGCCTGTGACGCTCGGCACCGTGCTGATCGCAATCAGTCCGGCTTCATTGTCGGCTTCTGACGCTCAGGACCTCGCGTTCGCTCACGCTGACATGCCACACAGTTGAAAGACGTCTATTTGGATTGCGAGCGGGGAGGCCGCCGGTGCGCTGGGGACGGAAGACGTGATGTACTGTTCGATGCGCGAGTTCGGACTAGGCGCGCGATAGCAGTTTGCGCATAATCTACGATGCATGGCCTTCTGCACCGTGCGACGCGGCCCTGCGATCGACCACTTCGAACCATGTTTGGACCGCGCACTTCGCCGATCAGCGCAGTAACCAACCCGCGGAGTTCGACGAGCGACAGCCTTCAAACGAATCAGTCGGTCACGCATAGGGTGAATCACGAACGCGCTCGCCTGCAAACCCCTTCGCCCGGAAAACTGCCCCGGTTACGCGGTTCGCCAGCAGACAGAGAAGGAGCGGCTTCAGCCGATCGCCGATGCTTTTTGTTATCTTTGTGCCTAATGGCAGCTTTGTGCCGCATGCCACCTGCCGTGCTTTCAGCGAGCCGACCTTACCTCCAGTCCGGAACCTAGCAGTCGCCCAACTGGTTCAACCTTCCGCCACGGCCGGGGAGGGGAGGGCGTGCAAAACGGTAGGCGCGACTAAGAAACGGTCGCGGTTCGAGTCGGTAGAGGGATACCGCCGATACAGTGCTGTAACCGAGTTCGTTTGCTGACGGGACTTCTTAATCGGCGCAAATAGGTCCGACTCCCCTCCGCAACCAGTTCCAGCATAAATCACTAATAGCCACGATCTGATCAAAGCCCCGCCGGAAAAAACGGCAAGGCATTCCCACGGCAGGTTTGGCGAAGCGCGGAAGGGCACTCTGCCGCCCAGAGTAAGCGGCCTGCACGGTGAAGACGAGAGGGACGCTTTTCCAAGCGCGGAGTTCGAATCCCTCCCTCTCCGCCATACGACATCGTTTACGTTGACAAAAAAACAAGAACAGGTTGCGCGTCCGCATAAAGCCCGCCAACCGAAAAAGGCGTATTCGCGGCACGTCAGCTTACGACACAAATATGCGGGGTTGATGCTTCGACCTGGGAGATGGCAGAGATCAACTTCGGCTTCGCTAAGCGAACTCGTGGGGTTCATGCGACAGCGGAATCAGGATATGCGACGAGCACCCCGTGCCGTCGGGAAGTACCGATCGGTGCGGAACCAAGCGGATTCACGCTTGTCGGCAGCGGACGGCGGCGGTGGCGGTCAGCATCCGAGCAGGCTCCCAACTAGCGAGACAAACGTCCAGAGCGGAGGCCAATCTTGGCACGCGACTTCGCCAGCCTGAACGACCGCTCTCCTCGGCTTAGTCAAGCATACCTACGGAATGATGCGCCTGGCCGGTGACAAATGAATCTCTGCTGGACCGCCGATGATATGGGGAGTCGCTCGCAAATCGCGCCCTACGCGCGGGTTGATCGGTTGATCAACATCAAAGCTTGAATATGAGAATGCGCTAACTGTGAAACTGTGACGCTGTGGTCACCGTGGCTCGTGTGTCAGCAGATGTGGTAAGGTTGAGTGTCGGGGAGTGGCAGAGGTCCAGCAACAATGACTTTGAGACGAACCAGAGCTCACGGCGCGTCCGGCTTGGTTCTAGCGGTTTGCACTGTGTTTGCTTGGCAGAACGCCACTGCCGCTCAAAATTGCGACGCAGCCGCGACGCCTGGCGTCGATTGGCACGAGTGTGACAAGAAGCTTCTCATCCTAGAAGGACAGGACCTGAGCGGGGCGAACCTGTTCGGTGTTGATTTCACTTCGACCGACCTCAGGAACAGCAATCTCCTTGCGGCAAATCTTGAGAAGGCAACGCTTGTGCGTGCTTCCCTGGCCGACTCGGCCGCCAAAGGCGCCCGGTTCGACAGAATCGAGGCCTACAGGACCGACTTCAGCCGTATGGACGCGCAGGGCGCTGTGTTTGCGAGCGCGGAAATGCAGCGCTCGAATTTCCAGGGCGCCAATCTGACCAATGTAGATTTCACAAAGGCAGAATTGGGGCGTGCGCAGTTCCATGACGCCGATATCAGCGGTAGCCGCTTCTCATTTGCCAATCTCGCACGGGCGGACTTCCGAGGAGCGACGTTCACCGCGCCGATAGACTTTGACCGCGCCTTTTTCTTTCTGACCCGTATCGAGGGCCTCGATCTTTCCAATTCGGCGGGTCTGTCCCAGTGGCAGCTCAACATGGCTTGCGGAGACGCCCGGACCGAGTTGCCTTCTGGCTTGACGACGCCTGAAGATTGGCCCTGTCAATTCCAGCAGGAATAGTTGTCGGCTAGCGAACTGTGCAATGCTGCACCCGACAGGATTTGAACCTGTAACTTCTGCCTTCGGAGGGCGCAGATCCTACGCCAAAGTGGCACGTTTCTACGGTATTGCTATTGGCGAAATCGCGGCCGAAGGGTGTTTGTGCCGCTTCCGTTCACCGCTACCGGTTCAATCGAACCGGTACGCTCCTGTCCGAATAAGTGGCAGCAACTCTTGTATCGTCGAGAATGACTACCATCGTCGTGATTATCATTCAGAAGCCTGGCACCAACGCGTCGAATGGCATTCCATTGCGCCCGGCAAGCCGATGCAGACGGCTTCATCGAGAGCTTCAACGGCCGACTACGCGATGAACTGCTCAACGAGACGCTGTTTACTTCGCTGGCTCAGGCACGCGTCGCCATCGCCCTGTGGCGCGCCGACTACCTTCAATCTGCGACGGTCGCTCGCGCTGCGCGATGCCAAAGGCTCCGCGCCAGCGCCCGTCGCTTCACCCGCCCAGCAGGGCACAACCCACGCCGGAAACGAACTCAAAACTGGATAGAAACTGGGGGCAACGTCACCGCCGACCACATGACCCAGAAGGAAAACGCCAGGTTGAGGCGCAGATAGCCCTGCCGGCATTCAAAAAGCTATCGAGGAACTTTGAACCGTCGCGGCCGTTTACCGGCTATCGCGTCCGGAAAGTTCCGCCATGAATGTCAGCGACGAAAGGACTGTATCCCTTTGGGCGACAACCGAAGTAGCGCCTGATGCAGTTCCGCTCGAGCGGAGTGAACAGGTCGATGTCGTGGTCGTCGGATCTGGCATTGCCGGACTGTCGGTCGCGTTCGAACTGGCCATCGCCGGGCAAAAGGTGGCAGTGCTCGATCGCGGCCGGATCGGAAGCGGCATGACGGCCCGCACCACCGCGCATCTGTCATCGATCTGCGACGACTACTTTTCGGAACTGATCAAATTGCGTGGCGAGGAACTGGCGCGGATCTACTACCAAAGCCAGTCGGCCGCTATCGACCGTATCCGATCGATTCAGGAGGCGGAGGGCATGCCGTGTGATTTCCGCCGCCTCGAAGGCTTTCTGTTTCCGGCGTCGGGCAGGAAGGAATCCGTCATCGAGCGCGAACTGGACGCCGCTCTGAAAATCGGTGTCGACGTCGAGAAAACCGTGGGCGTGCCGCTTGCTGGGTTTTCGGACGCACCCGTCCTTCGTTACCTCAATCAGGCGACATTCCACCCGCTCAAATATCTCCGCGGGCTGGCTGCCGGCATCCGCGCGCGCGGCGGCGCGCTTTATGCGGATACCATCGTCGACAAAGTCGAGGAGACTGACGGCGGCGTGCGCGTAACCACGGTCCCGGGCTTTGCCGTGTCTGCCAGATCGGCCGTTGTCGCCACCAACTCGCCGATCAACAATCGGGTGGCGCTCCACACCAAACAGGCGCCGTATCGGACCTACGCGATGGCATTCGAGATCGCGCGCGACATTTTGCCGGATGCACTCTATTGGGACACGCTGGACCCCTATCACTACGTCCGTCTGCAGCCTGGCGAAGGCAAGACCGACTTTCTGATCGTCGGTGGTGAGGATCACAAGACAGGGCAGGCCGACGACGCCGACGACCGCTTCGCTGCCCTGGCGGCCTGGACCAAAGGGTTGGTGGCCGATATCGGCGCGGAAGCCAATCGATGGTCCGGGCAGGTAATGGAGACCGTCGATTACGCCGGGTTCATCGGCCGTAATCCCGGCAACGGGCACGTCTTCGTTGTTACCGGCGATTCCGGTCAGGGCATCACCCATGGGGTTGTGGCCGGCCAATTGATTTCCGACCTGATCCTGAAGGGGGAAAGCCCCTGGCGGGAACTTTACGAACCCTCTCGCAAGACGGCACGCGCGATCGGCGATTACTTGGCGGAGAATGCGACAGCGATCAGGAGTTTTGCCGAGTATGTCGCGCCTGGTGAAATTGATGCCGCCGATAAGCTGCGGCCCGGACAGGGGGCTATCGTCCGCCAGGGGCTTACCAAAGTCGCTGCCTTTCGCGATGAGGACGGCACGCTCTACAAGCGATCGGCCGCATGCACCCATATCGGTTGCCATGTCCATTGGAATTCGTTGGAACGCTGCTGGGACTGCCCCTGCCACGGCTCGCATTTTGCCGTCGATGGCACGGCTTTGAACGGACCGGCCGTAGCGCCCCTGGCTGAGGTGGAATAGCTATGGCGACTCCCGTTGAGGCGAGATGCCGCAATGCCAGCTCAGGCGAAGATGCTGCTTGGTAGCCGCTCGACACTGGCACCCGATGGACCCCATCGCCAGGTAATTCGTAGGTCGATCCCCGAATCTTTCTCGGCTTTGGAATCCGCTGTGCAGCCAATCACTCTGCATTCAATTCCACCTTTCCTCCATCGCAAACGTCAGGTGCTTTTGAGCGTTCCGTTCATCCCGTTCGGGTAGAAGCCGCCCTTGCTGACGCCGGCCTTGTCGGTCGAGATAGACGATCCGAAGCACTTCCTGGGGCGTCCTCGTGAAGGCGATCGCATCCGGGTCGATGGAACGATATTGGCTCTGCCCTTGCCAGCCAGACGAAGTGACCGTCCGACCTGGCCTTACACGCGCAGCTTTCAGTTCCGACGGCACCCAAGTCGCAATTATTTCCGGCGAAGAAAGGGTCCGTATCGTTCGCGTTTTCCAGACACCCAACGACCTCATTGACTTCGCCCGGCGCACCTCCCAGAGCTTGACCAAGACCGCTCTGGTCTTGATCAATGCGCCACGCCGTCGGATGCGTGCAGAAGTCTCCAGGTCAAGCCGATGCTGCCATCGAACTCGGATGCAAAATGTTCGGCGGCGACGCCTTCCAGGCCGTCATCGACAAGAGCCTCGATGGTTCGTCGCACCAGCGCGAGCTGCATCTCGCGGGCGTGTGCCAGGTCTGTCTCTCTCATGATTTCCGTGACGTGGTAGGCGACAACGGGCTGGCCGAGGCAAGACATGAGCGCGCTCGCTTCTGACGTCACTGCGGTAACTGCGTCTTCGATCTTCATTCTGGCGCTCCTCATCAAACATGATGCGGCGCCTCCCCATGACACGACGGTGTTCCGTCGCTTCTTTTTCAATTTCGAATGTCGTGAGTGAAAGTCTGGTGCGCGAACAGGAGAATTACCCTCTCTTGTTCCAATCTCCTTGAGCAGCCACGCTACCCAAATCAGTATGCTGCAAAATTGAATTAAAGGCGACCGAATAGTTAATCGATGGTTAATGGCTGCGCTCGCATCTCGGGCATTCGGCGCATGAAACATCGGGCAGGTCCGCCTCGCGCCTCATGTCAGCCATTGAAGGCACTGTTGCCACTGCCTGAACGCAGACATTGTTGGCGATCATTTTGGAGGTCGCGGTTGCGCCAGGAGCAGCGGTGAGCCCAGGCAATCTGATTGGGAGCGTGACCTTGCCCCTCTTATCTAATCCGGTTTGAAGTTCGTTCTGGCCCATCGAGAGGACCAGGACATGAAACGTAGCCGCTTCTCTGAAGAGCAGATCATCGGAATTTTGAAGGAACATGAGGCCGGGGTATCGGTTGCCGATCTGTGCCGCAAGCACGGGGTCAGCGACGCCTCGATTTACAACTGGAAGGCCCGCTTCGGCGGGATGGATGTCTCCGAGGCTCGGCGACTGAAGGGTCTGGAGGACGAGAACACGCGGCTGAAGCGGCTTCTGGCCGACGCCATGCTCGACAATGCCGCGTTGAAGGATCTTGTGGGAAAGAAATGGTGACGCCCGCGGCCAAGCGGAAAGCTGTCGCTCGCCTGAAGGAAGGCTTCGGGATGAGCGAACGGCGGGCGTGTAAAGCCATCGGCTGTTGCCGCATGACGGTTCGCTACGAGACCAGCAGGCCGGACGACCGCGAGCTTCGCGAGCGGATGAAAGCGACCGCGCAGGAGCGTCGCCGGTTCGGCTACCGGCGTCTTCTCGTGATGCTGAGGCGGGAAGGGCCTGGTCGTGAACCGCAAGAAGCTGTTCCGGCTCTATCGGGAGGAGAAGCTCGCCGTTCGCCGCCGACCGGGCATTGGACGGACTGAAGCAGAAAGAAGATAATGAAATGGATAAGATAGAGCGGCATCTTGCTCTTGCTCCTACGATGGACTGGATGAACGTGGCGATCAACATCTTTCGGATACATTTGTGATAGCGGCGCAGCAGCCGCCAAGCTCAGATAACAGGACATCTGTTTAGAAAACCAAACATCAGATTTGATATCCGGCAGTCGACGTGCTATGGCTCCAGAGCAGAAGGAACTTGCGCCATGGCACGCTCGACCGCTCAAAGCGCTTTGCGCTATCCACTCACCATTATGCTCGGCACCGACGCAAGCGTGAGATTGCTCCGGGAATTATCCCGGCACGGCGGCTTGCTTTCTTCACCATTGCTTGCGGCTCGTAGCGGGCTTGCGAGGGCAAGCGTGTGGTCTGCTCTCGCAACCTTGGAGGGGATTGGCATCGTATCTTCAGAGGGAACGGGCAGGGCTCGTCTTTATCGGTTGAATGATCGCCATCCACTGGCGACATCACTGGAAGCCCTCTTTGAGCAGGAGGCGCTTAGGTATTCCAACATTCGCGCTGTAGTCACTGAGGCGGTCTCCGCAGTTCGGCCGAACGTACTCGCGGCCTGGATTTACGGCAGCGTGGCGAGGGGCGAGGACCGTCCAGACAGCGATCTCGACATCGCAGTGGTTACGCCATCCGAAAAGCTAGAAAGCGCGCTCCAAGAGATCCGTGAGGCACTGGTCACCCACGGTGAAGAGCTTGGCTTCAATCCCTCGGTGGTGGGACTCACTCCGCAGGATGTGGCGAGGCTGTCGAGCACGGGAGACCCTTGGTGGGGCGGCGTCGAAGCAAATGCCCTGCTCGTCTTGGGTCCACGCCCGGACGAACTCGCAACAAAAACTCGCCAGAAGGCGTTGGCATGACCAGAAGAGGTGCGACGAAAGTAGTCGAGACAGGCTTTGGCGAGGAGCGATTGCGCATCGCCCGCTCATATTTGAAGGCTGCCCGTTTGGAGGTGCAATGTCTGAAACGGGTGACATCGGCAATCCGGCTATGTCGCAGATCGTGAATGCGGCAATAGCATACGCCGATGCGCTCACTGCCCGATTTACAGGAACGATCAACCGCGCGGATCATGCGGCCGTGGTGAAAACCATGCGCGATGCGCTTGGAAATCGCCTTCCTGCAGCGCAGGCCAGCCGGTTGCGGAGCATTCTCCATGAGAAGGACGAAGCTCAATACGGAATCAGGGCAAAATCACTCCCCGAAGCCGAGAGCTTGCTCGACAAGTTGGAAAAGTTCGCGGAGTGGGCGGAAAAAGAACTGGAAGTCTGATCAGCAATGGAGGCGGCATGTCGCTTATGGCGACCTGAATGTTACTTCAGCAGTTTGATCAGCACTGTGAAAGCCGCGTCGATGTCAGCGCGAACCGCGGCCCGGACAGCTTCCGCGTTGCGGTCTCGCAGCGCTGCAAACATCTGCTGATGGTGCTGGTTGGCGGTCGAATAGTTTCCAGAATCGTGCAGCATGTTGAAATAGGGACTGATCTGCAGCCACAGGTTCTCAATGATGTTGAGCATGTTTTCCGAACCCGCGGCTCGATAGATGGAGAAATGAAAGGCGTAGTTGGCCCTGAGGTAGGATTTGACGTCGCCGGCGGCATTGGCCTGTTCGAGTGCGTCCAGATGCTGGCGCAGCAGCGCCACGCTGGGATCGTCCATTCGCTCGGCCGCCCATGCGGCGGCGATCGCCTCGATCTCAAACCTGACGTTCCTGAGATCGATGAGTCGCGCGCGGCTTAATGCCGGTATCCCGATCGAACGGCCCGAAACCACCATCAATGCGTTGGCGGCGCTCAGACGCCGCAGGGCCTCGCGAACCGGCATCGGGCTGACGCCGAAAGCGTCGGCGAGGCTCTGCACCGTCACCATTTCACCTGGAACGATACTGCCGTCGAGGATCAACTCGGTGACGTGCCGGTAAACCCTGTCCTGCAGGGTTTCCCTAGACAGCGGCGTAATCTCGACGCCCGGCTTCCTGAATGCCGCCCCAGCCATCTGTGCCTACCTTTCCCCAAACGGCGACGCTCTTGTCCTACCCGGCGCCTGTGCCCGGAATGCAAGGTTCGGATTGCCGCGTCAAGCGCCGGCGTATCCGGCTTTTACCCACTAGCATTTCATCATTGATCTTTGATCAAATCATGATACGGTCAGCTGCATCGAATGACAAGGAGCACGTTTCGTGCCCTTGGGAGGCATTTGGTCGTCTGAATTGGGAGGAGTTTCGAATGGGTATCGGATCGAAAGCCCGGCGGCTCGCGCTGCTTGCCGGCATGGCTGTTTGCGCCTTTGGGATGTCGGCGGCCGAGGCGGCCGGAAAGCACAAAATATTTCTCAGCATGAGCTTTATCGGCAATGATTGGCAGGCCGAGGCCGCCAACATGGTCAAGGCGATGGCGTCGCACAAGAGCATGGCCGACAAGGTCGACCTCCAGGTTCAGGTGGCCGGGCCGAACGCACAGCGCCAGATCCAGCAGATCAACGCGATGGTGCAGGCAGGTGCCGAAGCCATCGTGATCTTCCCGATCTCGCCGACAGCGCTCAACCAGGTGGTGAAGAACGCCTGCGACAAGGGGGTAAAGGTGTTTGCCTATGATGCCGAGATCACAGAGCCCTGCGCCTACAACGTCCATATCGATCAGGAAGAGGCTGGCCGCGTGACGGCGGAGTGGCTGGTCAAGAAGCTCAATGGCAAGGGCAACATCATCGCAGTGACCGGCGTTCCCGGCACCTCGGTCGACGATCTGCGCACCAAGGCCGCAAAGGAGGTGTTTGCCAAGCATCCCGACATCAAGATCGTGGGCGAGGCTGTCGGTATGTGGAGCCAGGCGGTGGCCCGTACCGAACTTTCCAAGATATTGGCGACGCGCAGCTGGGACGACATAAATGGGCTGTGGATGCAGGTCGGCTGCTTCACCGCCAATTCCATGCAGCTCGAGGCCGGCAAGAAGAGCAGCGAATTACTGCCTTGCGCCGGCGAGGGCTCCAATGGCGGGCGCATCCAGATGCTGCCGGAGGGCACGGAGGTCGAGGGCGCAGCCTCTCCCTATGCGCCGCTCGGCGCGCCCCGGATCTCCTATGCATCGCCGCCCTATTCCGGCGCGCTTGCCCTCAAGCTTGCAGTCGAGGCACTTGACGGCAAGGAGGTTGCCAAGAAGACGATCCTGCCACTGCCGGTCGTCACCAACGACACGATAAAGCTTTGTAACGAAGGCACCTGGGCAGAGATGAAGGCTGGCTGTAACGCCTTCAAACCGTCGCTGGTCTCCAACCCCGGCTGGTTCGCCTCGATCTTCTCCGACCAGACACCTGAAATCGGTCTCGCGGCCGCCCTTGTCGGCCAGCCCGAGGAGTAAGGCTCTCCGAATGGGGCGTGGGGTGCTTTGGAGGCACTCCCACGCACCCCGTGCAGGCCGGGACTGGGATCATGATGTCAGCGCAATCGACAGCTGTCGGCATAGAGGGCGTCCGCAAGGCGTTTGGTGCGACGGTCGCCCTCGATGGCGTCTCCTTTGAGATCGTTTCGGGCAGCGTGCACGCGCTGCTCGGCGAAAACGGTGCCGGCAAGTCGACGCTCGTCAAGCTGCTGTCGGGACTGGTGCGGCCCGACGAAGGGCAAATCACCGTTCTTGGTGAACCGGCGCCACTCGGTTCGCCGCGCGCCGCGCACGCCAAAGGCGTGCAGACAGCCTTCCAGGAAATGACGCTGGTGCGCGATCTCAGCGTTCTCGACAACATGCTGCTGCCCTACGCGCCTGTCGGCCCGAGCGGCCTGATCAGGCGGGCGAGCGCGCGCAGGGCGGTGCGCCAGCACATTTCAGATCTCGGCTTTTCG
This sequence comes from Mesorhizobium sp. M1169, assembly GCF_040318345.1. NCBI lineage: Bacteria > Pseudomonadati > Pseudomonadota > Alphaproteobacteria > Hyphomicrobiales > Phyllobacteriaceae > Mesorhizobium > Mesorhizobium sp. M1169. Next base: position 17,800 of record NZ_JAMYME010000042.1, on the reverse strand, counting down.
GTCGATCTTGATGCCGAGGTCGCGACCCTCGATCTCGCCGTCCGCCAGAAGATCGAAATCGCGCGCGCGCTCTATCGCAAGCCGCGCATCCTCCTGCTCGACGAACCGACCTCGACGCTGTCGGGCGGCGATGTCGAATGGCTGGGCGGCATCATCGCGCGACTTAAGGCCGCCGGCACGACGGTCGTGTTCATCACCCACCGCATGCGAGAGGTGCGGGCCTTCTGCGACACGCTGACCATTCTCAGAAACGGCCGTCACATCGTGACGGCGCCGGTGGCCGACGTCCCGGATGGAGAAGTGATCGAAAAGATCATCGGTCGCAGCATCGCCCAGACCTTTCCGCCGAAACCCGAAAGCGAGGCGGTCTTCGGTCCGCCGGTGCTCGGCGTACGCGATCTCAAGGCCGGCATGAAGCTCGACGGCGTCGGTTTCGACCTGCGCAAGGGCGAGATTCTCGGCATTGCCGGGCTTCAGGGCATGGGCCAACTCGACCTGTTCCTCGCCTGCTTCGGCATGGCCGAGATCGAGCGCGGCCATATCCTGGTCGACGGGCGCGAAGTGTGGCTCGGCTCGCCCGCCGATGCGCTCAAGCCCAACATGGCGATCGGGCTGGTGCCGGAGGACCGCAAGACCGAAGGTCTGTTCCTGAAGCTCTCGGGCCGGCAAAACGTATCGCTGCCGGTCGTCGCGCGTTTTACCCGATTTGGCCTGATCAGCAGGCACGAGGAGGCGCAGGCCGTCCAGTCCGCCTTCTCGGCGGTCGAGGTCGACCACCGCGCCATGTGGACGAGGGCGGGGGCGTTTTCGGGCGGTAACCAGCAGAAGATCGCCATCGCCAAATGGCTGGTCGCCGAGAGCCGCATCCTGCTGCTCTTCGACCCAACCCGCGGCATCGACGTCGGCACCAAGCACGAGCTCTATGTGATGATGCGCGACTATGTGGCGGCCGGCGGCTCGATCCTTCTGCATTCAACCGAAATTCCCGAGCTGGTCCATCAATGCGACCGAGTGCTCGTCCTCTATGACGGTCACTTGGTGGCGGAGCTTGCCGGCAACCACATCACGGAAGGCGCGATCATGCGACCGGCGCTGGGGCAAGGCGAGTTGGTCCGGGAGGCGGCGGAATGAGCGTGACGAGTTTGCCCGCGGCGGCACCGGCCGCGACATTGACGCGGCTTCTCGCGCGGCACAGCGGCGCGATCATCGCGGCGATCGTCTTTGCGGTGCTCCTGCTTGTCGTCGATCTGGTCAGTGCCGGGCGGCTCACCTATTTCGACATTTCGTTTCTCTCCAGCGGCGGCGCCACCTCGGCACTGGCGGCGATCGGCCAGACGGTGGTCATCCTGTCCGGCGGTTTCGACCTGTCCGCCGGCGCGGTGATCTCGCTGGTCAATGTCGTCCTGGCAAAAGGTATGGATCCGATGGCGACCGGCACCAGTGTCGCGCTGTGGACCTTGGCCGGAATTGGTGTCGGCATGCTGGTCGGCGCCTTTAACGGCTTCTTCATTGCCGTCCTGCGCATGCAGCCTATCGTCGTCACGCTGTCGACCATGTTCATCCTGCAGGGGGTAACGCTGCTGGTCATGGACAAGCCGGGCGGCTTCGTCTCGCCCGATCTTGGCGCCTTCTATCTCGGTGATGCTATCGCCGGCTGGATACCGATGCCGCTGGTGGTCATCGGCGTCGTCCTGCTCGCCTGGTTCTGGCTCAAAGGCACACGCTTCGGGACCGCGCTTTATGCCGTCGGCAGTGATCCGGACGCGGCCGCTTCGGTCGGCGTGCGCGTCGTTCTCGTGCGCTTCGTGGTCTATGTCATAGCCGGCGGCTGCTACGGGCTCGCCGGCGTCTTCATCAGCGCACAGACGGGCAGCGGCGATCCGCTCGTCGGTAACCCGTTGTTGCTGTCGATGTTCGCGGCGGTCGTCGTCGGCGGTACAAGGCTGGGCGGCGGTCAAGGCGGGCCGGTTGGCACCGTCTTCGGCGCCTACATCCTGATGATGGTCGTCAACATCCTGCTCGTACTCAACGTCTCGGCCTATTATTCGACGATCGCCGAGGGCACGATCCTGATCCTTGCCGTGCTTGCCGGCTCGCTGTCGTATGGCTCCGTGCTCGCCCGCCAACTGCGTGCGCTGCGGGCGCGGTTGGCCGCATGGCGCGCCGGAATGCTGCCCTCGCAGATCGATCGCACCGACCGGCGGCTGAGGATCGCGCGTGGCAGCACCGACGATCAGCAGGCGCCGCAGCCGGCCTTCCATATACGCAATGCCGAGACGCTGCGTTATGCGCTGCCGGCCTATGTCTGCCTGGCCGTCGTCGTGATCGTCACCCAGATCTGGCTCGGACGCGCCATCGTCAACGTCACCTACTGGAACTCGCTTTTCGTGCTGTCGAGCTTCCTCGCCGTCCTGGCGCTTGGGCAAGGCAGCGTAATCCTCACCGGCGGGCTCGACCTGTCGGTGCCGTGGACGATCGGTCTCTCGGGCATCCTGCTTGCCGGCATGGTCAACGGCTCGGATGGTGCACTTGCCTATGCGCTGCCGGCGGTGCTGCTGACAGCTTGCCTGATCGGTCTTGCCAACGGCATCGGCATCGTCTTCCTCGGCATTTCGCCGATCGTGATGACGCTGGCCACCAACGGCATTCTGCAAGGCGTCGCGCTGCTTTACTCGCAGGGTACGCCGGCCGGCTTCTCCTCGCCGATGCTGCGCTGGTTCATGACCGGGAAGGTATTCGTTGTGACGCCGGTGGTGCTGTTCATGATCACCTTCGTCGCGTTTGCTGTGCTGCTGCTTGGCCGCACCCCTTTCGGCCGCCGGGTTTATGGCATCGGCAACAGCCTGCGCGCGGCCCAGCTCTCCGGCATCGCGGTCGGGCGCACGCTCATCCTCGTCTATGTGCTGTCGGCGGTCTGCGCGGGGCTCGTCGGCATCATGCTGACCGGCTTTTCCGGCCAGGCCAGCCTCGGCATGGGCGACGATTATCTGCTGCCCTCGATCGCCGTAGTCGTCGTCGGCGGTGCGCTGATCACCGGCGGGCGCGGCCACTATCTCGGCATGCTGGGGGGCGTGCTGCTTTTGACGGCGTTGCAGATGCTGCTCGCCGGCACGACGCTGCCTTACGCGACGCGGGCGATCCTGTTCGGGCTGGTGGTGCTCGCTGCCGTCATGGCGCTGCGCGAAAGGCGGATTCAATGAAAGGAATGGAATAATGAGCTCCAGCGCACCGGCATCGGCGGACGAATTCCTGACCGGGATCAAAGGCCAACGCGTGCTGGTCACGGCGGGCGCCGGCGGCATCGGCTTTGCCATTGCAGAGACACTGTCGCGGCTCGGCGCACGTGTCGTGATCTGCGACATTTCCGACGAGGCGCTGGCCGCCGCTTCAGAGAGGCTCACACTCACCGGCGCAGTCAAAGCGGACGTTTCACGCGACGACGATGTCGACCGGCTCTTCGAGACCATAAAGGAGAAGCTCGGCGGGCTCGACGCCCTGATCAACAATGCCGGCATTGCCGGGCCGACCGGCGGGGTCGATGAGATCGATCCGGCAGACTGGCGGCGCTGCATAGATATCTGCCTGACCGGCCAGTTCCTGTGCGCGCGCCGTGCCGTGCCGCTGATCAAGGCGGCGGGCGGCGGCTCGATCGTCTCGATGTCTTCGGCCGCCGGCCGCCATGGCTATGCGTTCCGCACGCCGTACTCGGCTGCCAAGTTCGGCGTTGTCGGCCTGACCCAGAGCCTTGCCAAGGAACTCGGACCGCATGGGATCAGGGTCAATGCCATCTTGCCCGGCATCATCGAAGGGCCGCGCATCGACAAGGTCATTGCCGACCGGGCAAAGCAGCTCGGCGTTTCAAACGAGGAGATGACACAACGCTATCTGCAGAACATCTCGCTGCGCCGCATGACCAGCCCATTCGATGTCGCGGCGATGGTGGCCTTCCTGCTTTCCGATGCGGGCATCAACATTTCCGGCCAGTCGCTCGGCGTCGACGGCAACGTCGAGACACTCTGAGGGGGAGATCATGGCGAAGGTAGCAATTGTCGGAAGCGGCTTCATCGGGCGAGCGTGGGCGATCAGCTTCGCTCGTGCCGGCCATGATGTGCGCATGTGGGACCAGGCGCCGGCCGCGGCCAGCGGTGCGCGCGACTATATCGCTGGGGTGCTCGGCGACCTTGGCGCCAACGATCTGCTGCGGGGACAGGCGGTCGATACCGTGCTTGGCCGCATCATCATTGTGGAGGAGCTTGGCGAGGCCTTGGCCGATGCCGTCCATGTCCAGGAGAACACGCCGGAAAACCTCGAGGTGAAGCGTGACGTGTTCTCCCGCATCGACGCACTTTCCGGTCCGCAGGCGGTGATCGCCAGTTCCACCTCGGCGCTGTTGCCGTCGAGATTCACCGATCATCTTGAGGGGCGCCATCGCTGCCTCGTCGTGCACCCGATCAATCCGCCCTATCTCATCCCGGCAGCGGAGGTGGTGCCGGCGCCATGGACCTCCGCCGAAACGGTGGAAAGGACCCGCGCGTTTCTTGTCGAGGCGGGCCATGCGCCACTGGTGATGAAGCGCGAGCTCGACGGCTTCATCATGAACCGCTTGCAAGGCGCGCTGTTGGAGGAGGCGTTTCGGCTCGTCGCCGACGGCTATGCCAGCGTCGAGGACGTCGACACTGGCCTGCGCGACGGGCTGGCGCTGCGCTGGTCGTTCATGGGTCCGTTCGAGACGGTCGACCTCAATGCACCCGGTGGTGTGCGCGACTATGTCGAGCGCTATCAGGCGATCTATTCCAACATCTTCCCGCAGATGCTGCGCCGCGTCGACTGGGCCGGCGAGGTCATGGAGACGGTCGAGGCCGAGCGTCGCAAGCGCCTGCCGCGGGAAGAACTCGGCGAACGGCAGGTCTGGCGCGACCGCCGGCTGATGGCGCTGGCGGCGCACAAGAAAAAGTCGGATCAGGAGTTTGGACAATGACGCAAACAAGCCGCAAGCCCGGCGCCCAGCAACCCAGCGGCAAGGTCATCATCACCTGCGCGGTGACGGGGGCGATCCACACGCCGACTATGTCGCCTTATCTACCGATCACGCCGGACCAGATCGCGCGCGAGGCGATCGCGGCGGCGGAGGCGGGTGCGGCGATCCTGCATCTGCATGCCCGCGACCCCGAGACCGGCAAGCCCGACCAGACGCCAGAGGCGTTCGCGCGTTTCCTGCCGCGCGTCAAGCAAGGCACCAATGCCGCCATCAACATCACCACCGGCGGCAGTCCTTACATGAAGGTGGAGGAGCGTGTGCGCCCCGCCGCCCAATTCAAGCCGGAGGTCGCCTCGCTCAACATGGGCTCGATCAATTTCGGGCTCTATCACCTCGCCGACAAATACGAGACGTTCAAGTTCGATTGGGAAAAGCCGCATCTGGAAGCGACGCGTGATCTGGTCTTCCGCAACTCGTTCAAGGACATCGAATACATACTGGCAACCTGCTACGACAATGGGACGCGCTTCGAGTTCGAGTGCTACGACATCGCCCATCTCTATAACCTCTCCCATTTCGCCGATCGCGGGCTGGTGAAGCCGCCGTTCTTCGTGCAGTCGGTGTTCGGCCTGCTCGGCGGCATCGGCACGCACCCGGAAGACGTCGCCCATATGAAGCGCACCGCCGATCGCCTGTTCGGCGACCAGTTCCGCTGGTCGGTGCTGGGTGCGGGCGCCAGCCAGTTGCGCATCGCGGCACAATCGGCAGCGCTTGGCGGCAACATTCGCGTTGGGCTCGAAGACAGTCTTTGGGCCGGTAGGGGCAGGCTTGCCAAGTCGAATGCCGAGCAGGTGGTGCTCGCCCGCAAGATCGTCGAAGGCCTCGGCATGGAAGTGGCAACGCCCGACGAGGCCCGCGAAATCCTGTCATTGAAGGGCGGCGACCAGGTCGCGTTCTGACCGGCTTCTGCAAGGTTCGAACGGAGGAGGACGGCATGAAGATCGAAGTCGTGGTGGACGTGAAGACCACGCTGGGCGAGGGACCGTTGTGGGACGTTGAACAGGAGCGCCTCTACTGGATCGACAGTTTCGACGGGCGTGTGTTTCGGGCAACCGCCGACGGGAGCGAGATCCGTTGCTGGGACGTGCCGATGAAGATCGGTTCGATGGCATTGCGCAAGGACGGAGGTGGCGCGGTGGTATCGCTGCAGCGCGGTTTCCATCTGCTTGATTTCGCCACCGGCGAGGTGACGCCGATTCACGATCCGGAGCCGGACAGGCCGATGAACCGGCTCAATGACGGCAAGGTCGACCGGCGCGGCCGCTTCTTCGCCGGCTCAATGGACACGATGGAAGAGGGACCCTCCGGCGGACTCTACCGGCTCGATCCGGATTTCTCCGTTACCAGAATAGATTCCGGCATCATCTGCTCGAACGGTCCGTGCTGGAGCCCGGACGACCGCACCTTCTATTTCGCCGACACCTGGACCGGCGAGATCTGGGCCTACGACTACGACATCGCAACCGGTGCCGCCACCAACCGGCGCACTTTCACGCGTGTCGATACCAGCCGGGGAGGGGCGGCTGACGGCTCAACTGTCGATGCGGAAGGATTCCTGTGGAACGCGCTGGTCTATGACGGCAGGCTGGTCCGCTACGCGCCCGACGGCAGCGTTGATCGCATCATCGACATGCCCGTCAAGAAGATCACCAGCGTCATGTTCGGCGGGCCGAGGCTCGACACCCTGTACGTCACTTCGATGGCCAAGCCGCCGCTGCCGCGCTTTCCGGGCGACGGAGTTTTACGCGGCAGCCTTTTTGCCATCACCGGCCTCGGCATAACGGGAGTTCCCGAGCCAAGATTTGCCGCGTAAATCGGTGCGTAATGGCGATGTCCTTCCTGCCTGCTTGGTGCCACCCCAACGTCCCGCCGCAGGGCAACTGGTGCTGGAAGCTCGTGCCCTGCGGTTCTGATGGAACCCACAATGAGAGGCTTGAGGCGCCTTCGCCTGACGTGCGCGCGAACATGTCCCTGGAGAAACCATCAACCGAGCGTTGGAAACCTGCTCGCAACAAGAAATCCACCCATTAGCAACTCCAACGCATCGAGTGCCTCTTCGTCCCGCAAATCGGTCAGAGCTACGCTGTCCACCAAGACAACCTTTTCATTGTCTATGTCATAGACTTCCCAAAGCCCGTCCCTGATCCTTCGCATGGCGTGTCGACGCTCCATAAGCGGAACCTAATACTCGAGTCGCGGCGACGTTGATAGAAAATTCGGGCACGAGCCGATCATAATAGTGGAAAACCGCAGGTCGCCCTGACGATGCTCTTACGATCGAGTCCACGAAGAAGCGCTTCAGAAAACGAAGAGCACCGATGGCGGCAGCACGACAGGCGCTGCGCCGGCTATCACCAGTCCTGTGTTGAGGGCAGGTTGGATTCCGCTATCAACCGCTTCGTCATCGACCACAAGCTGCAGTCATAGCCCTTCGTCTGGACCGACGATCCCGACAAAATCATCACGGCCGCCGCGCGTGCACCAGGCGCTGGAGTCGATCCATAGCATTGACTATAGCAGTGTGGCGGTCCGCGAATGTCCGCTCTCCCAATAGGCAAGTTCGACCCCAAACAGACGTCCTCGTCAGTCTTTCGCTAGTCGACACGCAGGCCTCGATGGCGACGACGTCCGTGAACGACAGGATTGGAGCTTTCGGTACTGATATACGGTTCTACCTCAGGCAAAGAGCAAATCGTGGACTACGGCGCCCATCAGGACAACGATTGCGAGCAGGGAGACTGCAAAAGCGATCGTGCGCCAAGGCTGCATGGCCTTCAGATAGACTATCGAATGTACGATCCTGGCGACTACAAAAATTGCGAAAATGGGAATTGCAATTGCTGCCTTTCCTCCCGTGAAAACAAAGAGCAGGCCCAGCAGCAGAAATGGATAGATCGTGGCCTCGGCATTGCGGTGTGCGCGCAGGAGCCGCGCGACAGTTGGCGGGTCAATTTCTGACACAGGTACACCATAGCGAGCCCCATCCTCCGGATTGATTGCCACGCCACCCTTCGCGCGGATCGCCCCGCTGGAAGCCCAGAGCATCAGAAGATTAAGGCATAGAACGACGCAAGTGATGGCATACGCCACCAGAGCCGCATCTGCCGCTGTCCAGATTGATTGTTGCATCTAATGTTACTCGCCGCTGCTCGGAGCAGTTGACGGAGAGCTGGATGTCCGTTGTGCCATCGCGCCAATATGTGCGGCAAGGTTGTCCAATGTCTTGGCCGTTCCGGTGTCGATGCCCATTTTCAGATATTGCTCCAACCGTTCCGCCGAGCCGCACTCGATCCTCACCGTCAGAAACGTCTTGCCGCCAGTCTGGTCGAGAATGACACGCCCGATCGCCCCCATTGCTTCGAAGACGAGATGACGCGGCGGTGCGATCTCGCGATAGACGCCAGCGAACTGGTTGGCGCCAGGGGGATGCCGGTTGACGAACCTGAAGGCCCCTCCCGGACGCAGGTCGATCTCGCATTGTGCGAGCGGTTCGCCTGATGGATCCCACCAGCATGCCACATGCTCCGGCTGCGTCCATGCCTCGAAGACCTGTTCACAGGGCGCAGCAAGCACGCGCGTCAGAATGATCGTGTGCGTGTCCCGGTCGAGTATCAGGTCGGTGTTCGCGATCCCTGCCAGCATGCTACTTCTCCTTTTTGCCCATTTTTTCGAGGTGGCGATCCAGATTGTCGAGCCTGTCTTCCCATTGGCTGCGAAACGGCTCTACCCAGTCGGCAATATCCTTGAGAGCCGTTGTCACCAGCTTGCGCGGTCGCCGCTGCGCATCACGTCCGCGTTCGATGAAACCCGCATCCTCCAGCACCTTGAGATGCTTGGAGATCGTGGGTTGACTGAGTTCGAATGGTGCCAGCAGTTCCGACACCGTGGCTTCGCCCGTCGCAAGGCGGGCCAGGATCGCGCGTCGCGTGGGATCGGAGAGGGCCGAGAATGCCTTGCTCAGACGGTCGCCGGTGGGTCCATATATTGCCATATGACTATATAGCCATATGGCGATTAACGAGTCAAGACCTTAGATAACAGGCCGTCGGCTAGGCACGACGATTGCGTCGGGTGGGCGGGCTTCTTTTGCTTACCCTATCCGAGCAGTCCGATGGGTATGTCTGGGGAAGCCGCTCCAGATTGCCAATCGTTTTCCTGTTGAGCTGCATACCGATTGCCTATTCGGCACCGGGCGGAGATGTTTCAATGGCCAGGACCTCCAAGCCGTCAATTTCTTGCATCACCTTTCCAGCGATGCCTTGCAAGTCGCCATACATCCCCGCGGTCGACTCGATTACGCCTTGTATTTGAGCCTCCCGCTTGGCCCACAGGCGTGTTGTGGCCTTGCGTTCCTTGGCCAGGTCCTCCTGCATATCAGAGAACTTTTCGACGATGGCCTCGACGCGATGGCGGAACCGCGGACCGGTCAGATAGCCATAGACCTGCTCCATTTTGGTGGCTTGGCCGTCCTGGGCGAGGCGGGAGTTCGCCAGCTCGATGAGTGATTGTCGCAGCATGATTGCGATCGGCATCGCGCATTTGGGATGGGCGACATAGACCCCGTCCAGAAGATCGAAGGTTTCCACACCGGCAGGCAGAGCTTCCGAGATCATAAGCGCAATGTCCGCATGGCTGGCCGGCCGGTCCGACGACGCGGTGCAGGACATCTCCGCCGAACTCACCCTTGGCAACCGGTTCAATGACGTCCATCGGGAACCGGCCGGCAATGAGGGCTTCCAGCTGAAGCTCCAGAACTTCACCCTGCAGCTGCTGGGAACCCTGTTCCGCACGGCGCTTCAGCTCCTCAATCTGACGCTGCATGCCTGCGATCTGTTCTTCCTTTTCCGCGACCTTCATTTTGAGCCCGTCTTCCGCTTCCGACCTCGCCTTGACGCGAACGGCGTCCAGCCCCTCCTGGATCTTCCTTTCGATGGTCAGCGCCATCTCCCGGCTTTCGTCGTCAAGCGCACGCTGCTTTTTCAGGAATTCCGCCTGTTGCTGCTGGGCCTCGGTGAGCTTTTCGTCGCGCGCCTTCAACGTCGCCTCCAGCTCGGCAAGCTTCTTATCCTTGTCCTCCAGGTCTACCGAAAGCAGCAATTTTGCCTTGCGGGCTTCCTCGACCGCGATTCCGGCACGCTCAAGCTTGATTTGCCCAGCCACCTGGTTGGCGATGTCCTCTTTGGCGGCGACGATCTCGGCCTGCTGGCGCTTGAGCTCCTCTTCTCTGGCAGCCATCGATGCCTTGCTCTGCGCCAGGCGCATTTCGTATTCTTCACGCGTGGCAGCAATCAAAGGGGCCGCGAGCGACTCATTGAGCTTGATTTCCGTCTTGCAGCTTGGGCAGCTGATTATCGGCTCATTGAGAATCCTGTCCCCCTGCAGCATGGTATTGATGGGCTGGACGGTCATCTGCGCGCTGCCTCCCTAAGGAATCAGTTAAAGGACACGCCAGACTATATATCTCGCCACGCGTTTTCGGAAAAGAACAAAAAGTGAACCATTTTTCTGCGGCTCCATGAAGTCCATGTGATCGGCGATGTATCTGCGCGTGCTGACTGAGAAGGCGAGGGCCGGGGAGTTTTCGGTCGGGCCTATGCTGATGGCTGCTTTGAAAGCTAGTGGGTCACCGACCAGGATGGCCGGTAACGGAATCGCCTAGCCTTGCTCTAATTTAGCTTGGGCCATATTTGCTGTGACTGAGTGGTGATCCCACAGGAATCGAACCTGTGACCTACAAATTAGGAGTTTGTCAGGCGACCTTTACTGTTGTTCCCAATGCCGGTCTTTGTACGATTGCGCTGCCTCTAACATGTTCAAGTTGTTGTAGTTTTCGTACTGCACGGCTATAATAGCGTAGACAAACCAACAGAGCGCGTGGCATTGCTTACTATGCGTCGGCCAAACCGGACTGCCGCAACTGCGCGACGGCGTCGACCTCGCCTGGTATAGCGGTCTTACCACATGGTTGACGCCTGCGAGGTCCAGCAGCACGCCCCTTGTCATCGGTCCAGCGTGACCAAGAGTCCGGTGTGCGTCAAATCCCGAACAAGGCCATGGTTTCTTCTTATTCCTTTTTGGGTCAGGGCGGGCAGGCGCTCTCGATTATCCTTGCCGACAACCAATCCAGGCCAACGTCCGACGTCGATCGTGCATGCCGCACGAGGCTGAACGTAAACGGATCAATGGCGAGTGGCGTTTTCAGGACCGCAAGCCCGAACTGATCGGCGTATTTGGCGGCGAGCCGGGCCGGGACCGTTGAAGAGAGATCACCGCTCGCCACAACGCCCATGGCCGTCATGAACATCGGGACGCTGGCGACAACCCGGCGCCGAAGCCGGCGCTTCTTCAGAGCCTGATCGACCATCCCATGAAATCCACCCCTGAATGAGACGAGGATGTGATCGAGCGATAGGTATTCTTCGAGCGACATCGCCGCGTGGTGAGCGACCGGATGGTCTTTCCTGACAACAACGACAAAGTCTTCTTCGAAGACTGGCACGGCCCGGAACTCGTCGGGCAGATCCCAGACGCGCCCGATCGCCATCTCCATTTCGTTGGTGCGCAGGGCGTTCAGGCTTTCGGTTCCGACAGCGAATTGAAACGCCACCCGGCATCCAGGTGCCTCGGCACGCAACGTCCTTATCAGCGGCGGGGCAATCACGGCGCCGACAAGGTCGTTGCCGGCGAGCCGGAACGAGCGCGTGGATGTTTCGGGGTCGAAGTGCGTGGGAACGTTGAGTGCATCCTGGGCAAGTCGAAGAATGACTTCGACTTGTGGGAGAAGCTGTGAGGCACGCTGTGTCGGTTCCAGACCGTTCGGGCGCCTGACGAACAGGGGATCGTCGAAGAGTTCCCGTAGCCGAGCCAGCGCATGGCTGACGGCAGACTGGCTGACACCCAGCGTAGCCGCAACAAGCGTTGTCTTTTGCAATCGAACGAGATCCCGAAAGATCGTCAGCATGGTGAAGTCGAGCCGGCGCAGTTTCTGCTGATCGGTGTTGGCTTTGCTAGTCAACTGCATCTCCTACTTGCTGCACCAGCCATCCTGTTCAGCCATGATATCCGAATTGTTCATATCACATATCCAGCGATTTCAGTTGAACGAATAATGACTCATCCTATGATCGAAGGCGAGAGGTTCGGTCGTGGCAGTGGCCGGTCGCAAGAAGGGATCGCTGAACTTGATGGATAGTCCACTGGGCGCACCGACCAAGGTCGGATCGCTGGATCGAAGGCAATTGCTGGTCGCGACCGGCGCTCTGCTCCTGTCGGCGCAGGTCACCGTCAAAGCGCGGGCCGCATCTTCACTCCCCGACAAATTCATCAATGCCTGGCTGCGCATCGATCCAGACGACATGGTGACGATCATGCTCTCCCAGTCGGAAATGGGACAGGGCATCCAAACCACCCTTCCTTTGGTGCTCGCCGACGAACTCGGCGCCGACTGGTCGCGCGTCGCGCTTGAATGGGCCGATTTCGATCCCGCATACCGGCACCCGCAATATCAATGGATGTTCACCGGCAACAGCGAATCGATCTCGACCTTCTTCCCGATCATGCGCACCGTTGGCGCCGCCGCACGCGAGATGCTCGTCGGCGCGGCCGCGACGCGTCTGGGGGTTGCCGCTGCGAGCCTTCGCGTCGACCAGGGCCGCATCCATCATGATCCGACTGACCGGGTGGTGAGTTTTGGTTCGGTTGCCGCTGACGCGGCAAGGCTCGATATTCCAAAGGATCCTCATCTCAGGCCGACAAGCAGCTTGGAACTGATCGGCAAGCCGCAGCCACGCGTCGACATACCCTCGAAAGTCGATGGCTCGGCGATTTTCGGCATCGACGTGAAAGTGCCCGGCATGGCGGTGGCCGCCATCCGCCGCGCTCCTTCGCAAGGGGGATCGCTGGCGGCCTTCGACCCAACGGCGATCAAGACTGAGCGCGGTGTGCTTGCCGTCGTCGAAATTCCGTCCGGCCTCGCTGTCGTTGCCAATGACTACTGGACGGCGAAGCGCGCTCTCGATGGCGCAGAGCTTACATTCAAGCCGGGTCCACTCGCCGGATATTCAACCAGTGGCCAAAGGGCCGAATATAGCGCGCTGCTGAAATCCGCGTCGTTCGACACGAAAGTCAAAGCGGGCGACGCTTCTGCCGTTCTGGCGGCTGCCGACAGCCCGCTTGAGGCTATCTTCGAAATTCCGGTGCAGGCGCACGCGACGATGGAGCCGATGAACTGCACGGCCCATGTGACGGACGATCGGTGCGAGTTGTGGATCCCGACACAGGGCGTCGAGATCACCCACGCTGTCGCCAAGCAGATGCTGGGTCTCGCCGACGACCAGATCATCATCCACAGAACGTTGCTGGGCGGCGGCTTTGGGCGGCGGCTGCTCGCGGATTTCGCGAAGATCGCGATCCTGGTTGCAAAGGCCGCCGGCCGCCCGGTCAAGGTCATCTGGAGTCGGGAAGAGGATTTCCGCTACGACGCCTACCGCCCGCCAATGGTCCATGCGGTGAAGGCGTCTCTCGGCAATGACGGGTTGCCGGCGGCGATGACGCATCGTGTCGTCTCGCCGTCCCACATGCTCTACATATTCCCGCGCGGTGTCATCAAGGCACAGGGCGACTGGGCGCGGCCGATCATGCCGCCGGCGGCATACGATGGCATGGCCGTCGAGGGCCTGACCGAGACGCCTTACGTCATTGCGAACTATGCGGTCGAACAACATCGCGTCGACACGCCGCTCTCGGTTTCCGTCTGGCGCACGACCGGCCACGGACCGAACAATTTCGTCCTGGAAAGCGTCATCGACGAGTTGGCGCACCGCGCCAATGCCGACCCGCTTTCGTATCGGCTGAGACTTGCCGCTTCCGATCCCCGCGCGGTCGCGGTGCTGAACGCTGTCGGCGCGCTGTGCGGCTGGCCGGCTGCATTACCGGCGGGGCGATTCCGCGGTCTGGCGCTCGCCAAAGCATTCGGCGGCTATATCGCGCAAGTCGTCGAACTCTCCGTCAAGGACAAGACCATCAAGTGTCACCATGTCTGGAGCGCCGTCGATATCGGCCAGACCCTCGACCCAGGCATTGCCAAATCCAACATCGAGGGCGGCGTGGTCTGGGGACTTTCCGGCCTGCACACCGAGGTAACCTTCGCAGACGGCGAGATCGAACAGACGAATTTCGATCAGTTTGACCCGCTGCACGTGTCCGAGACGCCTGTCATCACGACTCGGTTCGTCGAGAGCGGCGCCAAGCCGACAGGCGTCGGGGAGATTGGTCCCGTGCCGACGCACGCCGCTTTCTGCAACGCCGTGTTCGCCGCGACAGGCGAGCGCATCCGAGCCCTGCCGATTTCGCGCAGCGGCTACCAGCGGATCTGACGGGAGCAACGCAATGACACGATTTTCCGTCAATGGTCGCGCGGTCACGGTCGACGCCGAGCCGGACATGCCGCTGCTTTGGGCATTGCGCGATCACCTCGGCCTGACGGGCACTAAATTCGGTTGCGGCATCGCTGCCTGCGGCGCCTGTACAGTGCATGTCGATGGCCAGCCCGTGCGCTCCTGTTCCTTTTCGCTCGGTGAAGCTGAGGACAAACATGTCACGACGATCGAGGGACTTTCGGATAACCGCTCGCATCCCTTGCAGCAGGCCTGGATCGCAGAGCAGGTTCCACAATGCGGTTATTGCCAGTCCGGCATGATCATGGCCGCCGCCGCGCTGATCAACGACAAGCCGCATCCGACGGATGAAGACATCGATGCGGCAATCACCAATCTGTGCCGCTGCGGCACCTATGCCCGCATCCGCGCCGCGGTGCATCGCGCTGCGGGTGATGCGTGATGACTGGCCATCGGCTTGCGCTGGGAGCGCTCGTCGGCGTGACGATTGCCGCCGTCTCGGCGTTCGTGCAGCCGCTGTGGTCGCAAACGAACGGCGGCAGTACGGCCTCAGCCGACGCCTTCGCGAAGGTCGCCCGCGTCATGACAAGCCCGCGTTGCCAGAATTGCCACACATTGACTGACTATCCGCGCCAGGGCGACGACCGGCATCGACATCTGTTTCGTGTGGCGCGTGGACCCGCGGATCATGGTGCGGCGGGCCTGCCATGTTCATCCTGTCATGGAAAATCGAACAATGCGGCCAGCGGCGTCCCCGGCGCCGACGAGAACTGGCGCCTCGCGCCACTCAGCATGGGCTGGGACGGCCTTTCGACAAATGAGCTCTGCGAACATTTGAAAGACCCGCGGCACAACGGAAACCGCACTGGCGATCAGGTCATCAACCATTTCAGATCGACGCTTGTGAGATGGGCCTGGTCACCAGGTACCGATCGGACCGGGCAAGCACGAACGACCCCGCCGATCCCCTATGATGAATTCGTGATGGATGCCGAAATCTGGATGAGGAGCGGAGCCGAGTGTCCGAAATAGCCAACCCTGAGGATCTGCCGGATCGCAACACACTGAACAAAGGCGCCGCCGACCGAGGTCGCCGCCACTTCCTGCAATATGTGGCCGGTGCGACAGCCGTCCGGGCCGGGTTGTGCGGGTGCGGCATTCATCCCGCCCTTGCGGCCAGCAGCACGACTACGACGCCTGGTGCGGGACCTGTGGTCGACCCTGGCAAAGGCTACCTTGTCCAGCAGATTGGCGATGGGCTTTATTGGGTTACGGATGGTGCCTACAGCACCATGTTTCTTGTCTCTTCGACCGGGGTGATCGCTTGCGATGCGCCACCCAGCCTTGGGGAAAACTACTTTAGGGCTATCGCGGACGTCACGGACAAGCCGGTGACGCATCTGGTCTACAGCCACGAACATGTCGACCATATCGCCGGCGCGCATCTGTTTGCAAAGGACGTTACGATCGTGGCCCACGCCCGGACAGCCGAACTGCTCTCATCGCGGAAGGACCAGCGGCGCCCGGCTCCAACTGTAACCTTCGAAACGACCTATACCCTTGAGCAGGGAAACCAACGCCTCGAACTGGCCTACAAGGGCATCAACCATTCGATCGACAACATCTTCATCTTCGCGCCACGCCAGAAGACCCTGATGTTCATCGACGTCGTTTATCCCGGCTGGATGCCCTATAAGAATCTCGGCCTCGCCGTCGATATTCCCGGCTTCGTCGAAGCACACCGCACGGTTCTTGCCTACGACTTCGAGACGCTGGTCGCCGGCCACGTCAGTCGTCCTGGAAACCGCGCGGATGTCGAGACCCAGGTCGAACTGGTGAAGGACCTCGTCGAGGCGGCGGAACAGGCCTACGCGAGCCTGTCCTTTCCCGCCTTCCTGAAGCAGCATCCGCCAGGGCGCAGTGGCAAAACAGCCTGGGACCTTCATCAGGGCTATGAGCAGGCCCTGGTCTCCCAGATGCATGATGGGCTGCTAACGAAATGGCGCGACAGGCTCGCCGGGACCGAAACCTACCTGCGGGACAATTGCTGGGCGATGCTCGAAACATTCGTCGTCCAGGGCAAGCCGGATATCTCCGGGCTGTAACGCAATACTGTTTGTGGATTCAACCTTCACGGCCTGCGAACCTGAGCAGGTATTGGCAATGGTCGAACGTCAGAACCTATCCACAGCAAAAGCCTTCGCAATTGCACGGCGGCAGGGCTTGACGTGCCCCACGGCAGGGCATTGACGAGGAGTTGACGGATGGCGAACGTTGTTATCGTGGCGGGCGGCTGGCATGGAGGCTGTGAGATCACGCCTTTCGCGCGCAAGCTGCGTGAACTTGGACATGAAGTCGTTTCTGCAGCTATGCTGGACCGACGTAGCAGACCAAATTGGATTGTCACAGCCTTCGGAGTCACCCAAGGCAGGCGCGCATCAATGTGGCGCATATCTAGCCCGGATATCTCACACAGTCTTTCGGCGCGAGGCTGGCGGCGGAGATTTGCCGGCGCTTGAGCTGCGGGCAAAGGATGTCGGCCGCTTGGAGCGGACACCGCCGCGCTCAAGGCCGAGTGCGAGGCTGGCGACCGGGCGAAGGATCTGCTGGAAGCGTTCTCAACGACGCCTGCCACGACTGTCGCCGGCGTGGCGGGCAAGCTTGAGGCCGTGTTGCACGAGGGTAAGGCCTGGGGGGAATGCTCCGAGTTCCCCTGGCCGCAAATCCGCTCGGCGCTTAGCGATCTGGTGCGCATCGCCCGGCAGAACATGCCGGAACAGTTCTTTTCACGGCGAGCAGCGTCCTAAGATCCTGAGGCGGCGGGCTGGCTGCTGTTTCCGCGGCTGAAAAATGGAGGCGCGATATTAAGATCCCGTCCAACCCAACTTCCGGCTTCAGCCGAGAACCCCTCAGCTTGCAGTGAAGCGTCTGCCTCACGTCACCCTTCAACCGCCATGGAATTGCCAGCGCAGAGCCCTCTTGCGGCATCTCACCATCGGGCGGTGAGCGATCCCAATCTGTTGGATGCCTTCAACCGCGATGCCGCCGTGCAGAAACGGACCGTGCCTGAAGCTGCAGAGGCAGCGACTGCCCTGCGGGGAAAGACAGCCGCAACCGCAATCGCCTGGTGCGCGGTGTCGGCGTATTGCTACGGGCGGATACGGGAGTACCGGTTCTGGTTTCGGGTATTCGCCTATCTTTGCCGAAGTGGAAGCAGCGTCGGAGAGAGTTCGTCCAGGCTTTTCCCCGATAGGGAAATCATGTTCGACGAGGGAACTGCCTGCTTGTCGAGAGAACGCCGGACCGAAGTCAGCCCGTCAAGGCCAGAGCCGCATCGCTGTGGCGCGTGCTGCGCCAGCCTTGACCG